>JAKAOS010000033.1 GCA_021823165.1 Actinomycetes bacterium | reverse complement strand
TTCCGATCTGGGAGAGGTCATTGCCGGGACCGAGGAGACCACCACCGGGGTGATCCGCCTGCGCGCCATGGAGGCCGACGGTGCCCTGCGCTACCCGATCGTCGCCGTCAATGACGCCAACACCAAGCACATGTTCGACAACCGCTACGGCACCGGCCAGTCCACCCTGGACGGGGTCATCAGGGCCACCAACGTGCTGCTGGCGGGCAAGCGGGTCGTTGTCGCCGGCTACGGCTACTGCGGCAAGGGCGTCGCCAGCCGTGCCCGGGGCATGGGTGCCCAGGTAATAGTCACCGAGGTGGACCCCCTGGCCGCCCTGGAGGCGGTCATGGACGGCTTCCGGGTGGAGCCGATGCAGCAGGCCGCGCCAGAGGGCGACATCTTTATCACCGTTACCGGCAACCGTGACGTGCTGCGCTCGGAGCACTTCTCGCTCATGAAAGACGGGGCGATCCTCGCCAACAGTGGGCACTTCGACATCGAGATTGACATCGCAGCCCTCGCCGAGGCCGCCGGGGCATCCGGCCGACGTGAGGTGCGGCCCCAGGTGGAGGAGTTCTCCTACCCAGGACCCGAGGGCACCAAGAGGATCCTGGTCATTGCCGAGGGGCGCCTGGTCAACCTGGGCGCTGCCGAAGGTCACCCGGCCTCTGTCATGGACATGAGCTTTGCCAACCAGGCACTGGTGGCGGAATGGCTTGCGAGCCAGGCGCGGGAGTTGTCTGCGGGTGTTCACCGAGTGCCGGCCGACATCGACGCCGAGGTGGCGCGCCTGAAGCTGGACGCCGAGGGCATCTGCATCGACACCCTCACTCCCGAACAGGAGGCCTATCTCGCCTCTTGGTCCATGGGAACCTGATCCGCTTTTTTTTCGAAAAGACCAAGGCAGAGTTCCGGGCGCGCAGCCAACCCCTCTGAGAATCGGTTGCTGTGTGCCCGGGCCTGGACCCGGGGGTCACCCGGTGCCCCAAATCGGGTTCTGGGCCAACCAGGCAGGCACGGCCGGCTCTGTGGCGTAATATTTGCCATGGGCTGTGTGCGGGGCTGTGGTTGAAAGTCGAAGCCAGCCGCGGGCGAAGCGACCCACGTAAGGTGGCTCTTGGCCACCGATCATGGCGCGGTCTAGATGTAAGACCTGCCAGCCGGGGTGCCGACTGGCGGCACCGGGCTGCGAGAGGGGGACTCTGTCACCATGCGGCGCAGGGCTGCGCGCCGCCGCCGCGGGCCAGGGGATCCCTCCAGCAGGCGTGTGTGGGGCAAAAGACCAGGTCAGCTCGTGCACGGCCCAGCCCAATGGCCGTCGCGTTCACCAAGCAATTCAACAGGAATGCAACAGGAAGGAGCGTCGGTGGAAATCAGCGTGAGTAGTGGTCACCTGGAAATCGACGAGACTTTGCGCGTGACAACCCAGGAGAAGATCGGCCGGCTTTCCCGCTATCTGGATGGCATGGAACGGGCGGAGGTTCGATTTACCGAGGAGCATAACCCCCGGATCTCCGAGAAGGAAGTTTGTGAGGTGACCATGGTGGGCCACGGTCACGTGGTCCGAGCCAAGGCGTGCGCTACCGAACGCCTGGCCGCCCTGGACGGTGTCGTGGACAAGCTCACCCGCCGGCTTGAGCGACTGAAGGGGCGCCTGCTTGCGCGAACTCATCCGCGTCACCACCTCTCCGGCCCCGGCTACGACTCCTCTGTGCTGTCCGACGGTGTTGCCCCAGACGAACAGCGCATCGTAAAGACCAAGCAGTTCGCCATCAAGCCCATGACGCCGGAGGAGGCGTCGCTGCAGATGGATCTGCTGAGCCACAGCTTCTTTTTGTTCACCAATGCCGACACCGGCAGGGCGGCCGTCGTCTATCGCCGGAACGACGGCGATATCGGTTTGATCGACGCCGAGCGCTAGAGGGGCGCTCGGTCCAGATGCGCCAAAGGCTTGATCCCGAGGCGGTGCGGGTGCTGGTGGCTGATGACCAGGATCTGTTCCGCCGCGGGATCCAAGCGGTGTTATCGATGGAGCAGGACATCGAGGTGGTCGCAGAGGCATCCGATGGCCTGGAGGCCGTCTCCGCCGCCGAGGAGACCGTTCCAGACGTCGTCCTTTTGGACATCAAGATGCCCAGGATCGACGGCATCGAGGCGGCACGGCGGATCAGGTCTTCGGTGCCGGAAGCCAAGATTTTGATGCTCACGGCCTCCGATGCCGGCGACGACCTCTACGAAGCGATCAAGGCGGGTGCATCGGGCTATCTGCTGAAAGAGGTGTCCGCCGCCGAGGTGGCGGCGGCGGTAAGGGCCGTGATGATCGGCCACTCCATGCTTTCGCCCTCCATGGCATCCAAGCTCGTGGCCGAGTTCGGTGCCCTTGCCCGCCGTGCCGGCCAGGGCCAGGATGCGACCGAACCAGGCCTCAGCGAGCGGGAGTTGGAAGTCCTGCGCCTGGTGGCGAGGGGCTTGTCAAACAAGGAGATCGGGAGCCAGCTGTTCATCTCCGAGAACACCGTAAAGAACCACGTCCGCAACATCTTGGAGAAGCTTCACATGCACTCCCGCATGCAGGCAGCGATGTATGCAGTGCGGGAAAGGCTGATCGAGGCCGATCCGGACTAGTTTGCCGACACCAGGGCTAAAAGTGGCCCCCAGCCTTTCCTGTTGGCAATGAGGGCTTGGCAAGCCACCCATTTGCGGATGGCACCGATTGGAAATCGGTAGGTCGGGCGCGGCCCAGGATGCCGTTTGGGGGAGTTCCTATTTGCGGTGTGCCGCCGAGGCTGTATGGCCCGATGGTGAGCCTGGGTTAAGATGAGCCGGAATGGCAATCTTCGACAGGATCCTACGTGCCGGTGAAGGCAAAAAGCTGCGCCGCCTGGCGGAGATAGTCCCCCTTATCGACGCCTTGGAACCGGAGATGCAGCGGCTCGACGACGCTGCCCTGGCGGCCAAGACGGTCGAGTTCCGCTCCCGGCTGGACAGGGGAGAGCCGTTGGACGACCTGTTGGTGGAGGCCTTTGCCACGGTGAGGGAGGCGGCGACCAGGACCATCGGCCAGCGTCACTACCCAGTCCAGTTGATGGGCGGCATGGCCCTTCACTTTGGTTGGATCGCCGAGATGAAGACCGGCGAGGGAAAGACCCTGGTCTCTACCCTGCCCGTCTACCTGAACGGTTTGCCCGGTGCCGGCCAGCACGTGATCACGGTGAATGACTATCTGGCCCAGCGTGACGCCGAGTGGATGGGGGCGATTCACCGCTTCTTGGGCCTCACCGTGGGTCTGGTGGTCTCGGGGATGGAAGACCCCCTGGAGAGGCGCCTCGCCTATCAGGCAGACGTTACATATGGGACCAACACCGAGTTCGGCTTTGATTACCTGCGTGACAACATGGCCACTTCCCGGGCGGAGATGGTGCAGCGTGGCCATGCGTATGCAATCATCGACGAGGTCGACTCCATCTTGATCGACGAGGCCCGCACCCCCCTCATTATCTCGGGGCCCTCTGCCGAATCCGCCCAGATGTGGTATCAGTTCGCGGCCATTGCCAGGACCCTGCGGCCCGAGGAGCACTACGAGGTCGACGAGGAGAAGAGAACTGTCGTCCCGACCGAGGCGGGCATCGAAAAGGTCGAGGCGGCCCTTGGCCTGGCCAACCTCTATGACCAGGTCTCTGTAAACCTGGTTCACCACCTCATCCAGGCCCTTCGGGCCAAAGAACTCTACCGCCGGGACAAGGACTACATCGTGGACCGCGGAGAGGTGAAGATCGTAGACGAGTTCACCGGCCGCATCCTGGAAGGACGACGGTGGTCCGAGGGTCTCCACCAGGCAGTGGAAGCCAAAGAGCGTGTGGCGATCAAAGAGGAGAACCACACCTGGGCCACCGTTACCCTGCAGAACTACTTCCGCCTATACGACAAGCTCGCCGGCATGACCGGCACGGCGGAGACCGAGGCCTCGGAGTTCGCCAGCACCTACGGCCTGAGCGTCGTTCCCATACCCACCAATCGGCCCATGGTCCGCCGGGACAACGCCGATCTCGTCTACAAGTCCGAGGACGCCAAGTTTGCCGCCGTTGTCGCCGACGTCCTAAATCGGCACCAGGCAGGCCAACCCGTTCTGGTGGGAACGGCGTCGGTGGCAAAGTCCGAACGCCTATCCGCACTGTTGAGCCAGGCCGGGGTCGTCCACTCGGTGCTGAACGCCAAACAGCATGTCAGAGAGGCTGCGATAGTCGCCCAGGCGGGTCGGCGAGGGGCCGTTACGGTGGCCACAAACATGGCCGGTCGGGGTGTGGACATCCTGCTCGGCGGCAATCCAGAGGGCTTGGCAATCTCCGAGGCCCTTTCCCAGGGAATCGATATCGAATCCGAAGAGGGCCAGGCCGCCGTGGCTGATCTGCGGGAGAAGTTTGCGGTGGAATGCGCGACCGAAGCAGAGGCGGTCCGGGAGGCCGGCGGCCTGTATGTGCTGGGTTCCGAACGCCACGAGTCACGCAGGATCGACAACCAGTTGAGAGGCCGCGCGGGCCGCCAGGGTGATCCCGGGGAAAGCCGCTTCTTCCTCTCCCTGGAGGACGACCTGATGAGGCTGTTTGCCACCAACGCCATGAACTGGGTGATGAACCGCGCCCTGCCCGACGACGTGCCAATCGAGGCCAAGATGGTAAGCAAGGCCATCGAGAGGGCGCAGAACACAGTCGAGGGCCGCAACGCGGAAATCCGCAAAGATGTTCTGAAATACGACGAGGTATTGGACTCTCAGCGCAAGGTCGTCTACCAAAAGCGCAACCAGATCATCGACGGGGACGACTTGGTGGAACACACCGAGGATCTGATCGAGACCATGGTGGCCAACCTGGTGGCTCTGTCATGTCCCAGCCCCTATCCCGAACAGTGGGACCTTGCCAGCCTGATTGGGGAGTTGTCCCAGTACTACCCGACCCGTTTCGGCACCGAGGAGCTTGCCGAGGCCGTCTCCCCCGAACAGGTGGAGGAGTCGATCCGCACCGAGGCCATCGACTACTACCGCAACCGCTCGGCGGCCTTTCCCGGAGGGGAGGACATGGCCCGCCAGGTCGAGCGGGAGATCATGCTCCAGATAATCGATCAGCGTTGGAGGGAACACCTCTCCGACATGGACTACCTGAGAGAGGGCATAAACCTGCGGGCGATGGGCCAGCAGGACCCGTTGGTCGCATGGCAACGTGAGGGATTTGAGATGTTCTCCCAGATGATGGAGTCCATCGACGACGACTACCTCCGCTATATCCTGCACGTGGAGGTCGCCCAGGCCCCATCCGCTCAGCTGGATTTGAGCCGTGCCTACTATGTAGGGCCCGACGGGCCGGTGGCCGACCTTTCCGCAGCGGGGGAGCCAGGCCTCCCCGGTGCGGTGACCGTGGCCGGGGGTGCAGATCCCGTCCAGGACCGACCCGGTCGGAACGACCCATGCCCCTGTGGGAGCGGTCGCAAGTTCAAACAGTGCCACGGCCAGAGCTGACGGTGAGGGATTTTTCGGAGGACATCTCCTCGGTTCGTAAGCGGCTCGACGACGCCTGCCAATACCTGGGGATCGACGATTTGCGTCATCGCCGGGGCGAGTTGGAGGCCGAGCTTGGAAAGCCGGACCTATGGGACGATCCGCAGCACGCCAGGCAGGTCACGACCGCCTATGGGCGCATCAACGACGATGTCGTCTCCCTCGAACGGCTGGAATCGCGTATCGAGGACGCTCAGGCCCTCTACGAGTTGGCCGTAGAGGAGGGGGACGAGACCCTCGAGGGAGAACTGGACGGGCTTGTCGGCGCACTGGACAAGGCGCTGGGTGATCTGGAGCTGCGTTCGCTGTTCTCTGGGGAATATGACGAGGGGGACGCCGTCGCGGAGATCCATGCCGGCGCGGGCGGCACCGACGCCCAGGACTGGGCGGAGATGATGCTGCGGATGTATCTGCGCTGGGCGGAGCGCCAGGGCATGGAGGTCGAGGTGGACGAGGTAAGCCCCGGCCAGGAGGCGGGGATCCTTTCGGCCACCTTCATAGTGAGGGGCCGTTTCGCCTATGGGATGCTGTCCGCGGAACGAGGCGTGCATCGCCTGGTCCGGATCTCGCCCTTCGACGCGCAGCACCGCAGGCAGACCAGCTTTGCCTCCTTTGAGCTCTCGCCATTTCTGGAGGACCTCCCCGACGAGGTGGCCATCGACGACAAGGACCTGCGCATCGACACCTACCGATCCTCGGGGGCGGGAGGCCAGCACGTCAATGTGACCGATTCGGCGGTGAGGATCACTCACCTGCCCACCGGGATCGTGGTTTCCTGCCAAAATGAGCGGAGCCAGCACCAGAACAAGGCCAAGGCGCTGCAGATCCTGGGCGCCAAGCTCTTGGAACGCCAGCACGAGCAGCGCCGGGCGGACCTGGATGCGCTTTCGGGTCCCCAGAGCGATGTGGCATGGGGGAACCAGATCCGTTCTTATGTGACGGCTCCCTATCAGCTCGTAAAGGACCATCGCACCGATACCGAAACTGGGAATGTGGAAGCGGTCCTGGATGGGGATCTCGGCCGCTTCATGGAGTCTTGGTTGCGTTGGAGGAGGGCTAATCGCCCCTAGCGGTGGCCCGCACCGGGCGGCCGTGAATATAGAGGTCCCGGCTTGCTATGGTGGC
The DNA here is from genome assembly GCA_021823165.1 of Actinomycetes bacterium. Taxonomy (GTDB): domain Bacteria; phylum Actinomycetota; class Acidimicrobiia; order Acidimicrobiales; family JAKAOS01; genus JAKAOS01. The sequence continues at coordinate 10,432 of JAKAOS010000033.1, read as the reverse complement.
GCGGCCTTCTGCTGGCCGAGATGCCGAGGAGATACATGATCCGGCTGGAAAATGTGACGAAAACCTACAAAGGGGGCGTCGACGCAGTCGTGGACGTGTCCTTCGAGGTCAACCGGGGTGAGTTTGTCTTCTTGGTCGGCCCCTCCGGCTCCGGCAAGACCACCCTGATGCGGTTGTTGTTGCGGGAGGAAGTGCCCAGCACTGGCCGGTTGTGGGTGGGGGGAAAGGACGTGATTTCCCTCTCCAAGGGCAGGGTCCCCCACTTCCGGAGGAATATCGGCTGTGTCTTCCAAGACTTCCGCCTCCTGCCCACAAAGACTGCGGCGGAGAATGTTGCCTTTGCCCTCCAGGTGATAGGCCGACCCCGGCACGTGATTGCAGAGCAGGTGGCCCAGGTGCTCGACCTCGTGGGCCTCCAGGGCAAGGGGAACCGCATGCCGACCGAACTGTCCGGTGGCGAGCAGCAGCGTGTGGCGGTCGCCCGGGCCTTTGTGAACCGGCCCCTGCTGATGCTGGCGGACGAACCCACCGGCAACTTGGACCCAGAGACCTCCAAGGAGATCATGCGGCTCTTCGAGAGGATCAACAAGAGCGGGACCACGGTGGTCATGGCCACCCACGATGCCGAGCTGGTGGATGCCATGCGCCGCCGGGTCATCGCCCTGTCGGGTGGCAAGTTGGTGAGAGACGAACTTCGGGGCTCCTACGCCGAAGCCGATTCCGAGCCCGAGATGATCACAAAGCGCGCTTGGCTGCACAAGCGTGGCTCGGACAGGAGGTTTTAGATGGGGATCCCCCTCGGCTACGTGGTCCGCCAGACCCTTGCAAATCTCTGGAGAAACCGCCTGATGACCCTTGCGGCGGTTCTGACCGCGGCGGTGTCGCTTTCTTTGGTGGGTGGCGCTTTGCTTTTGCGCCAGGGCGTCAACAGGGCCGCAGGGGTGTGGCGGGGCGGCGTGGAGATGGTGGTGTTCATGCAGCCCAATGCCACCGCAGCGGAGATAGCAAAGGCGGGATCGGCCCTTTCGGCCAATCCCAACGTTGCCCGCTATCACTATGTCAACCAGGCCCGGTCCTATGCCCAGTTCAAGCAGATGTTTGCCAGCCAGCCGCAAATGGTGGCGAACGTATCCCAATCGGATCTTCCCCCGAGCTTCCGGGTGGTGCTGCACAATGCCGCCCAGGATGCGGTGGTGGGCGGGGCCGTCGCCAAGATATCGGGCGTGAAGAAGGTGGAGTACAACCAGGCCGGGGTCAAGGCGATGCTGGAGGTGACCTCGGTGGTCCAAAAGGTGGCGCTGGGGGTGGCTGCGGTGCTGCTGCTCTCTGCGGTGGTGTTGATACTCAATACGATCAGAGTCGCAATATTCGGCCGCCGGCGGGAGGTGGCGGTCATGAAGTTGGTGGGGGCGACCAACTGGTTCATTCGGCTACCGTTCATGCTGGAGGGGCTGATCGAGGGCATGGCGGGCTCTCTGATCGCCGCCGGCGTGTTGGTGCTGATGAGGTCCGCCGTCGGGTCTCTAATTGCCCGGTTCAAAGTCGGGGTGCTCTCCTCGGTTGTGGTGCCGGCCTCGGAGGCACTGTCCACTCAGCTGCTCATAGTGGGCATAGGGGCGGCGGTGGGACTGATTGGATCAGCCTTTGCGGTGAGGCGCTTTTTGGACGTCTGAGGCGCGGCGACGGGCCCTGGCGGCTGAGGCTCGGGCGGCACCTGGAGCCGTTGGTGGAAGATTCATACTTCCAGCCGCCAACGAAGGCGTTGGCATGACAGCCATGCCACCCCGCCGTGCCAGGGCCCGTCTTTGAGGGGTCCTATCCGAAGGTGAGCACCAGGTCTGCAAACTGGGCCTTTTCCCGCAAAAAGGCCACCGGACCCATGATCTTTGCCTCGGGGATGATGTTGTCTGCCGTGACACCGAATAGGCGGGCGGCCATGGCGCAGGCAAAGATGTTGAACCGGCCGGTGTCCTTGGCGGCCTGAAGGGCGTCGTAGGCGGTGGTGAAGCGCTGCTCGTGAACCGCAGTCAGGAACTCTTCCTTGCGGGGCTCGAAATCCGAGGGAAACAGCAGGTTGTCCTGGTCGATGTTGCCCCGCTTGAGAAAGTCTGCAGCCCAGGCGGTAAAGAGCACGTCCACGGTCGTGGCCTCCTCGGTGTCCATGCAGATGGCATGGGCCCACCCAAGGACGGTGACCATGGTGTCATAGGTGCCGGCCCGGCAGATGATGGCGACCCGCTCCAAACGCTTTTCGTCGTCCACCAGGAATGGATCGTTTGCAATTGCCGGGGGAAGCCCCTGCTCTACGGTGCTCATTGGTGCTGCTCCTTTTCTCCCAACGCCGTGGTTGGGCTTGGTTTCAGTGCCACGTCAAAGGTGGGGTCGCCACCTCGATGGCGGTATGGTCCGAAATCTTTCGCTGCGTCGTTCCGCCGCGTTGTTTCACCGCAGCCGCTCGCGGTTATTGGCCAGATGAGGCTGCTGCCGTTGCGGTGCCGGCTGGGGTCATGTCCCAGCCGCCGGCGATGGCGCCTCGGATCGGCCAGCTGTTGCGACCTGTGCGGCCAGGGCCAGCACCGACAGTGCCAGGATCAAAATGACGGGACCAAGGAGCCCCGAGGTCGCCAGGGCAGCTCTATCCAAGCCGATCAGTGCCGTAGAGGAGATGAGCATTGCCAAAGCGGCGATGCCACCGGGCCGGCCCAGCCTGTCGAGTTGCAGCTGGATGGGCTCTGCTCTTGCAATAAGAGTGAGGAGGGTGAGCAAACCAATGCCCGTAGTGGCCGAGACCCACATGGGGTTGAGCCCGAACACAAAGTTCGTCGTCGAGAAGTTGGATGCGATGTTCCAGACCAGCCCCGCCAATGCGCCCCCGGCGATGCTTGCAACAGCCGCGAGGCGGCTCACTGCGGGCCAGAGCAGCACCGCAATGGTGGGTGCGAAGATGGCCCCGTTGCGCACCGTGAGGGAGAAGACGGACCACCAGGCCAGGTCCTGAGGCCGGAGCGAGGCATACAGCACGATCAAGGCGGCCTGAAGTGGCAAACAGACCTGCACGCAGAATCGGAGGCGCTGGCCCATGCCGCCCCTTGTCATTACGCCCAGCACGTCTGCGCCCAGGCTGCTCGCTCCGGAGAACATCAACGGAGCCGACCAGGTGAGAGCGGATGCCCACATCGCCAGGGCCATCACCGCGGTGATGGCGGGCGGCGCAGTCTTTACAAACAGCTCAGGTAGTGCGAACACACCAAGAAGGTGTCCTCCCGACACCGTTCTGGCGGCCATGCCGATGAACACCGAGAGTCCGGTGAATCCGGCTATGGAGGCCATGGCCCAGTAAAGGCCACGCTTGGCAGCGGCGGGATCTTTGGCTGCGGTAAGGACTTGGAACTCCGCCTGGGCACTTACCACGTTGAGTAGATCGGAGAACAACCAGGTGAGCATCGCCCCGATACCTACACCGGTCATCGAGAAGAACCGGGGTTGCAGCTTGTGGGTCATCATCGAAAGAGGAACGGCGTGCAGAGCAACGGCTACGCCGACCAACAATCCAAGGGTCATGACCACAAAGTTCGCAATCTGGGTGTAGGCAAGGGCCCAGATGCCGCCGAGCATCACATAGGCCAGCATGACCGCTGCGGTCAGCACCAGGGTCACGGCCAGTGGCCACCCCAGGATCACATGGAGGAAAGCGGCGGCCGCTAGGACGTTGGACATGGCAAAGATGGGGAAGGTAACTGCAATAACCAGCCCCGCGAGCGTCCTTGCCGTCTTACCGAATCGCTGGCCTATGAGCCCGCTGTTGGTCACATAGCTCAGCCGTCTCATCGGCGTTGCCAGCGCGTACACACTGACCAGCGCCATGATCCCCACCGCGACCCCGAACCACATGGCAGAGACCCCGAAAAGAAAGGCCGTCTCCAACTCCACCACGAAGATCCAGGAGCACCACAGGGCGCTGATCATGAAAAAGACCTGCACTGCGGTGAACTGCCTGCCCCCGTGGATGAAGTTTTCACTGGAGGATCGCTTGTGGCCCAGCCTCCCGAGGTAGACGAGAACTCCCGTATATAACAAGAGCAACGTGATCACGACATACGACATCGAACCCCCCCGTTCCCTGACGTACACGCTTTGGCGATAGTAGGTTTTACGTACCGCCGACTATGGCGCACAATCCAGATGCCAGTCAAGAACTATCTCAGAGTTGCTGGATCTAGGATGGAGCCATGAGGGCCTATGGGCAGTACTGCCCCATCGCCAAGGCGCTTGACGTCGTAGGTGAGAGGTGGACCCTGCTGCTGGTAAGAGAGCTGGTGAAGGGTCCCACCCGTTTCGTGGAACTCCGTCGGAGTTTCCCCCGCCTTACCCCCACCGTGCTCACCCAGCGCCTTCGGGACATGGAGTCCCATGGTTTGGTGGAGCGGCGCCAGGGTTTGGACGGCCTGGTCCGCTACGTACTGACAGAGGCGGGCGGGGAACTCGATGCGGTGCTCATTGCCTTGGGGAGTTGGGGTGCTCGGCACATGCTGGGACCACCCGATCCCGATGACGACCTGGTGCCGGAGATCTTCTTCCGCTCGGTGCCCAGCCGGCTCGACGGTTCCAAGCTCGGAGCCGATCGGCTCACCGCCTGGGTGATGTTGAGCGGCCCGGAGGGGGGCACCTGGACGATCCGGGTGGAGGACGGAAAGGCGGGTGTGCTGGCCGGGGAGAATGGCCAGCCCGATCTTGTCTTCAAGGCGGCCGCGGCGGACTGGATGGAGGTCCATGTCGGCCGCACCACCCTCGATGCAGCACTTGCCGCCGGTTCGGTTGAGGTTTCGGGCGATGCTGAACTCGCAGGGCGGTTTGCCGCAGCGATCCGCCCACAACCCTGGCAGCGCCCCCAGGAACTACCACCACCGCCCAAGGCACAAACATCACCGAATCACCGTGGCTGAGGATTCTGGCCAAGGGCCGCACCAAGTGGCCGATCGGCCGTCGTTGGTAGCTAGTCGGCCGTAGTCGTCACAGGTGGTTAGTCATCTATCCGCAGTGCCACAGCAGGCCGGATTCGCGACGCCTGCTGAGCCGGGGCCATGGTGGCGAGAATGGATGCCGCCAGGGTAAGCGTGACGAGTGCCAGGACCTCAGCAATGGGGATGCTGAAGGGGAGGGGGGCGCCGAAGACCTTGCTCGTGGCGAGTTGCCAGGATGTGGCGATGGCAAGCACGGTCCCGATGGCTATGCCCTCGGCGGCAACGAATGCAGATTCGACCAGGAACGTGGCTCTGACGGCCCCGGCCATGAAGCCTATGGCCCGTAAGGTTCCAATCTCTCGTCTCCGTTCCCGCACCGACCGCAGCATCACCACTCCCAGGCCCGCTATGCCGACCAGCAGGCCCAGGGCAAGGTATCCCTCCATGAGCCGGAAGAACTGTTCCTGCTGGGCGAGGTTGCGATGGACCTCGCTGCGGAAGTCGGTGGCCACCGCTCCGTGGGTGAAAAAGCGCGAGTCGATGGCGGCGGCCGTCTGGCTGGCGGCGGAAGGCGACGAGGTTGCTACGTAGGAAAGGCTCGGGGATGCCTGATGGGGAAACAGTGACGCCATGGTGGAGGGCGACACGAGTGCCAGTGTGTTGCCAAAGCCTGCGTGGGCGACCGCCGCAAGGTGCAGGGTGGCGGTAGCGCCGGTTGTGGGGTTGCGCAACTCCAGCACGTCGCCCGGCTTGGCGGGAAGGGTGTTTGGCCGCCCGGTGCTGTTGAGGAAGAAGTTGCTGACAATGGCCAGGTTTGGCTTGGCAAGCAAAGCGGCATAGGCGGCCCGGTCGCTTTTGTATTGGGCTGGCCGCACGGCCAGGGCCGGAGGCCCAACCGAGACGAATGTGTGATTGAAAGAGGTGGCTGGCCAGGGCTGGAACCCCCCGGGATGGAAGGGGGCCTTCCACAGAGCCATGGTCGTGGGGAGCGCGGCGACGGCGGTGACCCCATGAACGGAAGACAGCGAGGAGGCGGTGACGGGATTGGCCGGATTGGAGGTGACCGACATGGCAAAGCCCCCGGACACCTCGTTGGTGTAGTGGTTCACCTCCTCGGCAAAGATGTGGCTGAAGACGGTGACGAAGACAAGCATGAAGACGACCAACGAGTACATCGACAAAATCATCGAGGTCCGGAAGGAACGCCACAGGGGATAGGCAAACCCAAGGCGGAACGATAGGCGGCTCCGCCCGCCGGCAAGGGCCGCCAGCAGCCTGGCGAGCAGCACCTGATTGGAACTCACCAGGGCGACACCTGCCGCAGTGAGCACCACACCCTGGGTGACGAAGGCCGATATGTTGGCCTTGGAGAAGTAACCGGGGAAGAGGCTGAACGCGCTTGCGGTCCAGGCAAGTACGAGGGCCGAAAGCAATGTCGTTGTGATCCTGCGGGCATTGCGGCTCCGCCAGGACAGCCGGGTGCTCCAAGAGACGATTCCCCCCGCACAGATCGCGGGGCCCGCCAGCAATGCGATCGATGCCTTATCCGTGGCTCCGATATAGGTGGCTCCGGCCCCACCGACGGCTGCAAGGATTGCGACAAGAACAGAGGGCCTGCCCGGTCGATGGGGAGGTTCTGGTAGTTCCCTGATCGCCCGGGTCACATTCAGCCGGGCCACATAGGCGGAGGTGGCGAAGATGGTTGCCATCGAAATGCTGAACCCGATACCGAAGCTCGTGGCGAGGCTCGTGGCCCTGACGGAATATGCAAGGTGCAGCGATCCGGCCTGAGCCGAGCCGAAAAGGCTGGCGGCCGCGTGCACCACCAGCCACCCCACTCCCAGCCCAGCGACTACCCCGGCCACCGACGATGCGGCCGCGTAGAGCCATCCCTCGGCCACAAAGGCCGAGATGACGCCGGCCCGGGTCATGCCCAGGGCCCTCAGGGTGCCCAGTTCCCTCCGGCGTTCCTGGGAGAGCATCACAAAGATGTTGACCAACAACAACACGCCGGCCAGCACGCTGAAGAAACCGATCCCACTGAAGAGGTCCGTGAACTGCTTACCTGCGGCATTTGCGGCGCTCAGGAGCTCCTTCTTTACCGCCTGGATCTGGGCGTGGTGGCTGCCAAGGACCGGCTTCATTGCCGCTATGGCTGAAGCAGTGCGGTCGGACCCGGCTATCACCCCACCACCGTTGGAGACTGCGATGAGGTGTCCTATGGCCGCCTGGGAACCTGGATTACCGGATCCCCCAGACAACGATCCGAGCGTGCCGGGGGCGACAAAGACGTTTGCAGATACGAACCCCGAGGTGTTGAGGCCCGCGATCCCGACCTGAGCCAGGATGGAACGCACCCTTAGGGTGCGCTGCTTGCCGAAGGCAAACAATTCGAGGTGTCCCCCCGGCGCCAGGTGCAGCTTGGTGGCGAGGTAGGTGGAAACGTCGGCCGTCCCCGGGGGCGGGGTAGGGCCCGAAAGGCCCACCTGGGCGGGGTTGGTGCCCAGCTGGGATGCCTTGGGGTAGGAGATCTCGATGGCGGTGGCATTGGGATAGACAAAGTGGCGGCCGGCACCGGCGCTGAGGGCGACGGTCGCCTCTTTCATCGGTACGGCACCCTGGATTCCCTTGCCGACGATCTTTCCCAATGCCGATAGGTCGGATGTCTGGGCAGCGGCAGAGGGGGCTACGACCAGTTCGTCCACCGGTCCCAGGGTCGAAAAGGCGCCCTGGCGTATCGAGGCGGTGAGGGTGTCACCGACCACGAAGGAGGCGGTGATGATGGCGGTGCCCAACAGGGAGCCGAGCACGATCAACAGGGTCTCTCGAGGCCGACGCGACGCGTGACGGAGGGCCAGGCGGCCCAGCAGTGGGCGGCGCAGTAGGACGAGGGCGACTATCCCGCTGATTACCAGGGCTACATAGGCACCGGTCACGACTGAGATTTGATGAGCAACTCGTCGCCGACGATCCGTCCGTCGCGCATCGAGACCCGCCGGTCGGCCTGTCCTGCCAGGGCCGCATCGTGAGTCACGAGGATCACCGTCATCCCCTCTCCGCTCAGTTCGGTGAGAAGTTTCATCACCGATGCCGCGGACTCCGAGTCCAGGTTTCCCGTTGGTTCATCCGCCCACACCAGGGCGGGCCGTCCAGCGAGAGCCCGGGCCACGGCCACCCGCTGCTGTTCGCCACCGGACAGTTCCGCTGGGCGGTGGGCATACCGGGCGCCGAGGCCGATGCGCTCCAGGGTGTTGGCCGCAGCGACCCTCGCCTCCGATGGTTTGACCCCGGCCAGAAGCAAAGGGAGCTCAACGTTTTCGATGGCGGAGAGGACGGGCACGAGGTTGAAGGACTGGAAGATGAAGCCCATGGCGGATGAGCGGTGCCGGGTGCGCTCGGCGTCGCTCATGGTCCCGAGGGACCGGCCGTCGACCCAGATCTCTCCCTCGTCTATGTCATCCAGGCCCGACAGGCAGTTGAGCATGGTGGTCTTGCCCGATCCCGACGGTCCCATCACCGCGAGCAGCTGGCCCTTGGGCACCGAGATGCTGATGTCCTTGAGCGCCTCCAGCACGCCGCCGGCGCCGAAGTAGCGCTTGGTGACCCCCCGGGCCTCCAGGACCGCGGAGCCCGCTGGCTCGCCACCTTCCCCCTCGGAGCCCAGGCCAATGGTGTCGGATTTCCCGGCGGTGCGTGCCACGCCCCCGACACTACCTCAGCCGGCGGCCCGGCCCTCGCTTGTGGGACACGGCGGGGGGCGGTCCGTGGTTCCTATTACCCTCTGGCTCGTGCCAATCGGAGCCCACGTCAGCTCCGCGGGCGGTCTTTGGGCCGCTGCGGATAGGGCCGTTGCTATTGGTGCAGAGGTGCTCCAGTGCTTTGTGCAAAGCCCGCGGGCCTGGAAGCCGACCGACCACGACGGTGCAGACTTGCACAAGGTTGCCCCCGCGAGCCCGGTCCCTGTTTTCGTCCACGTCACCTACCTGGTGAACTTGGCAAGTGCCGATCCCGACCTGCGGGAGCGGTCGGTGCAAAGCCTGGCGAGTCAGTACGCGACGGCATGCAGGGCCGGTGCCCAAGGGGTGGTGCTTCATCCGGGGAGCTACAAGGGATCCACGCGTGATGAGGGGATCACGGCGGCCGCCGATGGGATCAGGGCGGCCTTGGGTGCAGCGGAGCGGGATCTCGGCAAGCCCGGCGAGGCCGCCGTGCTGTTGGAGAACAGTGCCGGTGCAGGTTCCTCGCTGTGTAGGAGCATCGAGGAGCTTGCCGCCCTTCGCCAGGCTTGTGGTTCAGAGCCGCGTATTGGCGTGTGTTTGGACACCCAGCACCTGTGGGCGTCGGGCACCGAATACTCCGAACCCAGCGGAGTCGAGTCCGTGGTCCGGCTTGTCCGGGAGCTAATCGGCATGGAGAACCTCCGGCTGTTGCACCTCAATGACTCCAAGGTGGCCCTGGGAGCGGGGAGAGATCGCCACGAGAACCTGGGTGCAGGCCATATAGGGAGGAGGGCCCTGGGACTTCTCCTCGGGCATCCCGGCCTTGCATCCATCCCGGCGGTTTTGGAGGTCCCGGGACCCAATGGCAAGGGACCCTCGGCTCAGGACGTGATCCAGGCCAGAGAGATCTATGCCGAGGGGTGCCAAATGTGGGCAGCTGGCTGAGGCCAAACCCGAGCACCTGCCGCTCAGGAGGGAAAAGCAAGCTCCTCGACCAGGTCGTCGTCTTTGTCGGCCTCCAGTGCCCCCACCAGCGCACGCCGTCCTGCCAGCATCATTGCCGCAGCCGCCAGGGCCGCAATGGCACAGCCGAACCATGCGGCGCCGTATCCCCGATCTGCGGCAATGGCGCCAAACACAAGCGGCCCTGCGATGCCACCCAGACGGCCGCCGGCCTGTGTGACTGCGGTGGCTTTGGCGGCCGCTAGGGGGTGGTATTTCACAACGGCATAGTTGAAAAGGCCGTTCCACCCCCATCCTGCGCCGTAGGAGAGGATTGCGCCCATAAACAGGAGGTCCTTTACTTGTCCACCTGCAACGGCCAATAGGGAGAAGCCCACCGATCCCGCAACGAGCATCCCGGCCACCACCTTCAGATGCCCCCTGCCGCTGTGATCGGCGTGGACACCCAGGGCCAACCTCGCAGTGAGGCTCGAGATGCTTGCGGCTATTGCAGCGTCAGCTGCAGATGCCTTGGGCAGGCCTGCTGCGACCCCTGAGGGAATCAGAAAGGTGCCGAGGCAGCTTGCAGCCGCAATCCCCAACCCGAACGCCAAGGCGAGCAGGAAAAGTGGTTTGGACTGGATGGGAGTCCCCTGTAGATGATGAGGAGGTGGGCGGCCGGGGGACCTGGTGCTCCTGGCCAGCCGCAATGGCAGCACCGCCAGGAGTGCCGCCCCAACCGCAGCGGTGGCGAATGCCCACCTCCAACCGAAGTTCAATACAACGAGAGGCACCAGGGCACCGGCGAGG
>JAKAOS010000172.1 GCA_021823165.1 Actinomycetes bacterium | reverse complement strand
GTTTGCTCGCCGCCCTAGGTGCTCCTGCTCACGCGCAATGAGACGGATGTGGGTGGCGGCTGCCCAGGGTAATTGAGAAGGGACGGGATTGGATGTAAACCGGAGGAAACATGCAGAGGCCCCGACCCGGTCTGGACAAACGCCCTGAGAAGCGCCAGACCAAGCGGGACCTCTGCCGCAATGGTGATTGCAATGGTGATGGTACCGTGGCCGATCGTAGACATCAAGGCATGGATGGCCGAGGTGGACGCCTGGCTGAAGGACTGGCCGTGGCGAACGGGCCGTGTGTGCCCGGCCTGTGGGGCGAGGGAGCTGGTAGGGCACGGGCTGCGACGGCGCTCAGTGCGGGTGGGACCAGGGTGCGAGGTGGTGTGGATCCTGGTGCAGCGGGTGCGGTGCAAGGCCTGCGGGAAGACGCACACGCTGTTGCCGGCGTTTCTGGCGCCGTACCACGTGCACCTGAGCGTGACGCGGGGACGGGCGGCGGCGGAGCGGGAAAGCGGCGCGAGTTGGGCTCAGGTGATGGCGGGGCTGGGGTTGCTGACGGTATCGACGACATCGGTGCGGCGCTGGGTGGCGCGGGTGAAGGCGCAGTTGCCGGCGATGGCGGATGCGGTGGTGCGGTGGCGGGCCATTGCACCAGGAATGGTCGGCTACGCCCCGGTCGAGCCCCCGGAATCGTACGCGGGGTTTGCGGTCGCGGTAGGTGAGTTGCAAGGAAGAGAGGTCGCGGACTGGCCGACGGACGAGGCGTTGGCGGCGGCGAACTGGCAGGCCAGCAAACGCGGTAGCCCTCTGCGGATTTGAGTGGGACAGCTGAGGCGGAGCAAGCAGGCTGGTGGGGAGGCCACCGGCCTGGCGTAGTGCGCCCTCAACCGCCGTTGGGGGCCCCGAGGGCGGCGTTTGGCGCGGTGCCTGAGGGGCCCGAGCCTGCCTTGAGACGGCCCGGAGCGGGTGGATCGTCTCCTGCTGTGCTCGTGACGCTTCATTCGGTGCAAATCCACCATCGCCGGCAGGGGCGCACGAGGGCTCCCCGGCCAACCCCCCTCCCGCTCGGGGGGAGGCAGGGGCGATGCGAGACGAGGAGTTGGATCCGCGGACCGAGGAGGCCCTAGCCCGATACCTGGCCGTGGCCCCGTTCCTGCGCGGCGGGCAGCACGGTCGCGGACGAGGGATCCGCCAACTCAGTACCGAGCCGATTCCGTGGCGTGGCGGCACCTACCGCCGACGGTCTGTGGCCACGCTCTACCGCTATCTGAAGCGTGCTCGGGAGCAGCACCTGGCCGGGCTGTATCGCCAGGAGCGCTCAGACAAAGGTCAGCGGACCGCGATCCCACCGGAAGTGTTCCGCCTGTGCTGCGCGTTGCGGGAGAAGTTCCCCGCAATGGGCAGCCGTCAGATCAAGGAGACCCTGGTCGCCGAAAGGGTGCCCGGGGCCGAGGCGATCGCCCCCTCCACGCTGCGCCGTTGGCTGCGTGAAGAGCATCTGCCCCGGACGGGAAAGAAGGCAGCGGCAGAACCCCAGGCCTTCGTCCGCTTTGAGTGCGACCGGCCGAACGAACTCTGGTTGGCCGATGCGACGCCGGGAGTGTTTCTGCCCAACCCCCAGCGCCCCGGCAAGTTCCGCGCCACCCAGTTGCTGTTGGTCGAGGACGGGTTTTCTCGCCGCCTGGTCGGTGGCGGCTTCTTCTGGAACCAGCAGTTGCCGGCTCTGGATGACGCGTTTTTCCGGTCCACCCTGCGGTGGGGCATCCCCGCACAGATCCACGTCGACCGCGGCAACATCTTCGTCTCACGCCACTTCCGTCGGGTGTGCGCCGAACTCGGCGTCGGGTTGATCCATGCCCAGACAGCCCGGGCGAAAGGGAAGATCGAACGCGTCCTGCGCACCTGCCAGGATGAGACCTTTGCCCAACTGCGCGACCTGGTGGACCGGGGAGAAGTGACCGATCTGCCTGGCCTCAACACCGCCTTCTGGCTGTGGGTGGAGGAGGCCTATCACCAAAGGGTGCACTCCGAAACCGGGCAGACGCCCGCCGAGCGTCTGACAGAACCGGTCAACCCGGTCCGGGATGCCCGTGCCCATGAGCAGGCCTTCCTCTGGCAACTCTCCCGTACCGTTCGCCGCGCCGGCTGCACCTTCACCCTGTTCGGCAACACCTATGAGGTGGGCGACCGCTCCCTGGCTGGTCTGCGGGTCCAGGTGCACTTCAACCCCTACGACCTGAAGACCGTCGCCGTTTGGCACCAGGGCCGCTTTCGTCAGACCGTCACGGCCGGCGCGGTCCGTCGTCCGCGCCATCCCGAGGTGAGCCCTCTGCCCGACCGCGGGCCGATCTATGGCCCCACCACGCTCAATCAGCTCTCCGGTCTGCAGCGTCGGGCCCAGGCGCGTTCGCCCGAGCACCCCGTAGCCTTCTCTTCCCCGGAAAGCCCGCCGCTGCGCCTGGCCGACGTCCTGCGCGGCGTCCTGCACCGAGAGCTGGCACCCCGGGAACTCCAGACGATCCGCCGCCACTGGCAGCGCCACGGCCCCTTCGATCCACGCATCTACCTGCCCGTACTCGAACGCTTCGTCGAGCTCAAGGGCGCCGGCCACCACATCTCGGTCTATCTCGATCTCTGCCGACCGGAAGGAGATTGGTCATGAAGGCGTTTACCAAGGAGATCTCCGAACTGCTCGCCACCACCCAACTGCCCGAGTTGCACGCCCGTCTCCGTCACACGCTGGCCCAGTGCGGTCTCATGATTCTTACCGGCGAGCCGGGCGTGGGGAAAACCGCCGCCGTGCGCGCGTTCTGCCAGGCCCTGGACCCCACCACCTGCACCGTCCTCTATCTCGCCGATCCCGGCCTGACCACCCGTGGCCTCTACCGGCTGTTAGGTGCCGCCTTGGGCCTGGAGACTCCTTGGTCTGGCTCCGAGTGCGCCCGCATCGTGCGCCAGGGCCTTCTGGCCCGCTATGACGCCGGCGCCGTGCCCCTGTTGGTGCTGGATGAGGCCGATGAGTTGCCGACCGCCACGCTCGGTGAGTTGCGCGTCCTACAGAACGCCGCCATGGACCAGCGCTCGCCCGCCGCCGTCATCCTCATCGGTTCCCCTCAACTCCGCCAGCGCCTCCGCCTGCAGACACTAACCGCCCTGGCCCAACGCGTGACGACCACCTATCACCTCGTCGGCCTCACAGCCGAGGAAACCGCCGCCTACATCGACCTGCAACTCTCCCTGGAGGGCACGCCCCAGACCACCTTCACCCCCGCCGCCGTCGACGACATCTTCCATCTCACGCGCGGCGTGCCCCGGCTCATCAACCGTTTGTGCCAAACCGCCATCCTGGCTGCCGCCTCGACCGACCCACCCGTCGTTGAGCCCCGCACCATCAAGGCGGCCGCCATCGATTGCGGTCTGGCCTGACCCACCCGAAAGGAGGTGATCTGCGTGCACCTGATCTCCGTCTCACCCGCTGCCCGCCTGCTCGTCAGCTCCGAGATGGTCGTCACCGACGATCCCTTCGACCCTCCTCGCCTCCGCCTGCATCTGCGCACCGACATCGAGCGCGGCGTCACCTTCGACCTCGACCCCGACGCCTTTCGCTTCCTCGTCGACACCCTGCGCTCCATGCTTTCCAGCTACCGGGCCGCTGAGCGTCGCGCCGCCGACCGCTTCCACCCCTTCCCCCGCTGATCATCCAGATCGGA
>JAKAOS010000171.1 GCA_021823165.1 Actinomycetes bacterium | reverse complement strand
TCCGATCTATACCCTGCAACGTGCCCTGCAGCCGAGGGGAACCCTCGTCGTGTTGGAGGCCGAGCATCTCTGTATGTCCATGCGGGGAGTCCGCAAGCCTGGGACACTGACCATCACCTCGGCCGTGCGTGGGTCTTTCCGGAGCAACCCTGCCACTCGGGCCGAGGCGCTGGGTTTGTTGAGGAGGCCGCCGGGCCCATGGAGTTAGGCGCAATAACAGAGCCAGTGGATCCCTTGGCATCCGAGCGACCGTTGATCATGGGCATCCTCAACGTCACGCCCGACTCCTTCTCCGACGGAGGCCGCTTCTTCGATTTCGACAAGGCCTGTGAGCATGGCTTGGAGATGGCAAGGGAGGGGGCCGATGTAGTCGACGTCGGTGGCGAGTCTTCGCGTCCCGGTGCCGACCCGGTTCCCGAGGCGGAGGAGATCCGGAGGGTGATCGAGGTGGTTTCGGTGTTGGCCCCCGTTGTCAGGGTTTCGGTTGACACCGTCAAGCCGGCCGTCGCCGAGGCGGCGGTGGGTGCGGGCGCCACCTTGATAAACGATGTTTCGGCCACTCTGGCCCAGCTATCGGCCGACCTCGGGGTGGGTTGGGTGGCGATGCACTCCCGGGGCAATCCAGCCAACATGTCCTCCCTGGTCGACTACTCCGATGTGGTGGGCGAGGTCATGGAGTTCCTTGCCTCCCAGGCGACAGCCGCAAAAGACCTGGGGGTGGCCGAGGTGTGGGTGGATCCCGGGATCGGCTTTGCCAAGACCGCGGAGCAGAATCTCGCCCTCCTGGCAGCCACCAGGCGGCTAAGCGGGCTTGGTTTTCCGCTACTGGTCGGGACCAGCCGAAAGAGCTTTCTCGGACAACTGACCAGTTGGCAAGGGGAGATACCTCCACCCCAGGATCGCTTCGAGGCTTCGCTTGCCACGGCAACCTGGGCCATGTTGGAGGGTGCTCGTATGGTGAGGGTGCACGACGTGCCCGCAGCCGTTGATGCCGCTTCGGTGGTTCATGCAACACGTGACGCATCGCACCGTCTCTGAGGTGACACAGGGTTGATTTCTGCGCGAGAAGAATTCGATCAGGACCCATGCCGCATAGAGGTGAGAGGCTTGCGGTTGCTGGCGGCGCATGGGGCGTTGGCCTGCGAACAGGATCTGGGCCAACCCTTCGAGGTGGACTTCGATGTGGAGTTCGACTGCAGAGCTGGTGCCCAGAGCGATTCTCTGGCCGACACGTTGGACTATGGGGATTTGCTCCGGGTGTTGAGCGAAGCATTCGGGAGCGGTGGAACCAAGTTGCTGGAGACCCTGGCCCGCCGTTGTGCCGTGGCCGTACTCGATGCCGCCTTGGATGCAACGGCGGTGGAGGTGGTGGTGCGCTCGCTGCGCCCCCCGCTTCCCGCCGACGTGGCCCACGTCGGGGTGCGTATCCGTCTGACCCGGCGGCCCGAGTGACATTTCGGGTTCCCACCAGAATCGTCTCTGGCCAAGCCACCTTCGAAAGGCCCATGCGGGTGTTGGTGGCAATGGGTTCGAATCTCGGGAACAGGGAGGCCTCCCTCGCCGGAGCGGTCCGCCGGATGGGAGAGGTTTTTGGTGCAGAGTTCGGCGGAGCTTTGAAAGAGGTTTCCGGGCTCTATGAGACCGACCCGGTTGGTGGCCCGATGGGCCAGGGTCGCTATCTGAACGCCGTGGCTTCTCTGCGATGTTCGGCTTCCCCGCTGGAAATCCTGTCGGTGCTCCAGCGCCTGGAGAACGAAGCGGGGCGGGTAAGGGCGGAGCGATGGGGTCCGAGGCCGCTCGATTTGGACCTGTTGTGGATTGATGCGGGCCCACAAGAGCCTGATTCCGCGATAACGGTGCAGGACCCGCCGCTTTTGGAGGTGCCCCATCCGCGCATGTGGGAGCGTTCCTTCGTACTGCTCCCCCTGGCAGACGTTGCCCCCGATCTTGTCGATATCCCCCAGCCGGCACTGGGCGTGGAGCTCGTCGCAGAGCACTGGGTGTCTTCGGTTAGGGGAGCTGAGCCCCGATGAGGTTCGTTACCACCCCCGCCGAGGTGCAGGCCGTTACCGAGCAATGGAGGAGTCGCGGGTCAACGGTTGGCTTTGTCCCGACAATGGGGGCATTGCACGCCGGCCACCTGTCCCTCTTTTCCGAGGCGCGCCGTCGCTGTGACGCAGTGGTGGCGAGCGTTTTCGTCAACCCGACCCAATTCAACGATGCCGAAGACTTCGAGCGATATCCGAGGAATACCGAAAAAGATGCCCAAGCCGCACGAGAGTGCGGTGTTGACCTGTTCTTCGCTCCTCCGGTCCACGAGATGTATCCTCCGTCACCGGTGGTGTCGCTGAGCGTCGCTGGAGCGCTGGCCGAGAGTTTTGAGGCCCGCTTTAGGCCCGGACACTTTGCGGGAGTGGTGACGGTGGTGGCGAAGTTGTTCTGGATGGTGGGTTCCTGCACTGCGTTCTTCGGGGAGAAGGACTACCAACAGCTGCTGATAGTGCGCCGGCTTGCACAGGAGTTGTGCCGGGGGGTGGAGGTGGTCGGCTGTCCCATTGTGAGGGAGTCGGACGGGCTGGCAATGTCCAGCCGGAACTCGCGGCTGTCCGTCGAGGACCGTAGGGCCGCTACCGTGCTGCGTCGTGCTCTTGTCGCGGCCGAGGAGGCGGTGGTTGGCGGTGGCTGCGACCCGGAGTCGATCGTGGCAGTGATGAAAGAAGAAATGAGAACGGAGCCTTCGGCGCTTTTGGACTATGCGGCCGTGGTCGATGGTGATGACCTTGGTCCTCTCACCCAGGTGAGGCCGGGGGCCAGGGCACTGTTGGCGGCAACCATCGGCGGGGTCCGCCTCATCGACAACACCGCCCTGGGCGGCATCGGGGAAGCCTCCTAGTGCTGCTGGCCATAGATGCGGGGAACACCGAGACTGTGCTGGGTTTGCTGGATTTGGCCGCCGATCCGGCGAATGCGGTTGTTGCGCACTGGCGCATTGCCACCGTTTCGGGCCGGACGTCGGACGAATGGGGCCTGATGCTTTCCCAGATGCTTGCACGGCCTCCGCTGGACGGGATGGCCCTGGAGGGCGTCGCCATCTCCTCCACGGTCCCAAGGGTCCAGGGGACCCTGCGGCGGATGGCCGAGGAGTGGCTTTGCGTCCCGGTGGTGGTGGTTGGCCCGGGTGCGAAAAGTGGCATCCCCATTCTCTACGACGACCCAAGGGAGGTTGGCGCAGACCGCATAGCTAACGCGGTTGCGACCAAGGACCTCTATGGATTCCCCTCGATAGTGGTCGACTTTGGAACTGCCACGACCTTCGACGCTATTTCGTCATCGGGCGAATATCTGGGTGGTGCCATCGTCCCGGGGGTGGAGGTGAGCCTCGAGGCCCTCTTCGAACGCGCCTCGCTTTTGCGGAGGATTGATCTCGGAAAGCCCAGGAACGTGATCGGGCGTTCCAGCGCAGAGTCGATCCAATCCGGAGTCCTTTACGGATTCGCCGCCCAGGCGGACGGCATCTGCGAGCGCTTCATCGAGCAGTTGGGCGAGGCGGAAATAGTGGCCACCGGCGGGTTGGGGACACTCATCGTCCCCTTCTGCCGTAGGGTGAATCGGTATGACCCATGGCTCACCCTGCATGGGCTGAGGCTGATATTCGAACGCAACCATTCCCAGTGAAGATGACTGATTCTTTGAGCAGCAGC
>JAKAOS010000170.1 GCA_021823165.1 Actinomycetes bacterium | reverse complement strand
GCAATGCTCCGCTGGGAGACGAAGCCCCCAGGAGCCAAAAGGGTGCCGTCAAGATCCGTTGCGAGTGCGACCGCCGACGGCCGACCCTGCCCTATGGGATGCACAGCCAAAGGGTAGCGCCTGGTTGTGGCACTGCCTCGACCGGGCTCGGATTAGCCCGCCGTTGTCGTGGAGGAGGTCGAGGATGCCGCTCCGGTGAGAGACGGAGAGGGGAGGCCCATGGTCTTGGCGTGAGTCATGGTGAGGGAGTAGGGCGGGGCCAGGTCAAGCCCGTCGGGCTTGTTCAGGTATCCAGGTGCCGATCCCGGGATCCCCTTGTGCCCATACTGCCAGACGATCTGGTTTGTCTTGGGGTTCACGACGATGATCCGGTGGTTCCAGTCGTCGGTCATTATGACGTCACCATTTGGCAGTGGCAGGGCAAGGGAGGGCTTGTTCAACGCAAGAGCCCCGGTCGGGCGATAGCGCCAGACGAGTTGTCCCGAGGAGGTGAACTCCTCCACCTGTCCCGGATTGGAGTAGTCGGCGGTCAAGAAAAGGTTGGTGTTGTTGCCCACCTGGTTGGTGTCGGAGGGGTAGAGGACCCCGGGCGGGTTGGTCATGAAGCCGATGTGGTCGTTTGCCAGGTTCAACTGATCGGCCCAGTCCCCATTGATCTCGGTGACCACGTAGCGGCCATTGGTCATCGGGAAGGCCCCGTTGGGGCTTCCCCATCGGGTCGGGGGCTGGTGGTAGCAGGCCTGGGTCGTCTCACCGATCACCTGCACCGGCACATGCGAAGGCGGCCTCAGGATCAACAGCCTGCAGTTGATGATGTCGGCAGCCAGGATGTCCCCGTTGGGGAGCATCATCGCGTCGTCGGGGTTATCGAGGTAGTTGGGGGCCGACCCGGGAACTCCGGGATGCCCATAACGCCAAACGATGCGATGCTTGGCGATGCTCACCTCGGTGATTGTGTAGTTGCTCTCCTGGGTGACGATGATGTCCCGCCCATTTGGGGTGAAAAAGGCGTCGTCGGGAGCGACAAAGGTCTGGCCTGGAGCCAGATTCCCCGGCTGGGGGAACTGCCAGACGATGTTGCCCTGAGGGTTCACGATGATTAGCCGGTTGTTGTTCCGGTCCGCTATCAGGACGTCGCTGGGTATTGCGCCGGGATTGGAGCCGGGCGCCAGATAGGGGCCCGGCTTGAGCTTCGCGGTCTTGGCGTATCCGAGCGTCGGTCCGAGCGGGGAGGATGGCTGGGCTACCTTTGCCGTCTTGGTAGCCGAGGCCGGCTTTTTCGTAGTCGTTTTGGTCGCGGTGCCGCAGGCCCCCAAGAGGATTGCCGCGGCCGAGATCACTAGGAGCATTCGGCGCACGGCGGCTACTTTAGGTGGCTCATGGGAAAAATGGGTAGCGGGCTGTTCCCCGCAGCGGCCAGGGCCACAGCCTTTGTTGTTGGTTCGACAGTCCTTGCGGCATGTGGGACCAAGGCGACTTCGCCGTCCCCCAAGCCGGCCCCGGCACGCCATTTCGTGCCAGTGGCACCTGGGGCGCCGGTGAAGACCACGGTCGCCCCGTGGTCACTACCGGCCGCCCTGTCGCGGCCGGCGGCGGCGAGTGATGGGCCCAACTTGGTGTTGATGGGCGGGATAAGGGTGGATGGGAGTTCGTCCAGTTCGGTTCGGCTCATAGACCCCACGACCGGCCAGGTTCTGGCGATGGGTCAACTTCCCCTCCCGACCCACGACGCGGGTGCTGCGGTGCTTGGGTCCAAGGCCTATCTCTTTGGCGGCGGTTCCAGTTACGTCTACTCCTCGGTGCAGGCCTGGACCGATTCGAGCGGTGGCGTAATAGCGGCCCACCTGCCGGCTCCAAGGGCGGACTGCACGGTTGCATCCTCCCCCAGGGGGGCCTTCATAGTCGGCGGCTACAGCGGCAGTGCCATGGATGCCTCGGTACTGGCGACCAAGAACGGCACCACTTTCCGAACCGTCTCCACCCTCCCCATTCCTGTCCGCTACGGGGCGGCAGCAACAATGGGGCATTACCTGTATGTGCTGGGTGGTGAAACGGCGTCCGGTTCGCCCACCTCTGCCGTGCAGGCGGTGAATCTTTCGACTGGGGCTTCGGCCGTAGTGGGCCATATGGCCGCCCCCTTGGATCACGCCCAGGCGGCGATCCTCCACGGCCGAATCCTGGTGGTCGGTGGCAGGATAGGTGGCCGGTATTCCAGGGCGATCTGGTCACTCGATCCGGCCAACGGCTCCGTCACGCGGGTGGGGTCACTTGTTGTGCCGGTATCGGACGAGGCCCTTGTCAGCTGGGGCGGGTCGCTTTGGTCCCTGGGGGGCCAGAACCCACAGCCGAGCGCGATTGTGCAGCGGATAACGGATGTGACCCGCTGATCAGCGGCTCACCTCCGGGCGCCTTATGCGCCGCGCCTCTTTTGCGACCGACAGGCCAAGCACTGTAAGGATCGCCAAAGGCGTGACGACCCAGGCGATGGACCTCGCCCCCAAAGCGACCAGCAAGGCAGCCACGCCGAGGATGACCACCGCCCCGACGAAAAGTTCCGGCGTATCGCCGACCAGGAAGTTCCACCAGAAGCGGCCGAAGCCGACCAGGGCTCTGGCGGCTATGCCCTGTCGGGGTGTCTCAGCGGGTGCCAACGTGGTTCTCCCTGATCGACGCCGCAGCGGCCACAGGTGCCGCAGCAGAGGAGTAGCGGGCGGCCAGGGACTTGGTAAGGAGCAACATCCCCAGGGCGTAGAAGGCGATGAGCACCGGTATGGCGAGATCCGTTCCGGGCCAGTGCATGCCGAGTCCCTCGCCCCCCCAGAATGTCCCAAAGCTCACGAGCATGATTCCGACCCCCATCTTCATGGCGTTCTCGGGCACACCGGCCAGCTGGCGTGCCACGACCGCCCCGATTGCACCCACTACGACCAGTGCAACCAAAGCCGACCCCGCTGCGAGCGCCAAGGCGTGACCGGTGCTGCCAAGGGTGATCACGATGATCACCACCTCCAGCCCTTCCAGGAACACGCCCTTGAAGGCCACTGTGAAGCCGACTGCATCCCGGCGGGTGCGAGTTGCCCCCGACAACGCCGAGACGTTTTTTTGGAAGATCTCGTTCTCGTCGTGCTTGGCTTTTAGCCCCGCGGCCCGCAGGACCGCCTTGCGAAGCCACTGCATTCCAAAGACCAAGAGGACTCCGCCGACAACCAGCCGGAGGGTTCCTATTGGGATGAGGGACACCAATGCGGGGCCCAGGAGTGCCACTACGGCTGCGAGTGTCGCAAGGGCTGCGCCAACTCCCTCGAACGCAGAGCGCCAACCCCTCGTGGTCCCCACCGCAACGACGATGGTGAGTGCCTCCACCATCTCTACTGCGCTGGCTAGGAATACGGCGAGTGCCAAGACAATGCTGGCTGAACTCATCTCTCTTCCTCTCGAACAGTTTCCGGCCCTCTTGGGGCAGCGGAGGCAGAACGCCTCCTTGGGTCGAGTACCAGGTTGTCACCCTTGGGTTAATGGCAGGAAAACCCAGAACCAAACTTTGACCACGCCAGCACATCCTGGGGGCGGAAACCCGGGACCCTCTCTGATTCATCCATCGGTCCGACCCCTGACAGGATATTGCACTTACGGCGCTACGGCGCTACGGCGCTACGGCGCTACGGCGCTACGGCGCTACGGCGCTACGGCGCTACGGCGCAGGAAAC
>JAKAOS010000169.1 GCA_021823165.1 Actinomycetes bacterium | reverse complement strand
CTTTGAAGTCCACCGTGACAGGGTAGGTGTGTTTGCCGCGGCCGGACTGTGTGGCGATTGCCCCTGCCAAGCCCCTGGGTCATCCACGCTTGGCATCGAGGCCGAAGTGGGCCAGGGTGCCAAGCCCACGCCCAGCGGGCTTCATCGCCCATGACCTCGCAGTGCTTCTCGGGGTGCCAGCGAGTGGACTGGGTGACGATCGCCTAGCTCAACAAACATGGCAGGAGGGCCAACCGGGGGTCCAAAGCTTGCCACGTTGACCAGAGGGTGATCGCGGTAGCGTCGCCGGCTGTGATCAGGGCCGGGCATCTTTGTTGAAAAGCCTTTTGGCCTCGTCCACGAGATCTGGATGCCGGGCGAGGACCACGGCAATGGCTGCCAGCATCGCTGCGCCGTCTATGGCGGCCCTGTCGCCTGCCTCGGAGCGGGCGGCTTCGGCAAAGTCCCTGGTGTGGGTGGTGGCACCCGGAACTACGCACACATAGGGGTGAAGGGAGGGCACAACGTGGCTCACGTTGCCCATATCGGTGGATCCTGCCGAGTCTCCCTTGGGGTCGGTATTGGCAGGCGACCTCCCCAATGCCTCCAGTGCAGTCCCGGCGAGGTCGCCAAGGACGGGGTTCAGGATCATCGGTTCGTAGGCGGGTTCCACCTCTTCCCATTCGAGAGTCGTCCCGGTTGCCAGGGCAGCTCCCCGGGCACAGTCCAAGACGGCGGGCAGCAGGCGGTCATAGAGGTAGGAGCGGTCGGGGGAGCGGACGAAGACGGCCAGTTTGGTTCGTTCGGGGATCACGTTCACCGCGTCGCCGCCCTCGGTGATGATGGCATGAATCCTGGAACTGGAGCGCAGCTGTTGGCGAAGGAGTCCGATGGCCGAAAGAAACAGAGTGGCTCCATCCAGGGCGTTGCGGCCTTCGTCTGGGGAGGCCGCGGCGTGCGAGGCCTTGCCGATAAAGGTTGTTTCCAAAGAGATGCGGCCCAGGTTTGGCTTGTAGACGGCATCGAAGCCGGCGGGGTGAACCATGATTGCAACGTCCACCCCCTCCAGCTCACCAGCCTCTATGAGCTTTACCTTCCCGCCCCCTCCCTCTTCCGCGGGACTACCCAATACCACCAGATCACAAGGGGTGTTTTCGGCCGCCAGCAGCGCACCGGCCGTTGCAGCGGCCCCCGCCCCGGCCGTCGCGATCAGATTGTGGCCGCATGCGTGACCAATGCCAGCAAGGGCGTCATACTCACAGAAGATTGCGATGGTCGGACCACCCGAACCAATGCGGCGTCGTGCCCGGAATGCGGTTGGCATGTCTGCCACGCCACTCACCACATCGAATCCCTCTGAATCCAGGTAGGCGGCCACCCGGGCAGAACTGCGGTGTTCGGCAAAGCGAAGCTCGGAGAACCCAAAGACCTCGTGGCTCAGGTCAACCAAAGCGGGGGTTCTGGAAGAAAGCTCCCTTTTTGCCTCGGCGATGACCTTTGTCACCGCTTGGGCGGTGTCCTCTGTGGCGGGGGTCATCGCTGTCCTTTCGTCCGGCCCGGTAGTGGGCTTGGGGATCCTGGAGCGCCAGGGCATCCCTGGCGGATTGGGCCTTGATGGGGGGTGTTTTTCACTGGGACGGCTGGCGGGTTGCCGGGGCAGTTGCGGCCCCGGGCCGTATCATGCGCCGTGCTCGGCCGGGTCGGGCCATCCCGGCGGCCTGGGGCAGCAGGATTGCTCGCAGGGAATCGCCGGCCAGGTTGAGGGCGATGACCGAGATGACGATTGCCAAGCCGGGGAAGACGGCGAACCAGGGAGCCACCGGAAGGTAATCCCTGGCTCCTGCCACCATGTTTCCCCACGTAGGGGTGGGGGGAGCCACGCCGAGGCCCAGGAAGGAAAGTGCCGCATCTGCCAAGATGGCCTCTGCATAGACAAAGCTTGCCTGCACCATCAGCGGAGCGGTCGCATTGGGCAGGATGTGTCCCAGCAGGATGGTTCGGGTCCTGGAACCACTTGCTACCGAGGCGGCGACCATCTCACCCGAGCGGAGTTGGATGGTGGACGCCCGGACCACCCGGGCCACCCGGGGGGTGAAGACCGTCCACAAAGCGATCAGTTCGCTGCTTAGTCCGGCCCCGAGTGCGGCCACCAAGGCGATTGCCAGCACGAGTGGGGGGAAGGCCATCATGCCGTCCATGAGCCGCATCAGTGGTCCGTCCACCTTGGGGTAGTAGCCGGAGACGAGGCCCAAAGCGGCGCCGGAGACCGAGCAGGCGGCGGTGACTGCCAAACCCAGGCCGAGGGAGACCCGTCCTCCGTAGAGGGTCCTGGACAATACGTCACGGCCAAAGTCGTCGGTCCCAAAGGGATGGCTGAACGAGGGTGGCCGCAGCCTGTGAAGAGAGTCGATCGCAGTTGGCGAGCCGGCTATCAACGGAGCGGCCAGGGCCAGGGCGGCGAGGATGACGACAATGCCGAAAGCCACGACGCCGAGCCGTTCCTCGGACCAGGCCCGCTTGAGGAATACCCCGGGGTTCACCCCAGCCTCACTCTTGGGTCAGCGAGCGCGTAGAGGAGGTCGACGAAGAGGTTCACTGCCACATAGATGATTGCCACCACCAAAGTCACGCCTTCGATCAGGGGGTAGTCCCGGTTCTCCATGGCCTGGATGATCAGGTTCCCGAGCCCGGGTATGCCGAAGACAACCTCCACCACAACGACCCCGCTCAGCAGGCTTGCAAGGCTGTTGCCAACGATGGTGAGGGTAGGTATGGCGGCATTTGGCAAAGCGTGGCTCAGCAGTACGGCGCGTTCGGATGCCCCTTTTGCCCGGGCCGTGCGGATATAGGGCTGGCGAAGGCTCTCCAGGGTGCCGTCACGCAGCATCCTTGCGATGATGGCGCACTGCCCCGATGCCAGGACCGCCACCGGCAGCACCAAATGTGCCGCCCACGGCAAAAAACCATCCGAGAGCGGTACGTAACCCGCTACCGGGAGCAACCCCGCCGAAACCGAAAAAACCAAGATGACCATGAAGGCCAGCCAGAATGCCGGCACCGACACCCCGAGCAGCGATAGCGACACCAACAGCCGGTCCAGCCAACTCCCCTTGCGCCATGCGGCCAAAAGCCCGATGGGGACCGCGGCGGCAAGGCTCACCACCGTGGACAGTGCGGCGAGGGTGAGCGTGGGCAGCAGATGACTCATGACCACCTGCAACACCGGCTGTTCGTAGAAGATCGAGTTACCCAGGTTGCCCTGGATGGCGTTGGAGAACCATATGACGAACTGCTGCCACAGTGGACGGTTCAGCCCCAGGGCCCGGCTGAGCTGGGCAACCTGAGCTGCGGTGGCCTGATTGCCCAGTATGACCTCGGCAGGGTTGCCCGGAGTCAAATGGATTATCACAAAGGTGACCACCCCGATGGTCACCAGAACGGGGATCATCGAGGCGAGCCGCCGGGCGATGTAGTAGGTCATCGGCCCCTCGTATTTGTCCTAAGGCCTCTGAGGCTCATGCCTTTGAGAGCCAGGTGTTCCACATGACCACGTCGATGTAGGAGTGGAAGTTCTGGAGCTTCTTGTTGGCACCATCCAGCAGGATCTGGTTTGCGACCTTCACCGAAGACAGCTGCTGGTACTGCACCTTTTGGATCTGGCTGAGGGCCGCCTGGCGTTGTGCCGAGGTCGTGGCCGCGTCCCAGGATGCCAGGGCGGCCTGCATCTGGGGGCTCTTGAGATC
>JAKAOS010000168.1 GCA_021823165.1 Actinomycetes bacterium | reverse complement strand
CGAGCCCGTTCCCCTCGAAGGCGTGCTCTGTTCCCAGGGCTTCTCCTACCAAGCCGAGGACCTGGGTGGGGGAAACTGGCGGGTTAGCTTTATGAGGCAGGGATGAAAATCTTTCTGCATAAGCATGTAGGCGCGTCGAGAGAGCCAAATGTGGCGGAGCCTGATCAACCGCAACGACCTCTCTCCCGGGACCCGGGGTCTTTGGTTGCCCGGGCGTGGGAGGCACTTGGCGGCGTCTACGACCCCGAACTCTGCATGGACATAGTGTCTTTGGGCCTCGTCTATGAGATCAAAGAGACCGGGGCAGGCATCGAAATCAAAATGACCCTCACCACCCCGGGTTGCCCGGCCTCGGAATCGCTCGTCGAGCTTGCCGGGGCCGCCGTCTCCAAAGCTCTGGGGCAGGCAGTCGCGGTAGTGGTCGACCTGGTATGGGATCCGCCGTGGAGCCCCGACATGATCAGGGCGGCAGCAGGGCCCCTCAGGCGCTGACGCCTGCCGGCAGTGCATTGCCGGCCATCAGGGTCAATCCTCTGCTGGCTGGCTCTGTTCGGATCGGCCCCAGCCGAAAGTAGGCCGCGCTCCGGTTACGCAAACCGTTTTCGGTTGGCACAGCGGGAGCATCGGCTCCATTTTCCTCGGCAGGACCGGTGCGCTCAGGTAATGGCCTTGGCCGAAGGTGACGCCCGCCTCCAGTGCCATGCGATAGTGCCGATCGGTTTCAATGCCTTCGGCCACCGTCGCCAGCCCCAGGGTGTCGGCGAGAGCGGCCACGGTGCGGAACACATCACCGCCTCTGGCGCTGTCCACCCCCGCCATGAACTCCCTGTCGAGCTTCAGGACATCGGCGGGCAGATGGATCAGCTTCGCGAGGTTGGAATATCCGGTGCCGAAGTCGTCTATTGCCAGCCTCACCCCAGCGTCACGAAGGCCATGGAGGACGGATTCGGCCTGGGGGCTTGCAAAATGCGTCTCGGTCACCTCCAAAGTCAGCGTCCCTTCGGGAAGGCCGGCGTCTGCGAGTGCCGAGGCGACCCTGGCGGGAAAGGTCGGGTCGAGCTGGCGGACCGACACGTTCACCAGCAGCCTATCCAGGCCACGCCCGTGACGTCTCCAGCGGGCCGCATGGCTCAATGCCTCGGAAAGGATCCAGTCCCCCAACTCCTCGATGTGGCCCGTTTCTTCGGCGATGGGGATGAACTCGGTCGGCAACACCTCTCCGAAGATGGGATGCCGCCAGCGCAGCAGGGCCTCCGCCCCCACCACTGCACCGCTCCGCAAATCCACCAGGGGCTGGAATACCGCTGTCAGTTCCCCCCGTTCCCCCGCACCCGCCATACAGGCAGCAAGCCGATGCCTTCTCGATGCAACAGATTGCAACGAGGGGCGGAAGAACGCGTAGCGGCGGCGCTGCTCGCCACCTTTTGCACTCCGCAGTGCAATGTCTGCCCTGCGGAGTAGGCAGCTGGGTTGGTCCCCGGGAAGACCGATGGCGACCCCAACGCTGGGATCGACCGGCACGACAATGCCCCTTGTCGTCTCCACCACACAGGTGCGGGCCAACTTGGCTGCAACCGAAAGCGCCTCAGAAGATGCAGTGGCACCGGCCAAGAGGACGGCGAACTCGTCGGCACCCAGCCGGGCCGCCAGATGGGCCTTGGCGGTGCGGGAAAGCAATGCCGCAAAGCCGTTCAGCACGTCGTCACCCACCTCGTGGCCAAAGCCATCGTTGATCTCTTTGAAGCCATCGATGTTCACCACCGCCACGGCCACCAGGCCCGGGTCCTCCGTGCTGAGATGGCCCGCCAGATGCTCCAAGAAGGCCTTGCGGCTCGCCAGGCCGGTTAGGTCATCGGACATGGCGGCAGGATGATTGTTGGCGGCATCTCTTGCATAGAGCAGCTGGCGAACAAGGATCGCTGCAAGCATGAGCACTGCGGGGAACACCTCGTCGATGGTGAAGCTACGGCCACTTGCCAAGAAAACGATGGCAACGACCACCACCGCCGCCAGGGGTGCCTGTGCCAGGTACCTGGCGACGACCTCGCCGGACCGACTCCTCTCTGGCTTCTCAGGAGCCACCTTGAACGCCCCAGCAGATGCCACCCCAAGAGCGGCCAGGGCGCCAAGCTGTGCCCATGGCAGGCTTCCGCCCATCCGATGGACCCACTCAAAAGTCATTGCAAGGTCAACCCCAGCCGTGGCCAGCATGGCCACCACGAATACCGCCAGGGATCGCCGGCCCGTGGGCCCGGCATGGGGCATCGAGGCGACCGCCATCGCGATCACCGTCGCATTGCCGGCCAGGAAGAGGAGGTGCGACGCCTCTGCATATGAGACGTTCGGTGTGCCGAGCATGGGGCGCAGGAGTAAAAGCCAACTGATGAAGATGAGGGCAGAACCGGCAACCAGGGAGTCGACCAGCACCTCCAGGCCGCCCGCTCCCCGGCGACGAGAAGGAATGCGGTAGATGCCATAACCGGCAACGGGGACCCAGAGGAGACCGACCACCGAAGCGGCCACATACAAGCGTGAGGCATCCAGGCCGTCTTGGTAGCCAAAGCCTGCCAGGAGAACCATCCCGGTAATCACCCCGCAGACCGCAACGACCAACGCCGCACGCCTGACGGGGTTCGAGCCACCGCGCAGCAGACCTAGGGCGGCCAGTGCCAGCACCGCTGAACGCAAGACGATCCAGACGGCCTCGACTGTCCGCGGTGAACACAACAGCAACACAACCGCCATCGCCAGGGCCAAAACGATCGTCCCCACCGCCGCTAACCGAGCCTGCCTCGTAACGTTCATGGGAACTACATTCGACAAATACCGGGGCCGCGATGAATGCTTTTTTACAATTCTGCCAGCAGATGATCGCCCATACTCTGACACGTTGAGATTTGCTCCTGATATGACCGTTTCGTCCAATCATCCGTGAGCACGGTCACCCCAATCCCGCCCTACGGCTAACTCTCGGCCACCCTAGCAACAGGGACGGGGAATAAAAAGCATTCTCCCAACCCACCGCAATAGGAGTCACATTCGCTTGAGTGCAATACCATTTTTGCTCTATTGCAGGAGCGGTAAGTCACGTTTAGTAGCTAAAGCACCACTCCCAGCGCGCACCTACCGGCCTCGGAAGGGCCGGTTGAGCCGGACAACCGCTGCAAGGCGATCGATGCGAGACGGCCCCTAGCCTCCTGGGGCGTGATCCTCGAACATGGCGAACTCAACATCCGCAGCGGCCAAGAAGCAGCCTTCCAGGATGCCTTCGAGACGGCCAAGGGCCTTGTCGCATCGAGTCCGGGCTGTTTGTCGGTGGAGTTGCACAGATGCGTCGAGCGCCCCTCCACCTACCTACTTCTGATTGCTTGGGAGTCCATAGAGGCCCACACCGAGGGCTTTCGGGGCTCCGAGCGCTTCGAGCAGTGGCGTGCCCTGCTTCACCACTTCTACGACCCCGCCCCAAGGATCGAGCACTTCGAAGCTGTCACCTCGGCCTGAGCTCTGCCGACCAGGGCAGCCGCTGCCCATCGGGCAGGCCTCTGGAGCCCTCACCAATGCCTTTATCGAGCCCTAGCTCGGTCCTCTCGCCCTTGGATCCGTCGCCGCTCCCAGCGGCCCCGCCTGCACAGTGATTCGAGGAGCCCGGGGCCGAGGAATCAGGGGCCGAGGAGTCGGCGGTGGCCGCCAGTTCCCGCATGCTCTTGCGGAAAGACCAGCCAGCCACGATGCCAAGAGATC
>JAKAOS010000167.1 GCA_021823165.1 Actinomycetes bacterium | reverse complement strand
CTTCCCCCACAGTCGCATCTGCTGCAGCCGATCAAGTCCGAACCCGCCACGTGGCGGCCAACGATATTCGAAGCAGGTGGCTGGGATAGCCCCCTCGTCGAATTGATCTTCCACAGCAACCTGCCAGTGGCCCAGGTGGCCGCCTTCTACAACGCCAGAGCCCAGGCAGCCGGGTGGCATCTCAACGGACTGTACAACGGCACGCCTGGCGTCTGGTTCAAGGACTACCCCGGCAAGATCTCAGCGGACCTGATCTTCTTCTACGGAACCTCGGCACTCGCCTCGGACACCTACGGACCCAATGGCACCTACGAGCTCGATGGGTCCATTTCACCGAAGTGGACCTAAACAGGTGAGGTTGTCGGGCAGCGACATGAAGCAGCCGTTGGGCAGCGATAGCGGGATCAACCTAGTTCCAGATGTGGCTAGATGGACGAGCCTTTGGCCCTGGGCCCCACTCGTCTTGCATACGACCTGTTGTCCGAAAACATCTTTGGTGCCTCGGAAGGCAACCCCGCCTGCGGCCTTGGAGAACCGGGGCTTTGCTCAGGTGCCCTGGTCGTAGTCTTCCAGTGGAGGACAGGCACACACCAGGTTGCGATCCCCAGAAGCGTTGTCGATCCGGGCAACAGGCGGCCAGTACTTGGCGGCGCCGCCCATGGACGCCTCGGCTTTTGCCAAGATGCCGGGGAAAGCGGCATCTGATCTGGAGTAGGGGCGGTCCCAGTCCTCCGAGGTGACCGCCCGGGCCGTATGAGGCGCATTGCGAAGGGGGCTCCTCTGCAACTCCATGTCCCCAGAGGCCACCGCCATTATCTCGGCATGGATTGAGATCATGGCGTCACAGAAGCGGTCCAGTTCCTCTTTGGGCTCAGATTCGGTTGGCTCCACCATCAACGTCCCCGCCACCGGCCAGGACATCGTGGGAGCATGAAACCCGTAGTCCATCAGGCGCTTGGCCACATCCTCCGCGGTCACACCCGAGGCCGCAGTCAACGGCCGCATGTCCAAGATGCACTCATGTGCAACGGTCCCCTCGTTGCCCGCGTAGAGGACGGGGTAGTAGTCGGACAGACGGGCCGCAAGGTAGTTGGCGGCAAGGACCGCATACCCCGTGGCGTCCGCGAGGCCCTGGGGACCCATCATCGCTATGTATGCCCACGAGATCGGCAGCACTCCCGCAGATCCCCAACCAGAGGATGCAACTGCGCCGATTCCATCCTCCGGACCGGCCTGGGGGACAAGGGCGGATCCAGGAAGATAGGGAGCAAGGTGGCTTGCCACGCCGATCGGGCCCACCCCGGGCCCACCTCCGCCGTGTGGTATGCAGAAGGTCTTGTGAAGATTGAAGTGCGCCACGTCGGCGCCGATCTCCCCCGGCCTCACCAGGCCAACGAGAGCATTCATGTTCGCCCCGTCGAAATAGACCTGGCCCCCCGCCTGGTGGACCGCCTCGCATAGATCGGAAATGTGTGGCTCATAGACGCCGTGAGTCGAGGGGTAGGTGACCATGAGCGCAGCAATTCGCCCCTCGTTGGCAGAAAGTTTGGCCTGCAGATCCTCCAGGAGGATTGAGCCATCCGACCCACAACCCACAACAACCACCCTGAGGCCGGCAAGGGCGGCGCTGGCTGCGTTGGTCCCATGCGCCGAGGAGGGGATCAAGCAGACGTCCCGGTGGGATTCACCCCGTTCGGCCAGGTAGCGGCGAATCACCAACAACCCGGCCAGCTCGCCCTGGGACCCCGCATTCGGCTGGAGGGAAACCGCGTGGAACCCACCGACCTCTGCAAGCCACCGTTCCAGGTCGCCGATCAGCCGGAGGTAGCCCTTGGCCCGCCAAATTGGCGAGAAGGGATGCAGGTCGGCAAAACCCGGCCAGGTGATGGGGGCCAACTCCGAGGAGGCGTTCAGCTTCATGGTGCAGGATCCGAGCGGGATCATCCCCCGGTCCAAGGCAAAGTCCTTCTCCTCCAGACCTCGCAGATAGCGGAGCATCGCAGTCTCGGAGTGGTAGCTGTGGAACACCTCCGCCTGCATGAAAGCGCTGCGCCGGCGTGCAGATTCCGGTATCCCACCCTCGGCAGCTTCACCGATGTCTTCCCAGCCAACCTCCCCGAGTCCAGCCCCCTCGGCAAAAGCCGCCCACAGCGAGCCGACTACCTCGGGTGTCGTTGTCTCGTCAAGGGAGATGCCGACCCGGTCCTCGTCGACGAAGCGGAGATCGATGCCCCTGGATACCGCAGCTTTCATGACGGCTGCCGCCTTGTTGGGCACCTCGACGGTGATGGTGTCGAAAAACGTCTCACCCAACACCCTCGCACCCGCCCGTGCCAGGCCGCCGGCAAGCGATGCCGTGAGCCGGTGGACACGGCTGGCAATTGCGGTGAGGCCCTCGGGGCCGTGCCACACGCCATAGCAGCCCGCAACGACTGCGAGCAGCACCTGGGCGGTGCAGATGTTGGACGTCGCCCGCTCCCTGCGGATGTGCTGTTCACGAGTCTGCAGCGCCAGGCGGAGTGCGGGACGTCCCTCGGCATCGACCGAAAGCCCGACCAGCCGCCCCGGGAGCTGGCGGGCATGGGACTCCCGAACCGCCATGTAGGCCGCATGCGGGCCGCCGAACCACAGAGGCACCCCGAAACGCTGGGTGTTGCCTATGACAACGTCCGCCCCCGCGCTCCCGGGGGACTCCAACAGGGTGAGGGCCAAGGGATCGGCCGAGACCACACACATTGCCCCGGCCGCCTTGGCAGCCGCCACCGCAGCGCTGAGATCGGGGATCTGGCCACCCGATCCCGGATACTGCACATAGACGCCAAAGGCGGAACCTGGAGCTATGGCGTCACCGGGGGTCCAAAAGGAGATCTCGATGCCCAGTGCCTCCGCCCTAGTGGCAAGGACCTCAGCCACATGGGGGTGGCAATCCCGGTCCACGAGGAAGGTCCCAGACCCAGCCGGAGGCCTCTGCACCCTTGAACACAGCAGCATCGCCTCCGCCGCAGCGCTCCCCTCGTCCAACAGCGAAGCGTTGGCAACATCCATTCCCGTAAGGTCAGCCACCATGGTCTGGAAGTTGAGCAGCGCCTCCAGCCGGCCCTGGGATATCTCGGCCTGGTAGGGGGTATAGGCGGTATACCAACCGGGGCTTTCCAATACGTTGCGCTGGATCACCGCGGGGGTGTGGCAGGCGTGGAACCCCATGCCGATCAGAGACACCGAGGGTTCGTTCTCAGCAGCGATGTCCGCCAGTTCCGCCAAAGCCTCCGCCTCGGAACGAGCAGGGGGAATGGACAACGGCGCAGCCGTTCTGATTGAAGGCGGTATCGCAGCGTCTATCAGGTCATCGATCGAAAGGCGCCCCAGGCTTGCCAGCATCTCGGCCGTCTGTTGGGGAGAGGGGCCTATATGGCGCTTGGCGAATCCGGCAGGCCCATTGGACAACGAGCGCGTCACTGCTGAGACTTCCCCTTTCCCGGGCGGCCGCAAACGCCGCTCCGCCCCTAGCGACGGTAGCGGTGCTGGACGAAGGGAAGCGCGCCGACGGCCACTTCCTCCGGCGCCCTGTTGGTCCGGCTGGGATCCCGGGCCTCCAACACGCAGCCTTCGCTGGCGTATTCGGCTTTGACATAGCCCATAGAAATCGGCCCACCAACCGTGGGGCCAAACCCGCCGCTGGTCACCATCCCCACTTGTTCGCCTCCAGCCCACAACTCAGCACCCCTGCGCACCGGTCGGCGGCCCGATGGGACCAGGCCGACGCGT
>JAKAOS010000032.1 GCA_021823165.1 Actinomycetes bacterium | reverse complement strand
GATCTGGGCGTCTGGCGGTGGATCAGGCGCTCATGGAGGAGGTCGGCCGGGTATCCCAGGCCACCCAACCCAAGTACACCTTCTTGGTGATCGACGCGATGATCGGCCAGGACGCGGTGGGGACGGCCCAGGCCTTTCACTCCGTGTTGCAACTGGACGGGGTGATTGTCACCAAACTCGACGGCGACGCACGCGGGGGTGCCGTGCTGTCGGTGAAGGACGTGGTGGGCAGACCTATTGCCTTTGCCTCAACTGGTGAGCGGCTGGCGGATTTCGACCTGTTCCACCCCGATCGCATGGCGGGCCGCATCCTCAACATGGGCGACACCATGACCCTCATCGAGCAGGCGGAGCGGCATTTCGATGCCGAGGTGACCGAACGGACCGCTGCCCGGCTCCAGCAGGGGAAGCTGACCCTCGACGACCTTTTGAGCCAACTCCAGAAGCTGAAAAAGATGGGGCCGTTGAAAAACGTCCTGGGAATGCTGCCCGGCATACCAAAAGAGATGCGGGAGTCGGCCGACGAGTCCAAGCTCGTGCGCTTCGAGGCGATCGTCCGCTCCATGACCCTCGAGGAGCGGGATGATCCCTCCATCATCAACGGCTCCCGCCGGCAGCGCATAGCCCGGGGAGCCGGCGTGGACATAACCGATGTGAACCGGCTGATCCAGGACTTCGACAACGCCCAAGCGGCGATGAAGATGATGGGGATCGGCCGGATGCCCTCCAAGGCCTCCGCCAAGAAGACCTCCAAGGGAAAAAAGGCCAAGAAGGGCGGTCGTGTGACTCCTTCGCTGCGATCCTCGTCGGGTCCCCGCTAGAATCGGATCTGCTTGCGCTCGGTCCGGCTCGGTCCTGAGCTCGGCGGATGAGATGTGCCGGGCAGGGCGCTCGGTTTGCGAAAGGACGATCTACCAGTGGCAGTAAGGCTCCGGCTGATGCGCATGGGAAAGAAGAAGCAGCCGACCTACCGGGTAGTGGCGGCTGACAGCCGTTCGCCCAGGGACGGGCGGTTCATCGAGATACTCGGCACCTACGCGCCGCGTTCGGAACCTTCCGAAGTGGTCATGGACATGGACCGGGTGAAGCACTGGTTGGACAGGGGGGCACAGCCGACCGAGACGGTCGGGAAGCTGCTCCGCATAGCCGAGCAGGTTCCTGCGGAGGGCGCAGGCAGTTGACCGATGGGGGCACAGCCGACGAGGGGAATTTCGCCGACGAGGCGGATGGTCCCGTCTCCGAGGGGGACTACATCGAGGAGCCTTCTGGGAACCGGATCCGTGGTGGCATGGCGGCTGAGCTTTTGACCTACATGGTTTCGGCGGTGGTGGCCGATCCGGAATCGGTCGTCGTCGACACCAAAGAGACCCGAGGCGGAGTGGAGTTGCGCCTCAGTGTTGCCCCCATGGACATGGGGCGGGTCATCGGCAGGCGTGGCCGGGTCATCAACGCGCTGCGCACCCTGTCCAGGGTGGCGGGTGCACGTGAGGACGTGGAAGTCAGCGTCGAGGTGCTCGGCTGAGCCCAAGTTCAGGGAATCCTGACACCCAGGGCCCAAGCAGCCCCGCATCTGCACTGCTGGAGGTCGGGAGGGTGGTAAAGCCGCACGGCCTGCGTGGCCTGGTGGTTGCCGAACTGTGGACCAACAGGACCGAGAGAATGCACCCGGGGGAGGCCTTCGAGTCCAGCCAGGGTCGTCTGGTCCTGCGCTCCGCCTCTGTTCACGGGCACCGCTGGCTGTTGTCATTCGAGGGTGTAGAGGACCTGGACTCGGCCGAACGGTTGCGCTCGGTGGTGCTCCTGGCCGAGCCGCTCCAGGATCCGGCGGTGCTTTGGATTCATGATCTGGTGGGTTCGATGCTTTACGATTCCGGCGGCACCTGCTGGGGCAGGGTCACAGCGGTCGAGGCAAACCCCGCGTCGGATCTGTTGGTCTTGGAGGATGGCACCCTGGTGCCTCTGCGTTTCGTTGTCTCCTCCGGTGACGGGAGGATCGTTGTGGAGGCTCCAGAAGGCCTCTTCGGCTAGGCGGCAGGGCAATGCGTATAGACGTCTTCAGTATCTTCCCCGAGATGATCTCGACGTGGCTGTCCTTCGGCGTGGTGGGCAGGGCATTGCGCCAGGGAGTCGTAGAAATACACGCCCAGGACCTGCGTCAGGGAGCCGGCGATCCCCGCAGGTCCGTCGACGACGCCCCATTTGGCGGCGGAGCTGGCATGGTGCTGGCCCCGGGCCCGGTCTTCGCTGCGGTCGAGGCTGCCACGGCACCCAGACCCCTGTTCCTACTCGGTCCCGCCGGACGCCGCTTCGACCAGGCGATGGCCAGGGAACTGAGCGAGATGGAGTCCTTCTCCCTGCTGTGTGGCAGGTATGAGGGGGTGGACCAACGAATCGTGGACCATCTCGTGGACGGAGTCATCTCGGTTGGGGACTACGTGCTGGCCGGGGGAGAGGTGGCCGCGATGGCGGTCGTGGAAGCCGCCGTGCGGTTGCTGCCCGGAGTGTTGGGAAACGAGGCTTCGAGCGAGGAGGAGAGTTTCAGCGATGGCATGCTGGAGTATCCCCACTACACCCGCCCGGCGGTCTTTCGAGACTGGGCAGTGCCCGAGGTGCTTCGCAGCGGCGACCATGGGGCGGTTCGACGCTGGAGGCAGGCCGAATCCCTCGCCCTCACCCTGCAGCTGCGCCCCGATCTCATAGAGGCGAGGGGCGGGCTATCGGAGGAGGACGAACGACTTCTCCGCCGGCACGGCTATTCTTTTTTGGTCGAACCCGACACCCGGCGCCGAAGCGGTGACGCGCCCCCGAGGAGCAGCGAGCATGAACCCAACTGACCTTGTAGACGTCGAAAGCCTGCGTGACGACATCCCAGATTTCGCCCCAGGTGACACCGTCAAAGTCCATGTCCGAGTGGTCGAGGGGAACAGGGAACGGGTCCAGGTGTTCCAGGGTGCGGTGGTCCGGCGCCAGGGTTCTGGGGCCAAGGAAACCTTCACCGTTCGCAAGGTGAGTTTCGGTGTTGGTGTTGAGCGCACCTTTCCCGTCCATGCGCCGACTATCGCCCG
Organism: Actinomycetes bacterium; assembly: GCA_021823165.1. Lineage (GTDB taxonomy): Bacteria > Actinomycetota > Acidimicrobiia > Acidimicrobiales > JAKAOS01 > JAKAOS01. The sequence continues at coordinate 14,528 of JAKAOS010000032.1, read as the reverse complement.
GATCGAACCGGTGGTGCGCGGCCATGTGCGGCGTGCGAAGCTTTACTACCTCCGTGAGCGCTACGGCAAGGCTGCCAAGATCAAGGAGAAGCGCTGACCGGCCTGCTCCACGACGAACCTCCTCCGGGGCCGAAGGCTCCGGCTGCCATCATGGCCAGCGACGGCCGGGTGTGGGATTATGTGACTGAGGGGCGTGTGCCCTGCGAGGGAGGGTGAATGGGCGGAGAGGATCTCGAACGCTACGAGGCCGATCTCGAGTTGGCCCTTCTGGAGGAGTACAAGGCAGTACTGCCGATGTTCCGCTTTGCCATTGAGACAGAGCGCCGCTTCTACCTTGCAAACGAAGTCGACGTCCGTCCCCACGGCGGGGTAGCGGGGTTTTTCGAGGTGTCCCTCGGTGACGTATGGGTCTGGGACGTCTATCGAACCGCTCGGTTCGTGCCCCGGGTGAGGGTCGTCACCTCAAGGGACGTCAACGTCGAAGAACTTCCAGAGTGGGAGCTCTGAGCCGAGATACGACCGAGCCGGTCAGCGCAACCTGCGCCGGTGCCGGGCTTCCCAACATCCGTGGTGCCAGTGCCGCCGGAGGTCTGCGTCAAACTCGGGGATGACTACGACGTGCCCGGTGCCGCGCTCGAGGTTCTGGTTGCATCCGGGGCAGGTGTAGCGTTTGGTTGCCTGGTAGGGCTGCACCGCCCTGACAACCGCCGGGGTGCCGGTCAGCGGGTCGATCAGTTTTGAGGGATCGCTTCTCATCCACCGGCCCCTTTGGAAAGAGCTGCCACCCGAAAACTTAGCCGCCCAGAGCCTCGGATTGCCGCTGCAGGGAACCGGCCATCGCCAAGAGTTGGCCGAGTCGGCTTCTACGCGGTTGCCGTTGAGCCGGGGGCTGATGGCCAACTGATCGGCCAGGATGGCCACGGCGGACGTGTGGGCCATACCTGGTGTGGAGCATTTCTCTTCTGTAGTCACAACCTCGTGCAAGCATGGCGCCATGAACACGGCGGAGTTGTCCTTGGTCCATGCGAACCACCCCATTGGGAGCGGAGCTTTCAGCCGGGTCGAGTCTTTCTCCTCTGAAGAGGATGCCATGGCGCTCTTGGCCGCACTTCCGGGCATGAGCGGGCACACCTTGGCACTCCTTTCCGCCAACAATGAGGTGGCCGAGGCCGCCGAGGCTCTGGGCAGGGGGGCTTTGGGACCACTGGCGAGGATCCCGGGAGCAGGGGGCGCCGCAGCCAAAAATGGTTGGAAGGCCCTGGCAAAATCGGCCCAACCCAGAGAGGTCATTTCCGCCTTCGGAAGGGCTGGTGCCTCGATGCTCTCCAGCCGCCACCGCTTCTATCCGGACCGGTTGCGCCACCTTCTGCTGCCGCCGGTATTGGCCGTGCGAGGCAATGCGGCAAGCCTCATCGGCCTACCGACGGTTGCGGTGGTGGGCACGGCCGATTGCACCGCATATGGGGGCGATGTCGCCAGGTCTGTGGCCCGGGAGCTGGCTTGCGAGGGAGTTGCAGTCCTGTCTGCAGAAGGTCGCGGTATTCAGGCTGCGGCCAGCCGGGGTGCGTCGGAGGCGGCAAGGGCGCCGTCGGTGTTGGTGAGGACCCATTTGGACCTGCCGCAGCTGGGCCAAGGACAGCGAGCCGAACTGGCGGGAGTCGCTCCAGGACGCCGCGCTGGCCGGGTGCCTTTGGTTCGGCAATCCCCGGTGGAGTTGTCGGCGTCTCCGGCGGGGTCCGGCGCAGAGCTGTGGGAGAGGCGGGCAAAAGAGGAACTCATCGCCAACCTTGCCGAGGTGGTGGTGGTGGTCGAGTGCTTCATGAACGACCGCGTGATGGCCCTCGCAGAACTGGCTGCGGAACGGGGGGCCACGGTGATGGCGGTTCCGGGCTCCATTCGTTCCCCGGCATCCAGGGGCCCCAATGCCCTCCTGAGCGCGGGGTGTCATCCCTGCACCGCCACCGAGGACGTCGTGGCCGCCTTGTCGTTGGCCGGTGCCGGGAATGGGGCTTCATGGGAGCACTTGGGTCTGGCCACTTGAGCCATGCCGCACTGCTCCGGTGCCGATTCGGATCGCCCACCAGTTGTTTTTATTGCCCCTGTAGGATTGTGTGAGAACTATTGCGGAGAGGGAGGGCGAGTGCCGAGCCAAAGCGAGCAGGAGGAAGCCCTCCGGGTAGGGGGCAGGGGAGAAGGGGTGCCCATGGATGACCCCGAGCTCTCCGCCCGCCGGCAAGCCCTTGGAGAGCTCATCGACATGATGCGCCCGGCCGTCCAGGCCGATGGGGGCGACTTGGTCCTGGTGGATGCGGATTTGCACTCCGGAGTCGTGACCGTTGAGCTGCAGGGGGCGTGCAGTTCCTGTGCCATCAGCTCCTCTACGCTGCAGGGTGGGGTGGAGCGCATACTCAAGCAGCGCCTTGGGTGGGTGACCGAGGTGCGGGGCGGGGTCGAAGAGGCACAGAATCTTGGCGATAGCATCAGGTTGGGCAGGGGTTCCTATGTGCCAAAGTTCTGATAGCCCGGGATTGCTGGCCCCGCACTAACCTTCAGGTCTCGTGTACCGCATCTACAAGCTGGCGGCGCTTTTTTCCGTAGTGGCCGCCGCTGGGGCCGTGATAGCCGTAGGGGTTCTGTTGATCGTGGGGGCGGCCACTCCTCTGGGCAGGGCGTTTTCCTTCCAGGGACCGCCAGAACCGGTGCACCTTCGCCCACTGAGCACGCCGTCCAAGGTTTATGACTCCAAAGGCAACCTGATTGCAGTGCTGTCGGATTCCAACTACAGGATCCCCGTGCCACTGTCTCAGATCCCTCCCGTTGTGATCCATGCGGTCCTGGACGTCGAGGACAACACCTTCTACAGCAGCGGGCCGGTGGACCTGAGAGGCATCCTGCGTGCGCTGCGCACCGATCTCCTTTCCGGCGGGATCGTTCAGGGCGGTTCCACCATCACCCAGCAGTTGGTGAAAAACGCAGTGCTGACGCCCAAGCGCACCCTGGGACGGAAGCTGACCGAAGCCGTGCTCTCCTTCAGGCTGGCCAAGCAGATGTCCAAAAACCAGATCCTCGGCCGCTACCTGAACACCATCTACTTCGGGGATGGCGCGTATGGCATACAGGCCGCAGCCCATACCTACTTCGGTGAGTCGGTAAGCCGGCTGGACGCCGCTCAGGCGGCCCTTTTGGCTTCGCTAATCGAGAACCCCGCCGGTTACAACCCAATCGCCCATCCCGCCGCCGCCCGCTACCGCAGGAACGTGGCGATCGAGCAGATGGTGCAGAACAATGACCTGACACCGGCCCAGGCGGCCATTGCCAAAGCAAAGCCACTGCCCACGACCCTGCACCCCTTTGTCCCCCCGCCCATGAGCGCCTTTGTCAATCAAGTCGTCCAGAACCTTTCGGCCAATCCGGCCCTGGGCAGCACCAGGACCCAACGCATCGGGGCCCTCTATGGGGGCGGGCTCAAGATCTACACGACTCTCAACCCGACTTTGCAGGCCGACGCCAAGGCCGCCGTGGCTGCTCGCATGCCACCTACCGGGGGTCGCTTCACCGCGGCGCTGGTTTCCATGGACCCCAAGACCGGAGCCGTGAGGGCACTGATATCGGGGAACCCCACCACTCCCCTCGGCTTTGACGTGGCGACCGGCCTGGGAGGGACGGGCCGCCAGGCCGGGTCGTCGTTCAAGATATTCACCCTTCTCTCGGCTTTGGAGAGCGGGATCAATCCAGCCTCGACGCTGGATGGGACCGGGCCATGTCGGATCAACTACCCCGGTGCCGTGCCTGCGATCATCGCAAACGCGGAGCCGGGATATGGGATCATGAACATCTACAAGGCCACCGCAGACTCGGTGAACTGTGCATATGTGCGCCTGGGTATCTATGTGGGGCTGGCAAAGGTGAGGGCCATGGCGCATCGCCTGGGGGTCACCAGCTACATACCGAAGCAAAGCCCCGCAATTGTCATCGGATCCTCCAGCGTCACGCCGCTGGAGATGGCAACCGCGTATTCAGTGTTGGCCAATGGTGGGATATTGCACAGGGCCATCCTCGTTGACAAGGTTGTCACCGCTTCGAACAGAGTGCTCATCTCGGCTTCAACCAAGGGACAGCGCGTTGTGCCGAAAAACGACGTAGCCGTGGCGGACCGCGTACTGCAGGGAGTGATCCAGCACGGCACGGGGACCGCTGCGGCACTTCCCGGCAGGCCGGCGGCAGGCAAGACCGGGACCACGGACAACTTCGGTGATGCCTGGTTCGATGGCTATACGCCCCAGCTCGTCACCAGCGTGTGGGTCGGCGACCCCGCGGGGCAGGTTCCCATGACCAACGTGGGTGGCATCACCGTGTTCGGTGGCACTTACCCGGCCATGATCTGGCACAACTTCATGGCATCGGCGCTTGCTTCTCAACCGGTGCTCCAGTTCCCGGCTCCGAGTTTCACCGGTTTCCGCAAACCGAGCTACATTCTCCCGCCCTATGCCCCGGGGACCCTGCCACCTCCGACGACGACGACAACCACAATCCCGCCGACCACCACCACTACCACCGCACCTTCCAAGGTCCACACCTCTGCCACTACAACTACGACCTCGAGCTCCACTACAACTACGACCTCGAGCTCCACTACTACGACGACCCTGGCCAAGACCAAGGTTGGCGGGAAACCCACCGCATAGGCCCGAGGGATCCAAGCCATAGACTGGTGCTTGGCAATGGGCGCTTGGGCGCCGGTTGCCGAAAGGCGCACCGTGGGCGAGGCATCAACTCTCAGCACGACTTTGTTGCGGCTCCAAGAGCTCGATTCCGAGCTGGATGCCATAGGCCACCGCCGCCAACATTTGGAGGAGCGAAAGGCCATGGCGGCGGCCTCGGCTCTGGCCAACGAGACTGCCGAGGCCCACAGGCGGTGTGCTTCTGAGATGAGCACCCTGCGCTCGCAGCTCAAGGACCTGGAATCGACGGCCGGGGACCTTCAGGCCCGGATCGCGGTAGTAAAAAAGCGCATGTTCAGCTCCAATGTGGCGGCCCGGGAGTTGTCTTTGCTCGATGAGGAGTCCTCGTCGCTCGAGAAGCGGCTGTCTGAGATAGAAGATGCCGAGTTGGAGGCGATGGAGGCCCTGGATCAGGCCGAGGCCTCCTACAAGCTGGCCCGGGAGCGGGCCGAAGCGGCATCGGTAGAGCTGACTACGGCCGAGGTGGCCCTCGGCCAAGCCGAGGCCATCTTGGACCAGGAGGCGCTGGCTGTCGCCTCTGGGCGGCCCGAGGTAGTTGCATCCCTTCCCGAGGCGGTTGTGATGCGCTACGAGTCCCTGCGGGCACATCTGGGCGGTGTTGCGGTCGCCAAGCTGGAGGGGAGGCGATGCGGCGGGTGCCACCTGGAACTCGCCCTGGCGGAGTTCGAGGCGATGAGGAGGAGCTCGCCGGATGCGCTTTTGACCTGTGAGTCATGCGGGAGGATTTTGTTGGTTTGACGATGGCCGCCCATGCGGGGCAAGGCGGTCCATTGTGAGATTCCAAGGCGTGCGATAGCGTCACATTTGGGTGGTTTGTCCAGGAGGTCACATGACTAAGAACCGGCTTCACCATCGCATCCTCATCATTGGTGGCGGGACGGCGGGCATAACGGTTGCCGCCCGGTTGCGTCGAGCTGGCCAGGACGACGTTGCCATCATCGAGCCCGCTGCCAAGCACTACTACCAACCTCTGTGGACGCTGGTGGGAGGTGGGCGCGCCCCGCTGAGTGCGAGCATCCGCTCCGAGACCTCGGTGATGCCCCAGGGCGTAGCCTGGATCCGGGACTCGGCGGTCTCTGTGGATCCCGACGCGGCCGTGGTCACCACCGCCGCTTTCGGCGAGGTCTCCTACGACTACCTAGTGGTCTGCCCCGGGTTGCAACTGGACTGGGGGCGCCTGACGGGCTTGGATCTCACCCTTGGGTCCAATGGCGTCTCCAGCAACTACAGCCCCGACTTTGCCCCCCGGACATGGGAGCTCATCCAGGGCATGCGGAGCGGCACTGCGGTCTTTACGATGCCATCTGGTCCAATAAAGTGCGGCGGAGCTCCCCAGAAGATCGCCTATCTGGCGGCCGACTACTGGCGGATGCAGGGAGTGCTCGGCGACATCAGGGTAATTCTCTCCCTCCCCTCCTCCTCGATGTTTGCAGTGCCTGAGTTCTCGGTCGTCTTGGAGCAGGTTGTCAAGCGTTATGGCATAGAGGTGATGTTCAACTCCGAGGCCGTAGAGATCGACGGCCCCGAACGGCGGGTGGTCATCGCGAACGCCGAAAACGGGTCCAAGTCCGAGGTCCACTACGACATGCTGCACGCGGTGCCTCCCCAGAGCGCCCCCGACTGGCTCAAGAGGACCTCTTTGTCCGACGGATCGGACCTGGGCTGGGTGCAGGTGGACAAAGATTCCCTTCGTCACCTCCGCTATCCCAACATCTTTGCCCTGGGCGATGCGGCAAATCTGCCCACTTCAAAGACTGGTGCGGCCGTCCGCAAGCAGGCGCCGGTTCTCGTGGCCAACCTGCTGTCTGTCATGAAGGGAGGGGGCGGTGACGTGGCCGGCTATGACGGTTACACCTCCTGCCCCCTGACCACGGCCCGCAACCGGATGCTGCTAGCCGAGTTCGACTACGACCACCGGCCGGACCCGTCCATTCCCTTCATAAACACCCGCAAGGAGCGCTATGACATGTGGCTGCTCAAGCGCTACGGCCTCCCGGCCATGTATTGGCACCTCATGCTCAAAGGGCTGGTCTGAGAGGCCGGCGCCGCACTGGTGGAGTTTGGCACCGAGGTGAATCGAGGTACTTGAGGGGAATGGCCGCCCTAGGCCCCGATAAGTAGTTTCTTCCTATAGCCGGGTCCAGTAGATGAGTGCGTCTTGGCCGTCGATGGCGGCTGGGATCCGCCCGATGACGGAGAACCCGAGCCGTTCGTATAGCGACCGGGCGGGATTGGACTCAAAGACCAAGTTGAACATCATTGCGTCAAACCCGAGAGATCTGGCTTGGGATAAGGAGTGTTCCACCAGGGCCCTGCCGATGCCCTGCCCCCGCATGTGGGAAACGACGAAATAGCCGGCATTGGCGATGTGGTCGGCCCGGCCGGGAAAGTTGGGCTTTATGAAATAAGAACCGCCAAACCGGCTTCCAACCTCCGCTACCACCACAGAGGAGCCGGGAGCGAACCAGTAGTGGTCGAACTCGGCACGACCTATTGGGAACCGATGCGGAAACCCTTCGCCCGCCCTGAGGATCTCCGAGTAGGCGCTGAACAGTGGGTCGCGGTCTTTATCGGTGGCATAGCGAAGTTCCAAGTCACCAAGGCTACTGACGCTGGCTGCTGCGGGCGGCGCTAGACAGGAGGGGTGGCCGGCGCCTTCGACCTCTCGGATCTCGACCTGGTCACGCTGTCTTTGGTGGTCTCGGTGGCCGAGAGTGGAAGTTTTGGCAAAGCGGCCTTGCGGTCGGGGATGTCCCAGCCTGCAGTGAGCGCACGCATCGGCGCCCTGGAGCAGGCCCTCGGATTCCAGATCTTCGAGCGCTCTCCTGGCGGTTCCTACCCCACCGCACACGGGCGCCTGATCCTGGATTGGTGCCGCCAGGTCCTCGTCTCGGCCAACCAGCTGCTGGCCGGTGCGCGGGCGCTGGCGGAACGGCCCGAAGGCCCACTGCACATCGGGGCGAGCTTGACCATCGCCGAGCACCTGCTGCCCGGCTGGCTGGCCACCCTGGCAACCGAGGCACATCCGATAGAGGTGCGCCTCGATGTTGCCGGGTCCTCGGTGGTGGCCCAGGGGGTTGCCGATGGGCGAAGTGAGATTGGCTTCGTGGAGGGGCACAAGCTGCCCGCCGGACTCTCCTCCCAGGTGCTCGGGCATGACCGCCTCGTGGTTGTCGTAGGCCCGTCGCATCCCTGGTCGCACCGCCGGCGCCCCCTCCGGCCTGCCGAGCTGGCGACGGCTGCACTGATCGGCCGGGAGGAGGGCTCGGGGACCAAAGAGACCCTTGCGGTGGCCCTCCAGCGGGCCGGTGTGGGCCCACCCTCAGAGGCCCGGGCAGAGGTGGCGAGTCTCGCAGCGCTGCGGGCGTTGCTCCGCTCTGGGCAGGGAGCATCGGCCCTTAGTGAGCTTGCCGTCGCCGATGACCTGCGTGCGGGTCGTCTTGTGGAGGTGCCAACCGTTGGGGTGGATCTGAGCCGCTCGTTGCGGGCGGTGTGGAAGCGGGGCGCCTCTCTTGGCACTCCGGCCTCGGCGCTTTTGGCCGTTGCAATGCGATGGGGCAGGGGAGCGGGCACTCGGTCATAGTCAATGCTTATGACCTCCAAGGAGCCAGGCCCCTAGTTGGCCATGAAGCACCCTGAGAGCATCTTTGTATGGCAGTCACGACGATTTACAGGAACGCCAGGTTGTTCAGGGAACTGAGCAGGCCGGCCGACATAGTGCAGCATCTTGGACCCAACTGGTATGCCACGATCATGGGAACCGGCATTGTGGCCAACGCCGCATTTGCCCTTCCCGGCCAGGTGGGATTGCTCCTGGAGTTTTCCCGCTGGCTGTGGCTGGCGGATGCGGTGGCACTCCTGGCCCTGACCGGCGCCTGGATCCTGCATGTCCTTTTTGCGAGACAGAACGCGCTTGGACACCTGAAGAATCCGCTCATGGCGCAATTCTTTGGTGCGCCCCCCATGGCGCTCATGACGGTGGGCACCGGAGCCGCTACCGAGGGCCGCTATTTCCTCCACGGGGCGGGGTTGGGCCTGGACTGGATCCTTTGGGTCACCGGAACCATTCTCGGCCTCATGGTTGCGGCCGCGGTCCCAGCGGCAATGGCCAGCCGCTACAGCATGGGCCCGGAGGACACCTTTGCCAGCTGGCTAATGCCCGTCGTGCCGCCCATGGTTGCGGCTGGGACCGCGGGACCAATCCTTGCCAGTGCCCCCGCTGCTCTGAGGGTGGACCTTCTATATGGGTGCTACGCCATGTTCGGGGCCGCGCTCGTGATGTCACTGGTCGTCCTGACCTTGTTCTGGGCACGGCTGGTTGCGGGAGCCGAGGTTCCGGCTCACATGGTGCCAACAATGTGGATAGTGCTGGGCCCCCTGGGGCAGTCGATAACGGCGGTCACCGGACTGGGGCATGAGGCTGGGGTGCTGGGTCCTTCGATCGGAAAGGCCTTTGGCGTCATGGGAGTGATCTACGGGGTCCCGGTATTGGGATTTGCGCTGCTATGGGCTGCAATTGCAGCCGCCGTCACCACGGTGAGGGCATCCAAGGGCATCCCATTCGGCCTCACCTGGTGGAGCTTCACCTTCCCGGTGGGCACGGTGGTGACCGGGGCGATCGGCCTGTTCAGATCGACCGGCAGCCCTCTGTTTGCGGGCGTCGCCACGGCGGGATATGGCATCTTGTTTCTCGCATGGGCGTTGGTCGCAGCCCGGACCGTGGCGGCGAGTGTTTCGGGGGCTATTTTCCTGCCGGCCGACCTGGCGGTGGGGGATAAGGAAACGGACTACCAGGCCCCTGTTTTGGCAACGACCGGGACTGCGGCGAAGGTCGCTTGATCACGCCACGGCCCTGTGCGGCCTGTGACGGGGCGAGCCGGCCTATAGGCGGGGTTCTGTACGCCGGCACGCCGGCGCGGTGGCCATCCATCTGAGCGGCCCACCCGGGGAGGGCGCCTGTGGCGCCGGGACGGGCAGCCCCTCTCCCCTGTTCGGCCTTGCTCCGGGTGGGGTTTGCCGAGCCGGGCAGGTCACCCTGCCCGCTGGTGCGCTCTTGCCGCACCGTTTCACCCTTGCCTGTGCGCGAAGCGCCATCGGCGGTCTGCTTTCTGTGGCACTTTCCTGCGGATCACCCCGACTGGCCGTTAGCCAGCACCCTGCCCTTTGGAGCCCCGACCTTCCTCGGCGTGGCAACATGCCACGCCGCGGCCACCCGGCCGGCTCGCCAACTCCAGGCTATCTCCTTGGAAAGCCGATGCCACCCCGGCCGGTCCTCCAAAGGCCTTGTGGGGCAACAGGGTGCTGAATCGTTAACAACAATGACTGTTAGATGCCAGATCCTTACGGTTAAGCTGGGAGCACCAGGAGGGAGTGGAACTGAGCGAGGCCAATACCACAGAGACGATTCTGCGCAGCTGGGGCCTTCGGGTTACCCCACAGCGCACGGCGGTGTTGGACATCCTCCGGGCAACCAGCGAGCACCCCAGCGCCGAGTCACTGTTCCTAAAGGCGCGGGAATCGATGCCGGCAATCTCGCTCAAGACCGTCTACCAGATTCTCCACGATTTTGCCGCACTTGGGGAAGTGGACCTTCTGGAGGTCGGGACGGGCCAGGCGCGCTTCGACGCGAACCCCAGGCGCCACCACCACCTGGTATGCAGCACCTGCGGGGAGATTCGTGACATCTACCTCGATTCGCCTCGCGACACCTGGCAGTCGGAGGTGGCAGAACTTGAGGCAGGCATAGCTGCCGGCGTGCAGTCCATGGAGGACTTCGAGGCCGAGAAGGTAGAGGTGGTGGTGAAGGGCCGATGCGCCCGCTGCCGGACCCCGGTAGCGGGAAAGAGCCCCAACCCTCCCCCGCAGGAAGCCTCGGAGGAGTCGGGCACCCCCACCGTGAAGTATTCAACTGAGAAAGGCAGATAATCGGATGGCAGAGATGCAAGGATCCAAGACCGCTGAGAACCTGAAGGAGGCCTTTGCCGGGGAGAGCCAGGCCAATCGGCGCTACCTGTATTTTGCTCAGAAGGCCGATGTAGAGGGTTACCCCGATGTCGCAGCCCTTTTCCGTTCGGTCGCCGAGGGCGAGACCGGCCACGCTTTCGGACACTTTGACTTCCTGGCTGAAGAGGTGGGAGACCCGGTGACGGGTTCGCCGGTCGGCAGCACCGAGGAGAACCTTCGGTCGGCGATCGAGGGTGAGACCTACGAGTACACCGAGATGTACCCCGGTTTTGCCCGCACGGCCAGAGACGAGGGCTTCGATGCGGTTGCGGAGTGGTTCGAAACCCTCGCCCGCGCAGAGAAGAGCCACGCCGGACGTTTCGGCCAGGGTCTCGAGGCGCTGGGCTAGCCACATCGGGCAGGGAGGTGCCAAGATGCCTCCCTGCCTCTTGGCCTCAATCGCAAATCGGCCCCGAAGGGACCTGGCGCATTCCGGTTCAAGGCGCCACGCCCTGGTCGTCTTTTGAAAGCGGGCTTCAGGTGTGGGCCAGCATCTGCCTCGGCCAAGCCTGCCCGGTGGTGGCCGTCATCCACAACGTTGTCGGCATAGGACCCAGAGACCGCCCTAGCAAAAAAGGGAACACTGCTGTGAGTAAAAGTGCATCTTTACAACTCCTCATGCCCGTTGCGTCTGTTGCATGCTGGGCGGGCAGTACGAGGGCGGGAGGTCTTCGTCCATGACGGTGACCTATGACCCCGACCACCCCCGCTACTTCGACGAGGCGGATTCGAGAGCGGAAATAACCAGGGTGTTCGATCTCTGCGACGGCTGTCGGCTTTGCCTTCACCTTTGCCCGGCATTCCCAACAATGTTCAACATCTTGGACGCAAAGGGAGACGAGCCTGGCGAGCCACACGGCAGCGCCGCCAAGATGACAGCGGCCGAACAGGATCGGGTGGTAGAGGAGTGCTACCAGTGCAAGCTCTGCTATGTGAAGTGCCCCTACGTCCCCCCTCATGAGTGGGATCTCGACTTTCCCAGGCTGATGATGAGGGCCCGTGCAGTAAAAACATCATCGGGACAGGTGTCTATAAAGGAGAGGGTTACCACCAAGGCGCTTTCCAACACCGACCTCGCAGGCCGGCTGGCGGTGAGGGCTGCCACCGTGGTGAATGCCTCGTTGAAGCCTGGCTCTCCCCTCCGCAAGGCCACCGATGCCCTGGCCGGGGTTGCCTCTCAGCGCCTTCTCCCGCCCTATGCAAAAGAACGCTTCTCCACCTGGATGAAGCACCGAACCGGGGCGGTGAGTGCCCCCCGGGCGAGTGTGGCGGTGTTCTCGACCTGCTCGGTGGAGTACATGGAGCCAGGCATCGGTCGTGACCTGGTGGCCGTCTTTGAACGCAACGGCGTGGCATGTTCCCTTCCCGCCTCGAGCCGTTGTTGTGGCGCCCCGTGGTTGCACGCTGGCGAGGTGGATCGATTCCGCACTCAGGCTCGCCGCAACGTCGGCATGCTCATAGGGGAGGTCCGGGCCGGAAAGGACATCGTCGTACCCCAACCGACCTGCGCATATGTGTTGAAAAAGGACTACCCGCTTTATGTTGGCACGCCTGACGCACAACGGGTAGCGGAACACAGCTTCGATGCGGCCGAATACCTGGTGCGCCTGCACCGCACCGGCGGCGGTCTCGACACCGAGTTCCAGGGGTCGGTTCCATCAGAGGTCACCTACCATGCGGCCTGCCATGGCCAGGCTCAAAACATGGGCTACAAGGGCCGCGATCTGGTCAAGCTGACCGGGGCCAAGGTCTCGGTGGTGGCCAAGTGCTCTGGGATCGATGGCACCTGGGGATATCGTTCCTCTAACTATGGCCTGTCGAAGAAGGTTTCCGCCTCTCTTGCCGTTGCGCTGAAAAAGCAGGGTGAGCGTCTGGTCGTGGGGGAGTGCCATTTGGCCAACTACTCGATATACGAAGAAACGGGAGCCATGCCCATCCATCCGGTGCAACTATTGGCCGCCGCCTATGGCATCGGCGATGGTGCCGAGGAGAGCGGGCTACCCAGAACGGTTGATGCAAAGGACGGAAGAGGCTAACGGTGACAACTTCACGACTGCTATCCCTGGCGGACATCGCCGACGTTCGCGCCTACGAGGCAGAGCGGGAGAAACTGCGAGATCGGATAATCGCACTGAAGCAGCTCAGGCGCGTGTCTCTGGGCGAGCTGGTCAGCGTCGTGTTCGAGAACTCCGAAACGGTCCGTTTCCAGGTCCAGGAAATGGCCCGCGCCGAAGGCCTGATCTCTGACCAACAAATCCAAGCAGAACTCGATGTCTACAACAGTCTCATTCCGGCCGCAGGGGAACTCTCCGCCACGCTGTTTTTGGAACTCCGGTCAAAGGCGGAGTTGCAGCACTGGCTTCCGAAGCTGGTGGGCATCGAGAAGAGCATCGTGCTGCGAGTCGGCGAGGGCGATAACTTCACAGAGGTGCACAGCATCGCGGAGGCCTCCCACGAGGCAAATCTGACACGTGAGGACGTGACGGCATCGGTCCATTACGTGCGCTGGCAACTGGATGCAGCCAGCATCGATGCTTTTGCGACCAAGCCGGTCCGCTTGTTGGTCGATCATCCCGCCTACGAAGCCGAGGCCCTCTTGGGAGAGGGCACCAAGAAAAGTCTGCTTGGCGATCTCACCGGCTGATTTTACGAGCACATTCCTTACAGACCAAGGCGTCTGTGAGTAACTTGGCAGCGATAGTGCTATCCGTTGGCGCCCGGCGCTTGTTTGGTATGCTGTTGGATCCGGGTCAGTCGAGCATATGTTTGTGATACTGTCGCAGTTGTTGCCTTCGAAGAGGCACCGGTTTGGATGCGCCCCTGCAGGGGTCTACTGTATATTAAGCAAAACAGAGAGCATAGCTTCTTTTTGCTTTGGATAAATGGCAATAGAAGTGGGCTAGGCATGACGGATATCCGTCATGCCTATTGGAGGCTCGCAGCCGAAATAATGCCGCTGGGGTCAGTGGATTGACATCAGATCGCGGTTAGTCTGAGGTCGGCCGACCTCGGCACCACATGCGCGGAGTCATTTGTCTTGCCCAGGTATGTCGCCTTCGACTCCTGGGGGGGATGACAGATCTCGTGCTCCACCGGATTGGTGATGAAGGTGGTCGACCGCCTGAAGGAATGGGGTGGATCTCCGCCGGCATAAAGAGGCCTCCTTGCCCAGGTGGGGCGTTCATTTCGAGCCGAACGCCTGGCGGTGTCCTAAATCCCTTCGGGCATGGAGGTCCATCTTTGAAAGCAAGCTTTGCTTGTTCCCAGGAGCTCCAAGGGTGGTGTAGAGATAGAGGGTGGTGGGGCTTGTGGACGTTGGCGTCGAGTGGCTCATGGCTACCCAGGCCTTGCCAGGGGGGCGAAATGGTGCCCCGAAACATCTTCTGAGCGTCCGGCTGCCTAGAGCTTGGGCGCGGCTGGGTGTCGAGTGATGGCCGCCCCTCTGCTCTGAACCATTTGCCGACAGCATTCGGCCAAGGCCTGAGCTTTTTATCCAGGTCCGCGGTGGATGTCATCGGTAGTTCAGGGGCTACGGGCTTGTGGGGACTGGCCGTGCAGACACCCTCACGGATCTCTGAGTGTGGGTGCTGCAGGTCTCTGAACTTGCCTCCCGGTGTTGGTAGTTGCGTCAAGGCGAAGACGCTCTCTGCGGCATATATTCGCCCCAAGCGAACTAATAGCGCTGGACGTGGTGGCCTAAATACCTATATAGCGGACAATATGCCTACATATTTGTAGTGATGGGAGCTTGCGCTGCTCCCCGATAGTCACCTACAGTGACAA
>JAKAOS010000166.1 GCA_021823165.1 Actinomycetes bacterium | reverse complement strand
ATCGCCGGGCTTACCTCGACAACGTCTCCGTCGGATACCGCCACGTGCTCAAAGTCGACCGGGTCGGCCGCATTTACGTGGTAGGTGGCACCGGTCGCCTGGCAGAGCGCAAGCCCGCCGGTGACGTAGTCGTTGTGCATGTGGGTCTCGAACACATGGGTGATCTTGACGCCATGGGACTTGGCCGCCTCGACGAAGCGGTCAAAATCCCGCTGAGGATCTATGGCGATCGCCACACTCCCGTCGCTCACGAGGTAGCTACGGTCCCCCAGCCCAGAAGTCTCGATCGTGAGGACTTCAATCATGAGTGCTGTCTCGCTTTCTCTGTAGCGTTTACTGGCTCAGGCAGCGCTTTCTTCGCTACCTGCTTGGACGGGGTACCCGGCACGGAGCCAGCTCATCGTCCCCCCTGATACCGACACCGCGTCGTAGCCCGAAGAAGCGAGATATGCAGCGGCTTGGAAGCTCCTGCCACCGCTGGCACATATCACATAAACTCTCTCATTCTTGGGAATGCCGTCCAGGTTGGAAGGCACTGTGGCCAATGGGATGAGCTTCGCTCCGGGTACCCGAACCTTGTCGTACTCGTCAGGTTCGCGAACGTCCAGAACGAAAGCACCCTCCTTGTGGGCTTGAGCCAGCTCCTGGATGTCTACCTCTCGAACCATGTGATTACCTCCTGGTTGAGATACGGGTGGGGGTATCGCCTTCAGGATAGCCCAACGCATCCTTCGCTGCGTTTGTTCCCACTTTGCCCCTACGCCTACCCAGGGCTGACCCGACGGTCGTCGAAACAGCAGGCCGGGCAGAGAAACGCCCCTTTGGGAAACAGCAAAAGGCTTCTTCGAAAAAAAAGACCGGTGGTGACCCAAAACAACGGTCTGCCTGCTCAAAATGTCCGTCGAGCTATGGTTTGCCGGTGGTGCCCCGGCGTGACCATGGCCTCTGGCGGCACCGGCGATGGGGCCGGGTGCAGGGCCAAAGCCCTTCTCTGGCCGGATTCGGCGTTTGCTGGACACAAATAAGAGTGTGCAGCAGTTATGTGCAGCAGTTAAACGAGTTTCACAAAGGGCCCGTGGTTAGCCGAGCCGTCTGGGCGGCCATTGGATCCAGGCCCATCCGACATCGCCGAGGGTTCGGCTCTCCAGCGAGCCCTTCGTCGACACCGAGGACTGCCCGGCCCCAGCCGGTCAGACGGAGCCTTGGGCCTGAAGGGGTCTCACCGTCACTGCCTGAGGGCCTTTGGAGGAGTCCAAGGCCGCAAACTCGACCCGTTGGCCTTCTGTCAACTCCCGGAATCCCGGCAGTTCTATGACGCTGTGGTGTACAAACACATCGGCTCCGCCCTCATCGGGCACGATATAGCCGTATCCCTTTGCAGAGTTGAACCATTTCACGGTTCCGGTCAACATATTGGCCCCTTTCCGCCCAGAATGGAGCACATGTCATGGCTTCTTATCGAAATAACAGCAAAAAATTAGCAGATCCCACTGTGCCGGACAAAGAAAACCACCTACCAGTTGCACGTCGGCTTTATGGTCATTGCTGCAAAATGACCATAACAAAGGTCGCAATACCTACCATAAGGCCGACTCTCGCCGGAGCTTCGTAGCTCCGCAGGGGTTCTCTGGTCAGCCCAGCTGGATGCTCGGATAGAGGGGGTGTTTGTCCAAAAGTTCCTTCACCCTTTCCTGTGCTCGCTCACGCACCTTGGCGTCCAGGTCGTAGTTGACCTTGGATGTTCCCCCAGAAGTGGTGGTTCCCGCCTTGGTGGCCGATAGGACTTCGTGAATGATCCCGGCAATCTCTGTCATCTCGGCTTGTCCCATGCCCAGAGTGGATAGCGCAGGAGTGCCCATCCGGATGCCGGAGGTATACCAGGCACCGTTGGGGTCCCTCGGCACCGAGTTGCGGTTGGTGACCACCCCGGCGTCCAACAGGGCCGATTCGGCCTGCCTGCCGGTAAGGCCGTAGCTGGAGGCGACGTCCATCAGGACCAGGTGGTTGTCGGTTCCCCCGGTGACCAGAGAGGTTCCCTTTTGCAATAGGCCTTCGGACAGAGCCTTGGCGTTGGCGACAATCTGTTGTGCATAGGAGGCGAAAGCCGGAGTGGATGCCTCGGCGAGAGCGACGGCCTTGGCGGCCATCACGTGGGGAAGCGGCCCGCCGAGGACCATGGGGCATCCCCTGTCGACGTGCTCGGCGAGTTCGTTGTCGCAGAGCACCATCCCACCCCTTGGGCCACGGAGGGATTTGTGGGTGGTGGTGGTCACGATCTGGGCGTGTTGAACCGGGTCGTAGTCGCCCTGGAGGACCTTGCCGGCTACCAGGCCGGCGAAGTGTGCCATGTCGACCATGAGGGTCGCGCCCACCTCGTCGGCAATTGAGCGGAAGGCGGCGAAGTCGACAAGCCTCGGATAGGCGGAGTAGCCGGCAACGATGAGCAGGGGCCGAAACTCCCTGGCCAGCCTGCGCACCTCGTCGTAGTCGATCCTCTGAGTTGTCGGGTCGGTGCCGTAGGTCCGTTGGTCAAACATTTTGCCCGATATGTTGCGGCGAAACCCATGGGTGAGGTGTCCACCGGCATCTAGGGACATGCCGATCATTCGCTGGTTGCCGAGCTTGGAACGAAGCTCTGCCCACTGGGCCTCGTTCAGGTCATCGATGTTTGACGTGCCGAAGTCTGCCAGCACCGGCGTCTCGATCCGCTGGGCCAGAACCGCCCAGAACGCCACGAGGTTGGCGTCGATCCCCGAGTGCGGCTGGACATAGGCGTGGTCCGCCCCGAAGACGGCCTTGGCGCGACTCGCTGCCGCTTGTTCGATGATGTCGACATTCTGGCAACCCGCGTACATGCGCCGGCCCGAGATACCCTCGGCATATTTGTCGCTCATCCAGTTCCCCATCGCCAGGAGAACGGCGGGGGAGGCATAGTTCTCGCTTGCGATGAGTTTTAGAGAGGATCGCTGGTCGGCCAGTTCCTGACGTATGGCGGACGCTACGGTTGGTTCGACTTCTCCGACGACATCCAATGCTGCCGAAAAGGCGGTCGCCTCCCGGCTTGTGGCGGACTGAACGGCGGTCATCGCTCCTCCTCGTGGTCCCAGCCAGCTACCGTAGTTGCCCGCGGTCCCGGCTTGGCTTGACAGCCTCGGCAGCCAAGGTGTCAGCCACCGCCGCCTGGAGGGCCGCCGCCCGGAGCACCGCCGCCGCGGAAGCCACCTCCACCGCCGAATGCCCTGAAGTTGGTTTGGCCCGTTGGGAGCGGAGTTGCGAGGTTGGCAAGTACGACCTGGGTGCCGGAGGTGATGCCAGAGGTGACCTGGGTGAGGATCGCTCCCCTGGCGCCAATGCGGACCGCAACGGGGTGGAGCTTTCCGTTGCTAAGGGTGTCGACTATGGCCCGGGAGCCGAATACCCGCACGGCCGAGGTCGGTACCGTCAACACATTGTGGGCCGACCCCACAATGATTGAGGCAGAAGCCTCCGCTCCTGGGTAGAGCGAGGCCGTCTTTGGAAGGCTCACGGTGACGGGGTAGGTAACGGTGCCCGAGGACGACTGAGTGCCGACGACGCCAACGTTGACCACCTTGCCAACGATGGTGGTGGTGGAACCATCGGGGAGAACCTTGACGGGCTGGCCGACCTTTACCGCCGCCACGTTGGAGGCGGGAACCGTGGTGTTTAGTTCGAAAGCACCATTTCCGACGACGACGATGGACGCTCCGGAGGATCCACCACCAAGAACCTGGCCCGCCGACATAGACACCGAAGCCACCGTGCCGCTGATCGGGCTCACCAGGGTGGCGCCTGCCTGGCGCTGC
>JAKAOS010000031.1 GCA_021823165.1 Actinomycetes bacterium | reverse complement strand
CGGTGGGCGCACCACCAGGAAGCGGAAACTCCACAACACCACATTCAACGAGATCGAAAAGGCGTTGGCGATTACGTCGGTGGCAGACGCCATGAACAGCATGAAATAAAACGAGAGGGTGGCCCAGCCGATGGCCGTCCGGACGGGACGATCCCTCGGCAGATCCAGGACATGGTGGGCCGTCCGGCTCTCCTTGGTGAAGTGGTCCTCGATGAACGGCCAGAAGTAGAAGAGGGCGAAGGTTAGTCCGGGCATCAATACACCGGGAAAGAATGCGTTGGGAATCATGTGATGAAACGCAGTTATTTCCCACGCAGGCATGATTCGAAGCGCGCCGTCGACCCAGCCCATATACCAGTCGGGCTGAACCGCGTAGCTCACATGGAATGGTATGTAGGGCCCATACTGCCAAATCGGGTTTATCTGGGCAAAGCCTCCGAGTAGCGCCAGAACCGAGACGGTTAGGAAGAAGTAACCGAGTGTCTTGAAGGCATACGTGGGCCACATGACCGACCCCACGACATTCCGGTTGGTTGCACCATTACCCGGGAACTGAGTGTGTTTCTGTCGCCACATGATGGCGAGATGAGCCCCGATGAGCCCGGCGATGATGGCCGGCAGGAGTAGTACGTGAAGTATGAAGAACCTCGGGATCAAACCGGTGCCGGGATAGTTCCCGCCGAAAAGGAAGAAGGCCAGGTAGCTGCCGACGACAGGGATCGAGAGCGTAATCGAAAAGGCGATCCGGATTCCCGTGCCGGAAATCAGGTCGTCGGGGAGCGAGTACCCCAGGAATCCATTTGCTATGGACAAAAACAGCAACATCGTGCCGATCATCCAGTTGAGCTCCCGGGGCCTGCGGAAGGCTCCGGTGAAAAAGATCCTGCACATATGGACGACGATTGCCGCGATAAACACGTCGGCCGCCCAGTGATGCATCTGGCGCATCAATAGCCCGGCACGCACCGACAGGCTCAGGTTGACACTGCTCAGATAGGCCTCGGACATCTTTTGCCCATCGAGAGGTTTGTAGGGGCCGTGATAGACAACCTGGGCCGTAGAGGGGACGTAGAAGAAGGTCAAAAAGACACCCGTCGCCACAAGGATGACGAACGAGTAGAGCGCGATCTCTCCGATCATGAACGACCAGTGATCGGGGAATACCTTGTTGAGGCTCTTGCGAGCAAAGCCCTGGAGGCCGAGCCTGTCGTCCAGCCAGTCGACCCTTTCATCGATCATGCCGACCAAGCGTTCACCGCTTTGGTTCCCAACCTCTGAAAGTTCCTCGGCGGCCCGCTTCCCCAGGCCTCGCCTTCTTTCAGTCCTACTCAAGCGGGACCACCTCCACGCTCCCAGAATCCTGGGCCCACCGGTTCGTTGTAGGGGCCCTGAGATCTCAAAAAGCCCCGTTTGTCGATGTAAAGAGCTAGCTGGGGAAGCGGGCGCGGAGCCGGGCCAAATACCGGCACTGCGCCAGAGAGGATGTTGAAGACCGACTGGTGACAGGGACAGAGCATTTGCTGGGTCTGTTCCTCATAAAGCGCCACCGGGCAGCCGGCATGGGTGCAGACCTTGGAGTAGGCGACGTATCCCTTGGGCGTCCAAGTCTCCCGTCCGGGCTGGGTCGTAAAAGGCACCGCCGACGGGCGGATCAGGATGGTCTGGGAAATGGCGGCGTTGGAGTCGTGCTCGGGGAAAACAGTCATGATTCCCCCCACCTCCAAATCGTCGGAGTGAACCGGGCGCCCATCCGCTTGGACAAGGAGGCTGCCCTTGCGCCAAGAGGTAACAAAGAGTGCCTTTTTCGGCTGCGGGCCCAGGGATCGGACGAAGGGGAAAAGAGCGACCACGCCCAAAGAGCCTGCTGCCAGACCAAGCAGTTTCCCCAGCACGCTGCGGCGGCGGAACACCGTCACGCCCCGTTCGAAGGAGTCCTTATAGGCACCCCGCACCTCGGAGGTCGAAGGGAGGTCGTGACGTTGCTGGACGAAGGGGCCCTGGGGCATTAGGTACTTCCCCCAGACCGTGACCCCCACTCCCAAAGCAGCTGTGGCCAAACCCAATGCCAGACCCAGGGCCTGGTCATTGCCTCGATACCAGTAGGCGACGGCAAGCCCGACCGTGGCCAAGAAACCGACAAGAAAGGACACGGCAACAAAGCGCTCGGTGCGGCGTACATCTCTGGCGGTCGGCTCAAAGTGGGGACCGGATTGCTGGGTCGGCTCCTTTCTGGTCTCCTCTCCCGTGCTCATCGCTCCGATCCCTGGCGGGAGTGTCTCTTGTCGGCGAGTTCCCCTATCCAGTAGGCGGCCACCAACAGGCTGCCCACTCCGAACAGGAAGGCAACGAAGCCTTCGGTGACCGGGCCCACGTGCCCCAGGCCAAAACCACCGTGGTCGTAGGGGTGCTGCAACACCTTGGTGACATAGGCGGCCACCTCGTCAACCTGCCGCGCACTCAGTTGATGAGGCCCAAACCGGGGCATGTTCCCCGGCCCGGTCCTCATGGCCTCGGCCACCTGAGTGGCCGTGGCGGGCATCAAAGATGGGGCGTAGTAGCCGGCGGTCAGGGCGTCGCCGGTCCCGGCGATGGTGTGACATCCTGCGCAGTTGAGGCTGAAGATGTTCGCACCCGCCGCCAGGTTCGCACCCTTGGTCTGCACCTTGGGTATCCCCGGGCCGCCAGACCCAAGCGAGGTCACATATGCAACGACGGCTTTGCGTTCCGCAGCAGTCAGAACCGGAGGCTTCTCCGGCGGCTGGGAACTGGGGTAGGCGAGGGGCATGCGGCCCGTTGAGATCCAAAAGTCGATCGTCGCGGCCCCCAGTCCGACCAGGTTCGGAGCATAAGCCGAGCCCTCTGCCGTGACGCCGTGGCAGGTCGAGCAGGTCGCCACGAAGATTGCGCGCCCCGAAGAAACCGTTGCTGAGGAGCTTGCGCTTTGGCCGCCGGGAGGCGTAGTAGACGAGGCGGAAACGGGTGGAGGCTGGCTGGCAGACGCCGGGGCCGAGGCAAAGTAGGCGCTGCCCGCGGCGGCTACGAACACAGCAAGCGTCGTGGGGGCCAGCGCCCGGCCCCACCACCTTCTCTCCCCTTCGCCGTCTTGGTGGTCACGGCGACGGTCCGCACCCCGGCGCAGTTCCATCAATGAAATCCCTTCCGGGCTGGTGCCCTTAACGCCCTGCTGGTTCTGGATCCAACCTCTCAGTGAACGAAGAACAGGCTCGCAAAAGTGAGGAGCCAGACAATGACGACAAAATGCCAGTAGTAGCTGGTGGCCTGGTAGACGTCGAGTTCCCCGGGATCATGGCCCTCACCGGCCATTCGCCCCAGTAGACCACCCACAGCGACGATCCCGAAGATCAAGTGGAGGCCGACCAAACCGGTCATCACGTAATAGAGCGAGCCAAAGGCATTGGTCGAGGTGTCAAAGGGCGCTTGATACCACTGCAACAGCAAACCGCCAAGGAACAAGGCACCCAAAACCGCCGTGAGCAGGGCCAATCGCTTGGCCGCAAGTCGCCTGCCTGTTTCTGCCAGGCGCAATCCCCTCTGCACCGTGACGCTGGAGACGACCAGAACGGCGGTGATCAACGCGCTCTGAGCCAGACTGAGATGATCAGCCACAGGTGGCCACGGTTTGCCGTCGTGGGCGCGAATGGTGAAGTAGGCGGAAAAGATGCCAGAAAAGAACATCAGCTCCGAGGCGATCCAGATGATCGTGCCCACGCCCAGCAGGGAAGGTCGCCGAGCCTGGCCCTGTCCAAACGAGACGTTCGTGCTCATCGCCCCCCCTTCCTACACCCCTTCGGGGTCTCTCGGCATATCGCCATACCGGTCTGGGTACTGCTCAGCCTAAGGCGCAAGCCTTTGCAGGCGCCAATTGGGGCCTTCTAGGCGATATCGCAGTCGGTCATGAAGGCGGTTGGGCCTCCCCTGCCAGAACTCCATGGTCGCCGGGATCAGGCGCCAGCCGCCCCAGTCGGCTGGAAGGGGAACTGGACCGGCTCCAGGCCCCTCCCCGAAACGCTCCCGAACCTCCTCGAACATCCGATCCAGCGCCGCCCGCCCGCCCTGTATGACCTGGCTCTGCGGAGAAGCCCAGGCGCCCAGTTGACTCCCTCGTGGCCTGGTCGAAAAGTACTGTTGCACCTCGGGACGGGAAAGTTCTTCTACGGCTCCGCGAATTCGTACCTGGCGTTCGAGAACCGGCCAAAAAAGGGTCGCCGCTGCGGCGGGCCGGGCCGCCATCTGCCTCCCCTTGGCCGATGCCAAGCCGCCAAAAAACGTGAGGCCCCGCTGATCCAGATAGCGGAGGAGGACCATTCGGGCGTCGGGCGCATCATGTTCGTCGCAGGTGGCCAACGCCATGGCCGTGGGTTCGAGAGGATCCAACTCCGATGCATCGTCCAGCCAGCGTTGGAGCTGCGATATGGGGTCGCCCTCCATCTCGGCCTCCTCCAGCCGGCCCCGGTCGTAGCAACGTCGCCTGGCCTCCAGCGGCGTGTTGAGGTGCTGCCCTTGGAGACCCAGCTCAGCGTCGTTTCCGCGAGGCTCCCCCTCAGTCACCCTTGTCCCCCTGGCCAGGAAGGAGATTCCGGGCAGCCAGCGCATCGCGCAGCACCCTGGGCAGGTCGGAAGCCACTACAACCAGGTGCCTGGTGGCCCTGGTGAGGGCGACATAAAGTGCCCTCGGCCCAGAATCCTCTTCCTCCATCAACAAAGAGGGTTCCACCATCACAACCACGTCGAACTCCAAGCCCTTGGCAAGCCGGAGGGGCAGCAGCATCACCGGGTTGGCTTCCTCTCCCATGCGCCTGGCACCGCCACGGTCGGAGACCGGATCGAGTCCCAGTTCCTTGCCCAGGCCCTCGAGTTCGGCATAGGGGGCCACCACGCCAACCGTGCCCCGCCCATCCAGCATCCCCAGGGCCTCCTCGACTGCTTCTCGGACTTGGCGAGCACGATCGGCCACAGCCGGGAGCACTTGTGGCTCCGATCCCTCCTGGCGCACCGCCTTCGGGGGCAGCAGGCCAGGTGCAGCATGGGCCAGGATCTCCGCTGCCAGGTCGGCAATCGGACCCGGGGTCCTGTAGTTGACGCCCAGTTGCACCAGGTGAATCTGTCTTCCTGGGGCAAGATGGCGTGCGATCTGCCCCCAGCTTTCTGGTGCGGCGGGACCACTCGCTTGGGCGAGGTCCCCGACAACGGTCATCGAACCCGAAAGCGAGCGACGGGAAATGACCCGCAACTGCATCGCGGAGAGCTCCTGCGCCTCGTCCAGGACTATGTGGCCATAGGTGCGGGTCTCCCGGGCAGATCCCTTTCCCCTGCGGGGGCCGAGAAGGGCGGCGGCCTCATCCAGGAGTGCAAGGTCTGCAGAGGTCCAGGGGATCTCTTCGAAGCTGGACGACCGGGCACGCTCAAGCATTGCCAGTTCTTGGGGTTTGAAAAACTTCCCTCCGGCCAAAGCGAGAAGTGCCGGGGCGCCGAACAGGTCATGGAGCAGTTCCTCGGCGCTCAGCCGTGGCCACATGCGGTCCAGGGCGCCCAATACGGCGGGGTGCTCCCTCAAGGCCTCAGCCAGATCTTCCTCGGCCTCCGGGTCGGGCTCCCTGCCCGCCCTCTCTTTGGAGATCAGCCTTTGGATCAAGAGCCGTTCCACAAAAGACCGCCGGGCATTGTGGCTCCCCCGCCGGCGGCGAGCAGCGGAGACGATCGAGGCGGTTTCCTGGCGCTGCAGGCGCAGGGTTCGCAGACCCAACGGGACCGCAATACCGCCCCTAAGGGGTCGCTCCCGGTCCGATACCGCCTTGGCAATGAGATCCGCCATCCGAGCATCTCCCTTTAACCGAGCGACCCGGGAATCCTCAGAGGACCTAACACGTGCCCGTGACACGAGCCCGTCCACCGTGGACAGGATCACGCCGCTTTCACCCAGGGAAGGAAGCACCTGTTCGATGTAGCGCAAGAAAACCTGGTTGGGCCCCACCACGAGGACCCTTTGGCGTTCCAGGGGGAAGCGGTAGGTGTAGAGAAGGTACGCAGCGCGGTGAAGCGCCACTGCGGTCTTGCCGGTGCCCGGTCCCCCCTGGACCACCAACAACCCGTGCAGCGGCGCTCTCACCACCTCGTCCTGCTCCTTTTGGATGGTGGCGACAATGTCACGCATGTGGGCGGACCTGGAGCGCCCCAGAGCAGCAAGCAGGGCGCCCGTCGGCTCCTCCGAGGCCAACCCGTCGGTCCCGAACACCTCGTCTTCGAGACCCACGATCCTGCGGCCCTCGGAAGCGAAGTGCCTCCTCAGTCGTAGGCCCATGGGGTGGCGGCCGGTCGCCCTATAGAAGGGCTCGGCCACCGGCGCTCGCCAATCGACCACCAGGGGTTCCATGTCGGCCCCCAGGACCCCGACCCGGCCGATGTGGTAGGCCTCGGGGCTCCCGTCGCCATCCTCGGTGGCGGTGTCGATGCGGCCGAAGATGAGGGAGTGTTCACCGATCTCCAGCTGCTCCAGGCGGACAAGGCTGTCTCTTACGATGACATCTCTCTCGAGTCTTGCCTGGTGAGTGCCGCCCCGGCCCTGGTCCAGCACCTCTTCCATTCGGGCGGAGGTAGCCACCTTCATCTCTTCGAGACGGCGGTATGCCTTATCGAGGAAGGCCTGCTCTTTGGGGAGATCGGGATGCAAAGGCAAAGTCTCGTGATGTCCTTGGGCCCCAAACCGTCCCGAGGGGGCTTATTCATCCTATGCGCCCTTGGAACCTTGGCCGTTCCGGTCGCTTGCGTGGAGCACGGGACCGTACTCGGCTATCTTCTCCGCGTGCCCTCACAACCTTCCGGCTCGGCAAGCCCCTTTCTTGCGGCATGCCGGAGCGAACCTTCGCCAAGGGTTCCCGTCTGGTTCATGCGCCAGGCCGGCCGTTCGCTTCCCGAATACCGGGCCAGTCGTTCCAGCGGCTCCATACTGCAAGCCGTAAGGGACCCGGCATTGGCCGCCGAGATCACCCTGCAACCCGTCCGCCGCTACGGCGTGGACGCGGCGATCCTCTTCTCCGACATCATGGTGCCCCTGGCGGCATCCGGCATAGAGATGGACATTGTCGCCGGCAAGGGCCCGATCATACAGACGCCCTTCCGGAGCGAGAGAGACCTCGCTCGCCTTGGCACCTTCCATCCCGAAACGGACGCGCCCTACGTCGCCGAGACGGTGAAGATCCTTGTCTCGGAGCTCTCTGTACCGCTCATCGGTTTTGCCGGCGCTCCTTTCACCCTCGCCAGCTACCTGATCGAGGGCGGTCCCTCCCGCTCCTTTGCCCTGACCAAGACGCTCATGCGCTCCGATCCCAAGCTCTGGGCCTCCTTGCTCGATCGGCTCGCCGACATGGTGCTGGCCTCATTGCGTTCCCAAGTGGAGGCTGGGGCCGCCGCGGTACAGATCTTCGACAGTTGGGTCGGCACGCTTTCGCTTCGCGACTACAAGACCTACGTGCTGGCGGCCAGCCACAAGGTCCTTACCGGCCTGCAGGACATGGGGGTCCCGAGGATCCACTTCGGCATCGGGACAGGGGAGTTGCTCGGAGCCATGGCAGAGGCTGGCGCAGACGTCGTAGGCGTCGACTGGCGAATCCCAATCGACGAGGCACGGCTCAGGGTCCCAGGACGTGCCGTCCAGGGGAACCTGGACCCGGCGGTGTGTCTGGCACCCTGGCCGATCGTAGCCTCCGAGGTGCGCAAGGTACTGGCCGATGCAAAGGGTCTGGCCGGGCATATCTTCAACCTCGGCCACGGTGTCCTGCCCGAGACAGACCCCGGAATTCTTGCCGAGATCGTGGCCCTGGTCCACGAGGAGGGCCGGGCCGATGCCGAACAGGACTCCTTCCGGACCGGACCTTGACCGCAGCCCAAAGCGGGGCCACGGGCGACAAGGGTCGCGTCCTTTCGGGGAAGGTGGTCGTCGTCGGGGCGGGGATAACGGGACTTAGCGCCGCGTGGGAGCTGGCCAAGGCGGGCTGCACTGCGATAACGGTGGTCGAAACCTCTGATGCAACAGGGGGCAAGGTGGCCACCGGAACGCTGGGGGGCGCCTGGTTCAACGAAGGCCCCGACGCCTTTGTCGCCCGGGGCGGGGTGGTGAGGAGCCTGTGTTCGGAGCTTGGGCTGGATGAGAAACTCATCTCCCCCGGCACCAGCCAGGCGTGGTGTTTTACGAGGGGGAAGTTGCGCCCCTATCCCGCCAATACCCTCCTTGGCGTTCCCACCCGGGTTGGCAAGCTCATGGCAGCCGACCTGCTCTCCCCATTGGGGCGCCTCAGGGCTCTGGCCGACCTGGTGCTGCCCGGCAGTACCTTGGACAACGATGAGGCACTCGCCTCCCTCCTCCGCCGCCGCCTCGGGAGAGAGGCGAGTGAGGCCATGGTGGAGCCTCTCGTGGCGGGCATCAATGCCGCCAGGGCCACCCACGCCAGTGTGCAAGCCACCGCAGCACCCATCGCTGCGGCGGCACGGCGCTCCCGCAGCTTGATACTGGGGGCAAAGGCGGTCGTCAAACAAACCAGGGCAAGCAACGGTCCCGTCTTTCTCGGCCTCGACGGCGGCATGGCCACCCTTACGACAACTCTCGAAACAGCTCTCGAAGAGGCAGGTGTCTGCATCCTGCGCTCCTGGGAGGCGATCGGGATCGATCGCTCGAAGCAAGGGTGGCGGCTGGTGGGAAAGGACCGAGACATCGATGCCGATGCCGTGCTGCTGGCATGCCCGGCCAAAGCGGCAGCCCGGATTCTTTCCACACTTGCCCCGGCCATGTCCGAGCTCCTGGCAACCATCGATTACGCCTCGGTCGCCTCTATCGGTCTTTCCTATCCGGCCTCCGCCGTCCCTTCGCTTCCCCCTGGCAGTGGCTTTCTCGTCCCGGCTACCGAAGGAACCACCATCTCGGCGTGCACCTTTGTCGGACAGAAGTGGCCTCAACTCGGCAGGAAAGACAGGGTCCTGCTGCGAGCATTTGTCGGCAGGGCCGGTGAAAGTCGGGCCCTGGATTCGACCGATGCCGAACTGATCGAAAAGGTCCATGCAGATCTCGC
Source organism: Actinomycetes bacterium (assembly GCA_021823165.1). Classification (GTDB taxonomy): domain Bacteria; phylum Actinomycetota; class Acidimicrobiia; order Acidimicrobiales; family JAKAOS01; genus JAKAOS01. Next base: position 8,787 of record JAKAOS010000031.1, on the reverse strand, counting down.
CAGGATCCTGGGCCTGCAAGGTCCCCCGGACGACGCCGTGGTCACAAGGTGGCCCGTCGGCCTACCCCAGTACCAGGTGGGCCACCTGTCCCTTGCCGGCACCGTGCATAAAGAACTGCGTTCCCTTGGCGCCCTGGACATGGCGGGGGCTGCACTGGACGGCGTTGGCATCGCAGCTTGCATAGAAAGCGCGAGACGCTGCTCGGAGCATGTCGCAGCACGGCTCGCCGCGATGGCCCAATCCGGCTGACCCACACCGCCAGCACCTCCCAGAACGGCCGGGTAGACAAACAACCGTCGGGGACCGCCCCACCCGCGAGGTGCCAAGGTCACCAACCGTGCCCCCAACCCAAAAGGTGGCTCCTACCCGCTCGGAGGAGCAGAACGGGATTCTGGATTGGCCAAAGCTCTCCGATATCCTCCTACGCGGGCATTCCTTGCGAGCAAAGCAACCTGGAGGACCTCTGTGCTCGACCTGAGCCGGCAAACTGGGGACTACGTCATACTCGGCGACAATTCTGAAATCTTGCCGAGACTGGCCGATCGATCATTCCAGCTCATCTACATCGATCCCCCCTTCAACACCGGCAAAGTACAGCAGAGGGTTACGTTGCGTACTCAACAGGCGGAGCATGGTACTCGGACCGGTTTCGCTGGTCGTCGTTATGTAACTACCAACACAGCGAGTAAATCCTACGGCGACAGCTTCGATGACTATTTGGGATTCATAGAGCCACGTTTGAAAGAGGCGCACCGCCTGCTCTCGGAGGATGGAACCCTTTACTTTCATATCGACTACCGGGAAGCTCATTATTGCAAAATTTTGCTGGACGATATTTTTGGTCGTGAGTGCTTTCTGAATGAGATCATCTGGGCATATGACTACGGTGGGCGCTCAAAGGGACGCTGGGCCGCCAAGCACGACACCATCCTGGTCTACGTGCGGGATCCTCTGCGGTATTACTTTGACCAAGAAGCGGTTGAACGAATCCCCTACATGGCACCCGGACTGGTCACCCCAGAGAAGGCGAGGCGGGGAAAGCTGCCCACCGACGTCTGGTGGCACACGATCGTTCCTACCAACGGCAGGGAAAAAACCGGTTATCCAAACCAAAAGCCTGAGGGAATAATCCGGCGCATCGTACAGGCCTCGTCTTCGCCCGGATCCTCGGTCCTGGACTTCTTTGCAGGTAGCGGGACCACAGGTGCGGTCGCCAGAGAGCTGGGGCGGAAAATGGTACTCGTCGACAACAACGCCGAGGCGATCGCAGTCATGCACAACCGGCTCGGCGACGATGGCATCACTTATTCCGACGCCAATGGGGAGAAGCTTCCTCTGCCGGGATGGAAATGTTAGCGTTGTTACAGAATCGACGTTGCTAAATAAATCTGGAAGTCACCGCCTGAACTGGCCTAGTCCATCGGCTCGCAACATCCGAACTCGACATGGCGATGGGAGCAGTGTCCGCGGCAGGTCTCGGCGGACAAAGGGCCCAAGAGGCTCCTCGCAGTAAGCGAGAGTGAGGGTACGAGCCGGCCGTGAGCATTCGCTCGAGGCGGGCATCTGAGGGGTAGGCCCCGACACAACTCTCCTGTGTTGGCTACTGGGCCGGGTGGCCTACCTCTTCGTCGAGCACGCCCGCCTAGGCGAGAGCCATCGTGCCCAGATGGCCGTTGGCGACGACGGCGCTGTGATCGTCGCAGATATCGGTGGCGAACGCCACCTGCCACAATCTGGCGAAGCCCCTATAGATGTCAAGCCGCATTTTCGAAAAGCCAGGCACGAACTCGGCGGGCAAGCGCGGTGTCGTGCGCCAGGCTGGCTTCGATGGTGGAGAGCCGGACCGGGCTGGTGCCCTAGCGTTGGACACCGTCGTCAGGCTGTGCCCGGCCTCCAGGCGGAGCTGTATCAGCTCGTGGCCAGTCGGCAGGTCTTGGGGCGGGTTGATGAGCGCCTGGTACACCTCTCGGGCGGCGAAGCGCTTGAGGCAGCGCATGATCTCCTTGGGGTTCTTTCCCTCCGCAGTTCGCCGGGCGACGTAGGCGCGGGTCGCAGGGTCGTGGCGCATGCGGACCAGGACGATGGTGAACAGCGCGTTGTTCCCACGACGATCACCGCCCCGGTTGAGCCGGTACGGTTGGTCTTGCCCGAAGAGGCGGGGATGGGGCAGGCGCCGCACAGCTTGGCGAAGGCGGCCTCCGAGTGGAGGCGATGCGGGTTGTCGCCGGCGGCCGCCAGAAGCTGGGCGGCGACGTGCGGGCCGACACCGGACAAGCCGATGAGCGCCGGCGACGCCTGGGCGGCCAGGGTGCTGATCCGGGCCTCCAGCCGAGCGGTCTGGTCGTCTTGGAACCCGATGCGCCAAGCGAGCTCCTTGAGCGACCAACGGGTCTCGCTCTCCACGTCGTCGCCGTGGCCGTCGCTCCAGCGGCGGGCCCGGGCGAGCTGGTCGGTGAAGCTCAGGCCACGCATCCCCTCTCGTACCGACTCGGGGGCGCTGACCAGGAGCGCCTTGAACTGGTTGATCGCCCGGGTGCGGTCCTTCACTGCGCTGTGGTGGACCACCTCGAGCGCCCGGATGGCCTCGACGAGCCCGTCACAGGACTTGGGCGTTGATCTGGCCCGGCCCGAGAGCACTGCTCGAGCGGCGGCCTGCGCGTCGGCGGGATCCGACTTGCCTTCGAACCGTCGCGCCTTGCGGTCCGGACGATCGACTTCGATCACCTCGACGTCCTCGGCGCGAAGGAACCGCATCAGCCCGGCCCCACAGCTGCCGGTCGACTCAACACCAACCCTGCCGAGCTGGCCGAAGCCCACCAGCCACTCCAGCAGAGCGACATAGCCGGCGCTGTTCGTGTGGCGAACGAATCCGTCCCGAGGTGGCAACCAGTGGCCGAGTCCAGCGCAACCGCCACATGCACATCGCCGTGGGTGTCCACACCGCCGGTGACGTGACGCTCTGGGGGTGTCATCATGATCGTGGTGCTTTCGGTTCATCGACAGGGACAGCAAGGGCCGACGTACGGAACGGACGAGACAGCCACGAGTCTGGGTCAACAGGCTCCTATGAGGTCACGAAACCGGCCGACCACCCGGGAAGTGTGGTGGTCCGGCATGAAGGGCCGACGATTCGCTAGAAGGACACGTCGGTCAGTCACACACCAGGGTCAGACCCGACAGCGGGACCACCACCCCTGGAGTCTCCTCCAAGCCGTTCCGGAGCGGCATGATCATCATGGCTGTCACACCCATCTCGTTTGGATCCGAGTGGAAGATGTCGATGCCGTATTCGCCCGCGCCTGTGACCATGGGGCTGACGTGCTAGAAGCGCCCGTCGACCGCGAGTACGGCGAGCGCGACTGCACCCTCGGGGATCCCTTCGGCCATCGCTGGCAGTTCGCGAAAGCAGTCGCGGATGTGGCCCCGGAGGAGTGCGGCAACACCACCGTCAGCCCATGGCCCGCCTACCGAGCCAAAGAACCCGGCTGAGTAGACGCACACCGCCATGAGCTGAACGCTCCGCCGATGTGGAGCGTCACACCGCGCCGCTCGCCACCAGGTCCGGATCAGTCGAGCGCCACATCGGCTCAAGAGATGGCCAAGTGCCGAAAAGTCTCAAATTGGTTTGTCGAATTTTCGGAGTGGGCCGGGAAGGATTCGAACCTTCGTAGGCGTAAGCCGGCAGATTTACAGTCTGCTCCCTTTGGCCGCTCGGGCACCGACCCATGATTGGTCAGGATAGCGTTTCTGCATGCCCAGTTTCGACGTAGTTTCAGAGCTGGACCTCCAAGAGGTCCGCAACGCCGTCGACCAGGCGAACAGGGAGGTGTCCACCCGCTTCGACTTCAAGGGGACTGACTCCTCGGTCGAACTGGGTGGTAGCGAGTTGACGCTCGACACCACCACTGAGGACCGCCTGGCTGCTTTGGTACAGGTTTTGGAGGAGAAGTTCGTAAAGAGGCAGGTGTCGTTGAAGGTTCTCGACTATGGCAAGATCGAGCAGGCTTCCAGAAATCGCGTTCGACAGAAGGTTTCGCTTCGCCAGGGCATCAGCTCCGATGCCGCCAAGGAGATCAACCGGCGCATAAAGGACCTCGGGCTCAAGGGAGTTTCTTCCCAGACCCAGGGGGAGCAGGTACGAGTGACCGGCAAGAAGCGTGACGACTTGCAGAAAGTCATATCCGAGCTGAAGGCTGCCAGCATGGCCCTACCGCTTCAGTTCACCAATTTTCGCGATTGAGTTCTCCCGGCACCTCGAAGATGCAGTGCTCGGAGTTGCCGGCGTGACCAACGGCAGGTACCGATGAACAGCCAGGCAGGCAAAGCGAGAGGGCCGGCGGAAGACGCCGAGGCATCCCGAGAAACGCCCCTACCCAGTGGATCTGGATCTCCAGCTACAGCGGCGCCGGCGCACGGCAGCACCTGTGCTCCGCTGCACATCGAAGCACCCCTGGGGACCAGAACCGTCGTCGTGGGGTCGTTGTTGCTCGGACCGGCAGCCAGCCGGTCCAGCACCGCTTCGGTGCGGGAACTGCTGTCGCTGCTGGACACCTGGGAGGGTCCGGGCAGCCTGGTGCTGGCCGGGGACTTCGTGGACCTCATCTCACATCCGAATGTGGAGTTGGAGGCCCCCTTCCGAGCCCATCCGGAACTGGCGGCGGGACTGCTTGCCTTCGCTTCCAAGCCAAAGCACAGATTGATATGGCTTCCCGGATTGAGGGATTCCCGCCTGCGATGGGACCACGCCGCGGTTGAGGACGCCCGGCGCCTCACCGGGGCGGAGTTCGCCTCCAGCGTGGAGTTGTCGGTAAATACCGCAACGGGTGTGAAAATGGTGTCGATAGAGCCGGGCCATCGCTTCGATTCCCGGGCTGCCAGCAGCGGGAACCCGGACGACACTCCCTTGGCGCACCATCTGTTGGCAGAGGTGCTCCCAAGGGTGGGACATGGGCGCAAAGGATGGCTCGAGGGCCTCGACCGGGTGAGCAATCCCTCCCGGGTGCCCAGCTTTGTGGTTTCCCGCCTCTTTTACAGGCGCCTCGTACCCTATTTGTGGCTGATCCTCCTTCCCCTGGTCGCCATGCTGGCCCTGAAGCTCCCCTTGGCCGTTTTCATCCCCGTAGTGGGTGCCAGAGCCAGGGCCTCGGTGTGGCCGGTGAGGGCAGCGATCGCATCGATAACGACGCTTGCGGACATAGCCCTGGTGCTCTTGGGCATTGCCCTGGTCAGCCGGAAGGTTTGGAACGCAACCAGTGGCAGGCCTGCCGCCGAGTCCGATCCGGCGGGCCATGAGGTCAACGCTGCCGCGAGGGCCGAAGCGCGGCGGCTGGTGACATCCGGAGCCGCAGGCCTGGTGACCGCTTACAGCATGGCTCCCGAACTAAAGGCGGTCGGTCGGGGCTTTTATGCCAACGCCGGCGCTCTCACAGAGGTCGTCGTCCAGCGAAAAAGTCTTTTCGGCCTGCCATCCCCCTTCATCGGCGAACGCCATGCCGGCTGGGTCGAGATAGAGGGGGGAGCAGAACTGCATGTGCGCCTCCTCTACGCGGTCAAGGACAAAGGGCGTGCAACCTTGCTGGAGCGAACGGCCGCCCGCGAAGCCAGAGAACCCGAAGGAACAACCGGCATTGTCGCCTCCTACCCCCATGGTCCCTGGTGGCCCAAGCACAAGGCCATCTCGCTGGGCGAGCGCAGGGCAAGACGAATCTCTGCGGCGGCAATCGCGTTTGCGGGGGTGGCAGACCTCCTTTCGGCCCTTACTCCCCCTCCGCTGAGGGCCCACTTCGAGGCCTTTTTCGACGTTATGCCCTTCGGGCTGACCCAGGCGGCCGCAGTCCTTGTGGCGATGGCAGGCTTGGCGCTACTCGCTCTGGCGGGAGGGGTGCGCCGAGGTCAGCGCCAGGCGTGGATTATCGCAATTGGTCTTTTGGCGGGGACCGCAGTGCTGCAGATCATCAAGAGGGGCGACCTCCTGGAAACGACGTTGGCCCTGGCGGTCCTCTTCTATCTCCTCCGCCACCAGAGGTCCTTCAGGGCGGCGGTAGACCGTCGTTCGGTGCTCCGGGGAGCCCTTGGTTTGGCGGCGGGTGCCATGGCGGCAACGGTCCTCGGAGTCCTGGCAGTCGAGGTTGATGTTGTTTTGGGCCGGGGATCCCACCAGCTGCTCTCTCTTGGTGTAGTCCTCCCAGCGGTCATAGAACGCCTTGCCGGGATCACCGCGGTCCCCTTGCCGCCGCGAATGAACAAACTTCTCACCCCAACGCTGACCGCGCTGGGGGTGGCCCTGGCACTCTGGGCCTTCTACCTTGCCTTCCGCCCCGCGGTGGATAGACGAAGTGGGGCGGGCGGCGGGCGTTCTCGGAGCCGCGCCAGAGAGGTGGTCAGCCACTACGGAAAGGGAACCCTGGACTACTTTGCACTCCGGGACGACAAAAGCTACTTCTTCTGGGCATCCACGGTCGTCGCCTACGCCCTGTGGGGAAGCGTCTGTCTTGTCTCGCCCGACCCGGTCGGGCCTGAAGCCGAGCGGGAGGTGGCCTGGGCGGCATTCCGGCGCATGGCCGACACCCAGGGATGGACAGTAGGAGTGCTCGGCGCAGGGGAAGAATGGCTCCCCGTCTACCGCTCCTCTGGAATGCACGACCTCTACGTCGGCGACGAGGGCGTGGTCCAGGTCCAACGCTTCACCTTGGAGGGAGGGAAGCACAAGGCTTTGCGCCAGGCCGTCAACCGAATAGCTCGCAACGGCTACACGCTTTCGTTCCACACGCCCCCGGAAATGGAGCCGGGCCTTACCAACCATCTCCGGTCGCTCATGAGCCACAGCCGCAAGGGAGAGGTCGAGCGGGGCTTCTCAATGACCCTCGGCCGCGCCTTTGACCCCGCGGATGCGGACCTGCTCGTGGTGGTTGCACACGCCCCCGACAACACCCCGGCCGCCTTCTGCCAGTTCGTGCCCGCCCCCGGACTGAAGGGCTACTCCTTGGACCTGATGCGCCGGGACGATAGGGATCATCCCAATGGCCTGATGGACTTTTTGATCGTGGGCACCATCGAACACCTTCGCAAAACCAACGGAGAAGGCCTGGGGCTCAACTTCGCTACCATGCGCGCCGTATTGGCGGGCGAGGCCGGTGACAGCGTCGGACAACGAGTGGAGCGCTGGCTCCTCAAGCGCATGTCCGAATCGATGCAGATCGAGTCGCTCTGGCGCTTCAATGCCAAATATGACCCGATCTGGCTGCCCCGCTATGCGGTCTACGACGCAGCTGAACATGCCCTGGCCGTCGCTATGGCAATAGCAAGGGCCGAGTCATTCTGGGAACTCCCAATAATCGGGCGCTTTTTGAGCACTCCGACACAGGGGCCGGGCCCCTCCCCCGCTGGCAAACCCAATACCACGGCGGACGATGACGGAGCCAGCAACGGAAAGCCCCTGCCTCATTCCCTGGAGGCCAAGGAACCCTAGAGCCGGAACGATATTCGACACACCGAACTGTGATGTGCCGCGCCCAAAATGGCGGGCGGAGGCTGATGGTTAGAGTCCGTCAGAAAGCTTCTCACAGGGCCAGCACGTTGGCAGCTTTGGCGCTCAGGAGGGCTTGTAGTGCTGTGCTGAGGTTGTTCGCGCAAAGAAGTGGCCCAGACAAGGCAAGCGGCTTTTGCTCCGCTGAGTAACGGCAAGCGAGCTCCGTGGAAGCCGAGATCAGACAGCCAGCCACCCTGGCTGGCAGTGGCCGAGTTCGTCGGGGAGGACAGCTGCATGGTGCACTATCCGGACGGCACCCTCGAGTCCGATCACAGCAAAGACATACCCAGGCACGCACACGCAAAAGGCGTGACCCAGGTGGTAGTCCTTCGGGCGCCGAGCACGGAATAGGTCACCAGGAGGCAGCACCGAGGACTGCATCGAAGGCGCCGGTCGTAGGCCACGAACTGCTCGGGGCCAATCCTTAGCGCAGCGGCGGGGTGAAGCACTTCGAGCATCCAGAGGGTTGCACTCGTGAGCGAAAAACGCCTTCGCAGTGCGGTCTCGCTCACGTCGACGAGCATGCAGAAAGCGACAAGCCCGTCGGCAGCGACGCGGACCTCCGACCCTGGGTCGGAAGTGAGGTTGCGCGCAGCACCTCAACGAGAGCAACCCAACCTGTCGCAGACAGCGGCACGTCCAACAGACGGCCTTGCACAGACGAAGTCTCGCGCTCCTCGATGACAAGCTTCACCAACGCGGAGGAATCGAGGCTGGAGCATCTGGGCGCCGCAAACGTCCTTCGGCCGGCGGACCCTGGGCACATGAACGCGATAAGGCCGGGGCGTGTGGCCCCGGCCTTATCACAACCACCAGATTGGTGAACGCTCAGTTCCTAGGGAGTAACCCCGGTTCCCGAGGGAGCCGCACCGCCGATGATTGCCTCGGCGGCACTGATCAGCTCCTCTTCGATCGAGACCTCTTCAATGGGCCGCCGTGCCGGTTCTGGCAAAAGCAGCGTCAAACCGAAACCCAGCGCCGAGAATCCGGCGACCAGTGTCATGACCCCGGCAAGACCAAGCGCCTTGGTGATGATGGGGAAGAGGAACACCCCGAGGAAGGCACCCACCTTTGCCACGCCAGCAGAGATTCCATGGCCCGTCGTCCGTTGCGACACGGGGTAAACCTCGGCCGACAGCACGAAGGTCGTCGTGTTGGGCCCGAACTCGGCGAAGAAGTAGCTGATCCCGAAGACCAAGAGGAACGGGACGGCCTCCTTGGTGATCCCGGGGACGATACCGATCGCCAGGAAAGATCG
>JAKAOS010000030.1 GCA_021823165.1 Actinomycetes bacterium | reverse complement strand
GATCTCCCCAACCCCGAGGCGCCGATTGCAAAGCACAGAGGCAAGCTCTGTCGATAGCGGCCTTTTGCCCTCGGTGTCGTCGTAGACCAAAAAGTCATTCCCAAGGCCGTGATGCTTACTGAGTTTCACCGAGCCCCACTACCTTTCCCGCCATTCATCGGCACCCCTCTCCGAGTAGGGCCCACATTGTTATCTTCCCACCGCAAGCCCCGAGCTGCTACGGAGTTTCTCCGACAACAGTCTCGCCGCCTCAGACCTACTTTCCACCCACTGAATACGGGGATCCCGCCGAAACCAGGCCCGCTGGCGCCTGGCAAAGGACCGGGTGCGGCGCTTGGTCTCCAAGACCGCCTCCTCCAGGAAGCATGTGCCTTCCAAGTGCCCCAGCAGTTCCCGGTAGCCCAGGGCCTGGCGAGCCGTGCGAGAGATCCCTGCCTCTCGCCGCACCAGGGCCTCCACCTCCTCCAGCCAACCGCTCGCCATCTGGTCATCTATGCGTTGCTCGATGGCTGCGTTGGCGACCTGCCTGTCGAGGTCGATGCCAATCTGAGCTATGGGTATTGGGGCATAGGAGTTGAGGCCGGGGCCAAAAGAGGAGAAGGGTTGCCCCGAAGCTATGGTCACCTCCAGCGCCCTCACGATCCTGCGGGTGTTGCCGGCATTCATGCGGGAAGCCGCCAACGGATCGAGGCTTTCAAGCCTCCGGTGCAGGGCTTCGGGCCCCACGGCCTCGGCCTCGGCATACAGCCGGGCCGCCAGCTCAGGCCAGCGGCCCGGCATGCACAGGTCGTCGAGCAGTGCCCTGAAGTAAAGCCCGGTGCCACCCACCAAGATCGCTCGCCGACCGGCGGCTGCAATCTCGGCCGCCGCCTGGGTTGCCTGGTCCTTGAAGGCCGCCACCGAAAAGTCCTCGGAGGGATCCGCCACGTCAATCATGTGATGGACCACGCCGGCACGCTCAGCCAAGGTCGGCTTGGCGGTCCCGATGTCCATGCCCCGATAGACAGACATCGAGTCGACCGATATCACCTCGACGTCCCCCAGTGCTGCGGCAACCTCTATGGCCAAAGCCGACTTGCCCGATGCAGTCGGGCCTAGCAAAACCGCGGCAACCAAGCCCTCGGCCAGGGTGGTCAGTTGAGCACCGCCAGACGACGGCGCTTGGGATGTAGCGGTGTGCCCGAAAGCTCGCCCCGCAGGTGATGGGCACCGGCGTCGGTTATCCGGGCCTTGGCAAACGCACCGGGAACAAGGCCCGGAGCGGGGTCCAACAGCACAAGTTTCTGCTGCCGGGTTCGGGCGGCCACCATGGTCGGGTCCTTGCGTGCCGGCCCCTCGACCAGCACCTCCTCCACCTTGCCGATCCGGCGGCGATGCGCTGCGAGAGCCGAGCGCTCCACCACTACAGCCAGGCGGGCAAAGCGTTCGGCCACCACCTCTGGGGCGATGTACTCCGACTGCATCTCCCCAGCCCTTGTACCCGGCCGGGGAGAGAACTGGAAGGTAAAGGCCCCGTCAAAGGCCGCTTCTGCAACCACCTCCAGGGTGGCCTCGAAGTCCTCCTCGGTCTCACCGGGAAAACCCACGATGATGTCGGTGCTCACCGCCAAATCCCCAATCGCCTTGCGAGCCTCCCCGAGGCGTTGGAGGTAGCGTTCGGCCGTATATCCCCGCCTCATCGCCCTTAGGACCCGGTCACTACCGGACTGGAGCGGGAGGTGCAACTGCTCACACACCGCCTCTGTCTCGGCCATCGCAGCAATGGTCTCGGGCAGAAGATCCTTGGGATGAGGAGAGGTAAAGCGCACCCGCCTAATCCCCTCCACCGAGCCCACCGCCCGGAGGAGATCGGCAAACAACGGGCGTACTCTGCGCCCCGAGGACGCCCAGGACTCCCCTGCCTGAAAAGCAACCTCCGAGGCGGAATCCGATCCCGATCGCAGGGCCAGAGCGATGTCTCTCCCATAGGAGTTGACGTTCTGGCCCAGGAGGGTGACCTCGACAACCCCCCTGGAGGCCAAATCCCTCACCTCCGACACCACCTGGGAAAAGGGGCGGCTTGCCTCAGGGCCCCGCACCTGGGGGACGATGCAAAAGGCACAGGAGTTGTCACATCCCACCTGGATCGTCACCCATTCGGCATGCCCCAGGTCCTTTCGGGGCGGCAGTGCCGAAGGGTAGGCCTCCAGGTCGTCGGATGGGGCTGAATCCAAGATCTCGACCTGTGGCCCATGCTCGGAGGCCTGCCGCAACAACTCCCCGACCCGGCCGACGTTGAAGGTCCCGAAGACCACATCGACATGCCCCGCCCGGCGGCGCACCAGTTCCCTGTCCTTTTGAGCCAAACAGCCGCCCACGGCCACCTGCAAAGATGGGTTGCGTTCTCGCAGCGCCTTGAGGGCACCCAGATGCCCATAGAGCTTGTTGTCGGCATTCTCCCGGATGCAGCAGGTGTTGAGCACCACCACATCGGCGGATTCGAGGTCAGAAGCCGGCTCCATGCCCTCGGCCTCCAACAGCCCGGCAATGCGCTCCGAGTCGTGCTCGTTCATCTGGCACCCATAGGTGCGGACCACGAACTTCCTGCTCACTGCTGCAAGCATAGGGCGACTCGCCAACGGTGCCGAGCCCCGTCCCTCCGCCTACTCCTCCAGCGAAAGGGGATCGGCACTGTCAGAAGAGGAGTCCCCGATACCCATGGCGGTGCGGATCTTCTCGTTCAGCTCCACCATGAGCTCTGGGCTCTCCGAGAGGAAGTTCTTCGCGTTCTCCCTGCCCTGTCCGAGTTGCTCCCCTTCGTAGGTATACCAAGCGCCGGACTTCTTCACCAGACCGAGATCCACCCCGACGTCCAAGAGGGAACCTTCCCTGGAAATGCCCTTGGCATACATGATGTCGAACTCTGCCGTGCGGAAGGGTGGGGCGCACTTGTTCTTCACGACCTTCACCCGGGTCCGGCTGCCGACGATTTCACCGCCGTCTTTGATTGCCTCGACCCGCCGGATGTCCAGGCGGACCGAGGAGTAGAACTTGAGGGCCCTTCCTCCGGGCGTGACCTCCGGAGATCCGTAAATGACACCCACCTTCTCCCGGAGTTGGTTGATGAAGACGGCGATGGTCTTGGATTTGGAAAGCGTGGCGGTCAGCTTCCGGAGGGCCTGGGACATCAGGCGAGCCTGCAGGCCTACGTGGGTGTCGCCCATCTCGCCTTCAATTTCTGCCCTGGGCGTAAGGGCTGCCACGGAGTCGATGACCAATACATCCAGTGCATTAGAGCGGATCAGCATGTCGGCAATCTCCAAAGCCTGCTCACCCGTGTCCGGCTGGGAGATCAGCAGGCTGTCGATGTCGACACCAATTGCCTTGGCGTATCCGGGGTCCATTGCGTGTTCGGCATCGATATAGGCGGCAATCCCACCGTTGCGCTGTGCCTCTGCCACCACATGCATGGCCAGGGTCGACTTTCCCGAGGACTCGGGGCCATACACCTCGACGATCCGGCCCCGGGGGAGACCGCCAATGCCGAGGGCGAGGTCCAGGGCCATGGCTCCGGTCGATACGGCCTCGACGGCCATGAGGGTGTTCTCCCCCATGCGCATGACCGAGCCCTTACCGAACTGCTTTTCGATCTGGCCGAGCGCCATTTCTAGGGCTTTTTCCCGTTCCACGAGACCTCTCTTCTCTCACTCGTCGTCCCAGCGGCCGTCCTGCAGCCTTGGCCGTTCCCTTGGCGCCAACGCTACGCAGCGGCTGTGACAGCTTTGCCGCTGTGCTCACTGACTTGCACAACTGTAGTTCCGAACATGTGTTCTAGCCAGTATTGAGCCCGATTCCTGCCGATTGGGTCATAGATCCAGCAGATGGCAGTGGAGCGACCACAGTGCCCAGCTTGCCGCAAGTTCCCGGATGGTCTCACGGTTCCCAGGTAGGCTGAGTTTTCTCAACGATTCCTTGTCCCCCGGGCCCACGACGGCAAGAAATACCGTCCCAGGAGCCATGCCCTCTTGTCCCCCGGGCCCCGCAACGCCGGTCAGGGAGAGCCCGACCTGGGACCCCAACACCTTTATGGCCCCCTGGGCCATCTCCACTGCCGCCCGCTCCGTTACCACCGGCCCCTCGGCCACGCCCAGCAGGGAGTATTTCACGGCACTGTCGTAGGAGACGACGGCCCCTCGATACCAGCCGCTGGCCCCGGGCACCGAGACGAGCCTGGAGGAAACAAGCCCCCCCGTGACCGACTCGGCAAGGCCCAGGCTCAGCCCATGTGCACACAACCCGGCCGCCGCCGCATCCTCCAGGCCAACGTCGCCCAGGCCGAACACCGCCTCCCCCAAAAGGGATCTCAGGGCTTGTTCGTGTTCCTCCAGCAACGACTCCGCCCCGGCGGCACTGGCCGCCTTTGCGGTTATGCGCACCTTGACCCCTTCGGCAGCCGAGGCCAAAAAGGCAAGGGTGGGGTTGGATCCCTCTTGGCCGAGCCTGTCGTAGTAGTCGCTCAACCTTGCCGCCAAGGCGGACTCCGAGACCCCGAAGGTCCGCAGGGTCCTGGAGGCAATCGCCCCGGACCCGGCTTGGCGCACGAGGTCGGGGAAGACCGTTTGGCTCGCCATCTCCTTCATTTCCCGAGGGACGCCGGGAAGAGCGTAGACAGGCTTCCCGGCCACCAGGCAGTGCAGGCCGGGGGCACTACCAAGGGTTTGGGGAATGATTTGCGCCCCTCGTGGCACCTCGGCCTGGCGGAGGTTGTTGGGGGTCATCTCGGTGCCGCGAGCCAAATGCCTGGCACGCAACGCCTCTTCGACCAGGGGGTCTTTCTCGAGCGGCACCCCCATCAAAAGCGCAATGGCTTCCCGGGTCACGTCGTCCTGGGTGGGACCCAGGCCGCCGGTGGTGATGACCGCATCGGATCGGGAAAGCGCCACCTCCAACGCGCCAGCTATGCGCCCGGTGTTGTCACCTACGGTGCTGTGGTGGTGGCAGTCAACCCCGATGGCCGCCAGGTGCTCAGACAACCACGCCGAGTTGGTGTCAACGGCCCCAAGCAGCAACTCCGAGCCGATGGCGACGATCTCGCAGCGCACCGCCCTAGCGGCGATCCATCGCATACTGCACGCCGGTCACCACCGTTATCGCAGCCGCGGCCCACACCAGCGGCCCTAGCGAGGGTGCCACGGCGGCCCCTGCGGCGCCAGGGAGCAGGGCCAGGAGGATCACCACGTCCTGCACCCAGGTCTTGATCTTGGCCAGCGGGCGGGCCGGGATCGACCGGCCCCGGGTCCCGGCCACCGAACGGTAGACGCTCATGGCAACCTCCCGCACCGCTATCACGACCACCGGGAGAAGCGGCAGGGTCCCCAGGGCCACAAGGCCACCGAATGCCCCGAGGACGGCGACCTTGTCGGCGAGGGGATCCAAAAAGGCCCCCGAGCGCGTCGCCCCCTGGCGGCGGGCGACCCACCCATCCACCCAGTCGGTGCTGGACAGCACCACCCACGCCCCGATGAGGAGCCAAGAGCGGTGGTCCATGACCAACACCACCACCAAAACCGGCGCGGCCAGCAGCCGCACCACGCTCAGGGCGTTGGCCGGTGTGGCTAGAGCCGTGGGTCCATAGGTCTGGGTCATCTGAAAGCCATCTCCAACTCCGTGGCGGACAAATCTGGCCCTACGGCGTCAGTCACCACCAGCCGATGAAAACTACCAACGCTCAGGTGCTTTGGCACCTCTATGATGCCGTCTATCTCGGGCGCTTCCCTATAGGAACGCCCCCTGCCGGGCCTGACCACCAGGACCTCCACTTCCCTACCCACCAAAGCGCGCCGCTTGGCGGCCGTGATGGACTCTTGCAACTGGGAGCATTCGGCTATCCGCTCCAGCACCAGGCCCTCGGGAGGCGCCCCTGGCAGCGAGGCCGCATAGGTGCCCTCCTCGGGGGAGAAGGGGAAGAACCCCGCCCAGTCCAACTGGGCCCCTTTCAGGAACTCGAGCAGGCGGTCGTGGTCTTCCTCGGTCTCACCGGGATAACCGATGACGAAGGAGGAACGCAGTGCCGCCGCCGGCTCCCGATCGCGAATCTTTGAGATGAGCGAGAAAAACTTCTCCGCACCTCCCCAGCGCCGCATGGCAGACAAAAGGGGAGGCGAGGCGTGTTGAAGCGAGAGGTCGAAGTAGGGGACGCCGGTAGAGCAGATCGCATCCACCAGCGCATCGCTCACCGAAGAGGGATAGAGATACAAAAGACGGACCCAGGGCACCGCCTGGGCGGCCGACCGCACCAGGCCGGCAAGGCGCATGCCGAAATCAGGATCCGCCGAGGGGGATGATCCCCGCAACGCGTCCCGGCCCCAGGAGGCTATGTCCTGGGCCACCAAGACGGCCTCGGAGACGCCCAAGGCGGATATCTCCTCCAGGACTGCCGTTGCCGTCCGGGAACGCTGGCGGCCCCGGAAGCTAGGGATGGCGCAAAACCCACACTTCCTGTCGCATCCCTCAGCCACCTTTACATAGGCCCACGGTTCCGTCGCAGGCGAGCGTGGCAACTCCAGGAGATCCATCGACGGCCTCTGGAGGAAGCGGACCGGGACCGAGCCTTGGTCAACCTCAGCCTCGGGATCCACGCCGAAGGGCGCCACGAGGTCGACTTCGGGAATCGCCTCTGCCAACTCTTCGCCATAGCGCTGTGCAAGACAACCCGTGACCACAAGGCGCGCACCGGCCTTGCGCTGGTTGGCCGCAGCCAGGATCGCCTCTATCGACTCCTCCCTGGCGGCCTCCACAAAGGCACAGGTATTGATCACCAAAAGATCACTTTGGGAAGGATCGTCGGTGCGGAGGTGTCCCCGCCCATCCAGGACCCCAACAAGCTTGTCGGAGTCCACCTGGTTCTTTGGGCATCCCAGGGTCTCCAGCCAGTAGCGCGGCACCCCGCTACTGTAGCCGTCCTGCGCTCATAGCCATGGGGCGGGACCATCACCCACCATCAGGCCCGAACGGTCCGCCTGTAGATGCATCGCTTGTCCCGCCACCCCGAGATGGACCATTACCTGATTGGCCTTCGCCGCCAGGATTGCCGCATCCTCCACCCGGCAGACCGCAAGGATCGTCGTGCCCGCTCCGGACCAACATGCCCCATAGGCCCCCTGGTCGACAATGGCCTCGATGAGCCTTGTTGCCTCGGGAAAAAGCTTTGAACGCTGGCTCTGATGCAGGCGATCTTCGAATGCCTGTGGGACAAGATCCTCCCGCCTGCCAAGGCCGGAGACCAGAAGGCCCATCCGACCCAGGTTGAATGCCGCATCCGAGTGCGGCACCTGGGCACTCAAAGCGGACCGTGCCTCGGAGGTGGAGAGTTCGGCCTCAGGCACCATCACCACGAATCCGAGGCGCTCGTCGAGCGGCAGCGGCCTTGCGATGGGGCGATCGTCGACCATTGCCGCTGCAACCAGACCTCCCGCAAAAGAAGCCGCAGCGTTCTCCGGGTGCCCTTCATGGCCGACGGCCACTCCCAAGGGATCCTCCGATCCCGCTGCGGCTGCGGCGGCCAGGGCGAGCGCTGCAGAGGACCCGAGCCCCCTGGCGAGTGGGATCTGAGAGTGGACCGATATCGCCACCCTGTCGTGTCCGAGCACCTCGATTACGACCCTGGCGGCGAGGTGACTGCGATTTGTGGGCAACTCGGACCCCTCGCCGGAACTGGCCAGGCTGAACTCCGCCGCAGGCGAGACGCACACCCTCACATAAAGCCCGAGTGCCAGGCCCAATGCATCAAAGCCGGGGCCGAGATTGGCAGAGGATGCCGGCGCGGTGGCACAGCGAGCCTTGGTCTCCATTGGGTGACTCACAACCGCATCAGTCGCCACGTAAGGGTGGGAGGCAGCAGTTGCGAAGCCATAGACAACGGCACCGAGGCGTGCTGCGACCCCAAGGTAACCCTCAGTACGCCGATTTTCTTGCCTGCCGGCTCGTAGGGGGAAAGGCTAGAAAGCCGCACCGACTTGGTAGCCCGCAGCCCGGGCCAGCCATAGAGGGAGACTGCCTTGGTGGTGCGCACCGCCACAGGAGGGCCCCAGGGCGCCTTCACGTAGCCCACGACACTGCCCTTTGCCAAAATGTCCCGCTGGGACACGCTGCCCCTGGCCGCATGCAGCATCTTGACTCCGGCGGCTATCGCCTGGGCAAGGATGCTGGGCCCCTGCTGGCCGAGCACCGAGCCGTAGATCATCTGGCTGCTGGAGCCGACCTTGAGCGGTGCCGCAAATACATAGCAGCCTCCGGCCGGGCCGTCCGAGCCCGTCTTGACCCCCACGATGCCGTGCCGACCGAGTTCGTAGTTGTAGTTGTAAACCGTTCCCGCCACCGGGAGCGTCACCTGGGGCATCGCGACGATCTGGGCGAATACCGGATTTTTCATTGCGATACTGGCAAGGCGCAACTGTTCGGCCGCGTTGGAGACCGACCGGGCCGACAGGCCGCTCGCGTCCTGGTAATGGGTGTGGCTCAGGCCAAAGGCCCTGGCAGTAGCGTTCATCTTTGCCACAAAGCCCCTCAGGCTCCCCGCATCCCAGCGCGCCAGGATCGTGGCGACGTTGTCGGCGGAGGGAATGAGAAGTGCCTCCAGGGCCTGACGCTCGGTGAGGGTTTCGCCGGCAGCCACCGCGGCGACGGAGTCCTGCTGGGCAAGGTCGGCCTTGTAAGCGGCCGCATCGGAAGCCGTGATAGTCAAGGTGGGTCCCTGGGCACCGTTGGTGAGGGGGTGGTCCTTCAGTATCACCAAAGCCGTCATGATCTTGGTCAGACTCGCTATCGGCAGGGCCGTAGAACCCCCAACGGAGCCAAACCGACCCACCCCCGTCACCTCGAGGCTCGCCTCTCCCTGGCTCGGCCAGGGGAGCGACGGGGGCGCTCCGGGCACCACCAGTTTGGCCCGGGAGCCGGCAAAACCTGGAGTGGGAATCCCCCTCGAAAGCTGTATCGCAGCAATACCCCCTGCGACCAGCATTGCCACCAAAATCACGACCCCAGCTCGCTGCAACCAGACCTCCAGTCCGACCGGTTCCCACGGCATCTCCCGCCGCCGGCGGTGCCACCAACGTCTTCCCTGATGCGATGCTGCGGCAAGGCTCGCACTTCCCAGCCCGGCCAGAAGCTCCCGCTCATCGCGTTCTGTCTCGCTCCCCCTGGCGGCGGGCCGCACAACTTTGCCCACCGCTGGGCGCACTTCGGCCTCCCCAAGGGTCCTGAAGGAGGAGCGCGATGTCCTGCGCCAGGCCTTTCTTGCCGCACGTGACTCCCTGATGCGGGCATCGCTGGGGGCGGGACGCACAGACCCGACCCCGCCGGCTCCCCTGTCCACCCCGTCCCTCTCGATCCGGGAGGAGGTGGACTCGGGAAAGGAACGGATCCGGCGCACCTGTTCTCCCCCGCTGGCGCCGGGGCGCCCAGGGGATCCGTCTTGACCCTTTTCTTCCCCACGATTCACTATGGGGCCGCCTCGGTGGCTTCCCTGGAGGCGTCCAGTTCCTCTGCGGTCATCAGCACCGCCCGGGCCTTGGATCCCTCCGATGGGCCCACGACCCCCCGTCGTTCGAGCAGGTCCATCAGCCTCCCGGCCCGGGAGAAGCCGACCCGCAGCTTGCGCTGCAACATAGAGGTTGACCCCAAACCCGAACGCACCACCAGCTCCATGGCCTGGGCGAGCAGTTCGTCGCCCTCCTCCTCGCCCTCGCCGGATTGGCTCGTTTGCTCCTCGCCCTCCACGCCGGATTGGTAGCGGGGCGGGCTCTGCCGCCTCCAGTGCGCTACCACTGCCGCCACCTCCGCCTCGCTCACCCAGGGGGACTGAAGGCGGCGAGCCTCGCTCGAAGAGGCAGATACAAAAAGCATGTCACCCCTGCCGACCAGGCGTTCCGCCCCTCCCTGATCCAAAATCACCCGGCTATCGGCCAAGGAGGAGACCGAAAAAGCCATCCGGGAGGGAACATTGGCCTTGATGACCCCGGTGATTACGTCCACCGAGGGCCGCTGGGTAGCGATGAGCAAGTGGATGCCCACGGCTCGGGCCATCTGTGCGAGGCGGCAGATGGACTGCTCGACGTCCCGGGCCGCAACCATCATTAGGTCGTTCAGCTCGTCCACCACCACCAGGATGTAGTGGAGCTTTGCCGCAGCCACGGCCTCTCCGTCGGGGCCCACCAGATCCTCCACCTCGCCCCGGCCGACCGCCTCGTTGTAGCCGCCAATGTCCCGGAAGCCGGCGAATGCCAGCTGGTCATACCGCCTCTCCATCTCCTTGACCGCCCAGTTGAGCGCATTGGCCGCAAGCTTGGGATTGACCACCACCGATGCCAGCAGGTGGGGAAGCCTGTCATATTGGCCGAGTTCAACCCGTTTGGGGTCCACCAGAATCAACCGGACCTCTGCCGGGGTGGCCGACATGAGCACCGATGTGATCACCGAGTTGATTGCCGAGGACTTACCCGACCCCGTTGCCCCTGCGATCAGGACGTGGGGCATCTCGGCCAGGTTGACCATGACGGGGCGGCCCGCAATATCTCTCCCCAGGGGAACCTGGAGCGGATGGGTGGCGGCCCGCGCCTCGGCGGACCCGAGGAGGTCTGCCAATGCGACCACCTGGCGCATCGGGTTCGGGACCTCCACCCCAATCGCCGACCGGCCCGGGATGGGGGCAAGAATCCGCACGTCGGGCGAGGCCATCGCATAAGCGATGTCCTTCTGCAAAGAGGTCACCCTGGCGACTTTGACCCCAGATCCAAGCTCCAGTTCATATCGGGTAACCGTCGGCCCCGCCGTCAGGCCGACCAGGCGAGTCTCCACGCCGTGGGCGGCGAGAGCCTGCTCAAGCATGTGGCCCCTTGCCTTGAGCTGCTCCTTGTCCACCGCCTGCAAAAGAGATGGACGCAGCAACTTGAGCGGGGGAAGGCTCCAGGGAAGCCCGTCGGGCCGCACGCCGGTAGAGGCTTGTTCTGGGATGGGAAGCTCTTCGGCGACCTCTGGCACTCCGACCGGGCCGGCGGCGGGGGTCGCCACCGCCTCCGTAGCGGGCTCGGCCGCCGGGGGATCCCCGACCGGGTCGGCTCCCGCAACCATCCCGCCGAAGCTGATCTCGCCATGGCTGGGTGTCGGGGTTCGAGTTTGGGCCTTGGCCGGCCGCGTGGGCTCGGACTCCCCGGTGCCGGCACGCCGCTTGCGGGCTTGGGCACCGGCGGATGACAACTTGCTGCCCGACCACGAGGCCGCCCGCCTAACCGCCTCGATTGCCCTGGAGACGGGCACGCCGAAGAGGTGCAAGACGGACAGGACGCCTATGGCGACCAGCACTATGACCGCGCCCAGCACCCCGACTGCCATGCGCAACAGTTCCGCAATGAGTCCCCCCATGGCACCGCCGGGAGATCCAGCAAGAGCAGAACCAGAACTGCCCGGATGCGCACCCAGACCGGCGAAGGCCGCCACGACCGCCAGAAAGAACCCGCCGGCTACCACGGCCCGGGCGACCGCAGAACCGGGGCGGCCGGCCAGCATTGACCATGCCACCAGGGCCACCAACACCGGGATCGTGGCCGCTGCGGTAGCACCGGCGACCGCGGTGGCGGCACCGGCCATGTAGTGGCCCACCGCCCCCAACAGCCCACCCCAGAGCGCAAGAGCGCTGAGGATCGCCGCAAGGCCGGCCATCACTCCCCAGGTCTCCTGGGTTACCGACCCCGCCGCAGCACCAAATCGCACCAGCACCGCACCCAGGCCCCTCGCCAGGCCACCAAGCCGGGAGGGCCGAGAAGAGTTCCGCCCGTTGCGCGAATGAGAACGGGAGGGGGCTGCGCGACGGCGCGCCGAAGACGACTTTGTACCCTTGGCCGCCCTACGGCCTTCACGTGTCGCCACCACAGCAGCTAAAGGTTAACGCGCGCGCCGGGAGAAATGATGCACCGTTGCAAAGACGCTCACGGTGTCGGTGCGGGCCCAGGCCCGCCGCCCTCCGACACCCATGGGAGAGCCCACAAGAGCCAGCGAGCGGCGAAGCAGTCCTTCACCTCCATCGACCCGCCGTCGTGCCGTGCCGTGCCGCCGTCGTGGTCGTGGCGTGGCGTGGCGTGGCGTGGCGTGGCGTTGGCATGAGATTGCCAGCCACCCCGTCAAAGCCATATCTACACTCCCCAAGACGGGCTGGTTCCAAAGGCCCCATGGGAGTAGCGGCGGCAACAATGGCCAGGATTGCCAATCCGTGGCTTCCAGCCGGTTATCTGGGCAACATCCAAGGTTGGGAAGGACCCGGCCCCTTATGCGTCTATGACCACCGGGACTATCATCGGGCGCCGCTTGGTCCGCTCGCTCACCAGTTTGCCCACCGTGGAGCGGACCACCCGCTTGAAGCTCTCCAGGTCTCTGGCGCCCTTGCCGGCAGCACCTGCCATCGCGTCCGCCACCGCCGAACGGACATCTTGCACTATGTCCACGGCATCGTCGGAGTGCAGCCAGCCCCTGGTTATGACCTCCGGCCCACTCACCACCTCGCCGCTGCGGGCATCGACCCCGACGACCACAACCACCATTCCCTCGGCGGCCAGCACCCTCCGGTCACGCAAGACCCCGTGGCTAACCCCGCCCACGATCCCGTCCACATACCGATATCCAGCCGGAACCCCGCCGTCGAAGTCGATGGAGTCGTCACAGAGGCGGACCACGTCACCGTCCTCGCACAACAGCACGTTGTTGGCCTCCACCCCCATCTTCATCGCGAGGCGTGCGTGGTTGGTCAGGTGGCGGAACTCACCATGGACGGGGATGAAGCATTGCGGCCTGGCAACCGCCAGCAGCATCTGCAGTTCTCCACTCTTGGCATGACCGCTGGTGTGGACCTCCTCCATGCCCGCATGGATCACCTCGACGCCCCGGCGATAGAGGCCGTCGATCACCTTGCTAACCGCAGACTCGTTGCCCGGGATCGCATGTGAGGACAGGATCACCACGTCGCCCGATCCCACCTGCAACCATCGGTTCTCTCCCGATGCCATGAGCGCCAGCGCGGACATCGGCTCACCTTGGGAGCCCGTGGAGATTATGCAGGTCTTCTCGGGGGGGAGGGAGGATATGTCCTCGATATCGACCAGTGCATTCTCTGGGATGGCCAGAAGCCCCAGGCTCCGGGCAAGCGACACGTTCCTCGCCATCGACCGGCCCAGTGTGGCTATCGTGCGGCCGCTCGCCACCGCAGCGTCCGCGATCTGTTGGATCCGATGGACGTGGCTGGCAAAGCAGGTGGTGATGATGCGCCTATTGGGGTTCGCCGTGAAGATCCGGCGCAACACCGCTCCGACCTCTGTTTCGCTCGCGCTCTGGCCGGGCTCCTCGGCGTTGGTTGAGTCGGCCAGCAACAGCCGGATGCCCGGCCCCGCGGAGATTGCCCCGATCCGAGCGAGATCGGTGATGCGGCCATCCACGGGAGTGAGATCCAACTTGAAGTCTCCCGAGTGAAGGATCACCCCCTGGGGACTGTGCAGCGCGATTGCAAAACCGTGGGGAACAGAGTGAGCCACGGGAATGAACTCAACGTCAAAGGGTCCGAGCCGGCGCCGTTCTCCGTCCTTGACCGCCTCCATCTGCACAAGGTCGCTCAGTCCGGCCTCTTCGATGCGGCTGGCGGCGAGACCAAGGGTCAAAGCCGAGCCCAACACCAACATCGGCTTGTTAGCCGACAGGCCCCGTTCTGAAAGGTCGGCAAGCAGATATGCCAGCGCACCGGTGTGATCCTCGTGCCCATGGGTGAGGACGCAACCCGCAATGCGATCGGCGTTTTGGCATAACCAACTGAACTCGGGGAGAACCAGGTCCACCCCCGGCATCTCGGCGTCGGGGAACATCAGGCCGCAGTCCAAGAGGAGCAACTTCTCCTCTATCTCAATTACGGCACAGTTGCGCCCGATCTCGCCGAGTCCCCCCAAAAAAGCGATGCGAACTGCCTCAGCCACCTTCGCCCCCTCCTTTCCTGCCTCGCCTCAAGCGGCATTCTCCCCCGGTGCGGTGCACGGGATTTTCGGGATGTGCCAGATGTCGGAATGCCGCCTGTCAAGCACGGGCCAGGGCTGCCAGCACGGACTCGGCCGTCTCCAGGAGACCGGGGGGGACCGGGCCCATTGGCGGCCGGGTCGGCCCACCCGGGAGGCCCAGGGCCTCCAGCATCACCTTGGTGGGAATGGGGTTGGGGGCAACCTCGCTGGACTCAAAGGAATAGGAGTCGAACAGCTTTGCATTCGCGGCCGCGGCCTTGGCTGGGTCGCCCTTGGAGAACGCCTCGATCATCTCCCCAAACAACCCGGCGGCCCAATGTGTCGCCACCCCTATCACCCCGGCGGCGCCTGCGGCCAACAGCGCAAGGGTGAGGGAGTCGTCCCCGCTGTAGAGGTCGGCCGAGGGCACCGTGGCCACAAGCCTTGCGGCCCTTGCCACATCTCCCGAGGCGTCCTTGACCCCCACGATGTTGCCGACCTCGCCCAAGAGCTTCACCAGAGTGGGGAACTCGATGCGCCGTCCGGTGCGAACCGGGATGTCATAGAGCAGCACGGGAAGATCCGTGCTCTCCGCCACGGCCCTGAAGTGGGCCTCTATTCCCACCTGAGAGGGGCGGTTGTAATACGGCGTTACGGCGAGGATGCCGGCTGCGCCCACCTCTTTGGCCGAAGACGCCAGGGCAACGGAATGCGCGGTGTCGTTGGTGCCGCATCCAGCAATCACCGGAACCGTGACCGCCTCTGCCACCGCAGCCCACAGATCCAGCTTCTCTGCATCGGAGAGCGTGGGAGCCTCCCCCGTAGTCCCCGACAGGACCAAAGCCTCGTTCCCCTGCCCTACCAACCAGCGCGCAAGGCGGGCCGCTCCGTCCAGATCAAGCTCAAAGCCGGGGTGAAAAGGCGTCGCCATCGCCGTGATGACCCCACCGAAACGGCCGGGTGCTCCCCATTCCCTCGCTAAACCCACGGCCGAAGGCTAGTCGCCCTAGGTGGCCAAGCGCCGAAGAGATGGGAAAATGGCCTGGTCGTAACCGTTGTTCCAGATCGTGTAATATCTTGGGATTAACGATGCGGACTTCACAGGATTTTATGCAAACCCTGCGCGCCCTTCGGCCGCTGGAACGGACTCTGAAGCTGGCCAAGCGGGTGGGAGCCGTTGGTTCTGTGGCGTTGGTTTCCTACGTCCTGTGGAAAAGCGGACGAGGTCTTGACGTTTCCACCCTGCGTCCCCTGCCCCTTTTGGGGGCTCTGGGTGCATCTCTTGTAGCCTGGTTGGGGCTTGCCACCGGTTGGACCAGCCTGTCACCGCTGCCGACCCGGCGCCGATCCCTGTCGATCTGGTCCCGCAGCCAGGCCCTCCGCTACCTACCCGGGGTGGGTTGGGCACAGGCCGCACGGGCCCCCACGGTCAAGGCAAAGACCCTTGGCAAGGTCTCATCGGTGTTCGTCGAGGCAGCCGCCACCGTGGCAGTGGCCCTTGCCGTCGGCGGCGGTCTCTATGCCTGGTGGCACGGCCCGGTGTGGTATGCGGGCCTCGCAGCGCCGGTTGCAGTTGCGGCAGTCACCGCCATTGTCGGCCAAAAGCTTGGGTTCCCACCCCGGAGGGTTTTTGGTGCCACCGCCTGCTACCTGGTCAGCTGGGCCGCCTATGGGCTTGCCGCCATCTGGTCCCAGGCAGCGGTGGGTGGTGCCGCCCCACCGCTGGAGATTGCCGGGGCGGCCTGTTTGGCATGGGCGTTCGGCTTTCTCACTGTGATCACCCCGGGAGGCATGGGCGCCCGGGAGGTCGCATATGTAGCCCTTTTGAGTTCGGTGTTGCCCCAGGCTCAACTAGCCGGGGCCGCTCTGGTCAACCGTGTCACCTACACGGTTGCCGAACTGGCCGTTCTCATGGTGGTGGTGGTGGCCGAGAGGCGGAGTTCTTCGGCCCAGCCCAGCCTTTCCCCCGGCCGTGCGGGCCAGCTGCAGCCGATCAGAGTCCCAGAACCCGATCCAGTCCCACCGTTAAGCCAGACGTCCTAGCAACTGCCTCCACCGCCGCAATCACCCCGGGCATGAAGCTGCGCCGGTCATAGGAGTCATGCCGGACCGAAAGGGTCTGGCCCTCCATGCCGAATATCACCTCTTGGTGCGCAACGGCTCCCTTGGTCCGCAGGGCATGCAGGCGCACTCCCCCGGGGCCAACCGCCCCACGTGATCCCTCCAAGCGGTCCACCACGTCCGGCTTCGAATAGGGCGGGGAAACCCCCTTACGCTCCCGTTCGGCGGCGATCCGGGCGGCCGTATCGATGGCGGTGCCCGAGGGGGCGTCGGCCTTGGCCTCGTGGTGCATCTCCACTATGTCGATGGTCTCGGCAAAGGCTGCAGCAAGCTCCGCCATCCTGGTAGCCAACACCGCTCCCAGGGCGAAGTTCGGGGCGACGATGCAGTTGGGTCCCCCCTCCCCGCCAAAAAGCGATGCCAGTTCTGCCAGCAGCTCCCCCCCGACCCCCGAGGCTCCCACTACCAGATGCACCCCGGCTTCGGCCGCCGCTCTGCCATGACGGCTCACGGCCTCCCCAACACTCAGGTCCAAAGCCACATCAGCCCCCTGCTCTGCCAGGAGAGACAGGTCCTCGAAGTTGCGCCTCTGGCCGGGCACGGCGGCAGACCATTGCCTGCCAAAGACCGCCACGAGGCGGGTATTGGGGTGCTCCTCCAAAGTCTGGGCAGCAAGACGGCCCATCCGCCCCGAGGCCCCGAACAGTGCGACAGAGATCGGCTCGGCCGCCTTTGGCTGGTCACGAGCGCTCATGGGACCCTCCCTTTTTTCCTCTCCTATTTCGCTGGACCAGATCCTCGCCGGAAAATGGCCCCACCGCCGCCACCGAGGGCTCGGCCGCCAATACGGCGGAAGCCAGTTCGGAAACCTCGGCGGCGGATACCCGCTCCAAAGACGCCAACCGCTGCTCAAGCGGTTCCACCCGGCCAAGTAGGAGTTGTTCTCTGCCGAGGCGTCCCATGCGGGCCGCCGGCTCCTCCAGTCCAAGAAGCTGCGCGGCACGTAGGTGCTCCTTGGCCGCAGCCACCTCCTCCTCGGTGACCCCCTTTTCAACAAGGGCCGAAGCCTGTTCCAAGAGCACCTCTCTGACATGAGCGGCGCGCGTCGGGGCGGTCGCGGCATACAGGAAAAGCGACCCGGCATCGGAGTACTGCTGCCATTCCGAGCCAACGGAGTATGCAAGGCCCCGCCGCTCACGCACCTCTTGGAAAAGCCGGCTCGACATGCCGCCCCCGATGATGTGGTCCAACACCTCCATTGCCAGCCGCTCCGATGCTCCAGCCGAGGGCGCCCTCCAGGCCACCACCACA
Source organism: Actinomycetes bacterium (assembly GCA_021823165.1). Taxonomy (GTDB): domain Bacteria; phylum Actinomycetota; class Acidimicrobiia; order Acidimicrobiales; family JAKAOS01; genus JAKAOS01. Next base: position 605 of record JAKAOS010000030.1, on the reverse strand, counting down.
TGCGCCTGCTCCGTAGGACGCTCGATGAGCACGAAGCGCTCTTGGGATTCCACCGGCGGCTCCCGGCGGGGCCGTTGTCCCCCACCATGGCCCATCCAAGGTTCCAGCCCGGCCAGCACCTGGTCGTGGTTCAGGGCTCCCGCTGCGGCAAAGACCATGTTCGTCGGCCTGTAGTGGGTGCCGAAAAACCCCCTTATCGAGCCCGGGTCCATCCCGGCGATGCTTTCCGCCGTGCCCAGCACGTCCCGCCCCAGCGGATGAGCCCCAAAGAGGGCCGAGGAGGCCGCCTCGGCAACCACATCGGCGGGGTCGTCGGCGTGCATGAGGATCTCGTCCAGGATCACGTCCCGCTCGAGGTCGATATCCGAGGTCGCCAGGGCGGGTTCTGTGATGATGTCACACAAAAGATCGATGCCGAAGTCCAGCGCCTCACCCAAGAGCCGGAGGTAGAAGACGGTGTGTTCCTGGGCGGTGAAGGCATTCATCTCGCCGCCCCTTTGGTCCATCGATCGTGCAATCTCGGGGCCGGAACGCCGGGCGGTCCCCTTGAATGCAAGATGCTCGAGGAAGTGGGAGGCGCCGTAGCTGGCGCCGTCCAGATCGGA
>JAKAOS010000029.1 GCA_021823165.1 Actinomycetes bacterium | reverse complement strand
CTGGTGCCAACCAATGACAGAACACTCGAACAGCACACAGAACACTCGAACAGCACACAGCACACAGCACACTCGAACAGCACACAGACCAGCGCGGCCGCCCCGGGGTTGCTCTCGGCACGTTGCACGCTCAATATGCCAGGGACCGTCCTGGCTTCTCAAGCCGTCATCCCCCAAGCTGTCACCAGGTGGAGGTGTGGGATGCGGTCGTGGCTCTGGTTACAAAGGGGGCCGGCACCGCGCTGGTAGCCGCTTTGGCGTTGGATGCCGGGAACCAGGGACTTGCCGTGGTGGCATTACTCCCAACCCAACCGCGTCGCAGCAACCAGGGAAGCTGCGGAACGGAAAGCGCGCGCTACGCACAAAGCGGTGCTCCTCGATGCTTTGCTCGATGCAACTTGAACCAAAAGGCGAGCCTTGGTCCCAGGCAATGAGGCGGCAGTTGCGACACGAACAGTGAAACGCCGCTCGAACAAGCTCTCGAGATACCGAGCGGCAATGCCTGAGCCCAGCCGGCAGCGGAGGCTCCTTGCAGAATCGCAACAAGGCTCCCATGGCGTAGATGACTTTCAGGGCCCTGGAGACCTAATCACAGCGGGATGAGAGACAGAGCGGACACGCTGTGCACGGCAGTGGCGTTCGCCGCGGTTTACGTTTTCCGCTCAGCCCTCCCTCACCGCCGGTAGGGGGGGCAAACCGAAAAAGCAGTTCCCGGCCCGTCCGGAGGCTCTTGTGCCCGACAGCCTTTGAGTCCGACCGGGCACCCCGACCAGCCTTTGTCGACGAAAGCGCATACAACCCCAAAGGACGTCGAAAGCTTCGACACAACGCATTTCGAAAGTAAATGGCTTTCGTAAAAACGCCTGGCACTTACGAAATATGACGTATGTCTTGACATTTGCCGACGCTCGTGCTCCACTTCTGGCAGGGCAAAAAGGGGGGTTATACATTGCCCGGTATAGCGGAGTATGACCGACAGCAGTCTGTGCTGCGTCTGCTCGACGAGCGCACGGGGGTGACCGTCGAGGAGTTGAGCACACTCTTTGGTGTGTCACCGGTGACCATACGCAAAGACCTTGACTCCCTTGAGAGGCGCCGACTTCTTATACGTGTTCGCGGGGGAGCGGTACGTTATGAAAGCGCAGATGAAGGCAGCTTTGAGATGCGGTTGCGCCATATGGTTTGCGTGAAGCAAGCCTTGGCGCGGGCTGCATCTGCTTATGTCAAAGATGGTGACGTCGTGGTTCTAGACAGCAGTACGACGTGCTATTACCTGGCCCTTGAGTTGCGCTCGCGCCGGGGCCTTGTGGTCATTACCAACGGCTTGCGTGCTTCAGAAGTCCTCAGTGATTCAAGCTCAATAACCGTGATCCTTCCGGGCGGCTCCGTAAGGAGGTCCTCGCGATCGTTGGTTGGAGCGTTTGGAAACAGCGTCTCATCTCTTGGCGAGGTGAAGCTGGGGTTCTTTGGGCTCCTATCCCTCAGCGTGGAGCATGGCCTGCTTGAGTTGAGCGTAGAAGAGGCCGTGGCAAAACGAGAACTCGCAACTGCATGCAAGCAGGTATATGGGTTATTTGATTCAACCAAAGTCTCCAGGTTTGCCCTTCATCCATTTGTTCCAAGCATGCAGGTTACGCAATTGATCACCGATAGTGGGATGCCCGAGGACGTCGCGGACAAATGGCGAGCACTTGGGGTCAAGGTCGAATGCGTCTCGCTGCCTCCGGAGGGCTCGGGGTGAAAGCGTCGCGAACGTGCGTGGCGGTGGATCTTGGTGCCGAGAGCGGCCGGGTGGTTCTTGGAACCTTTGATGGCGAGCGACTCGAAAGCCACGTGATACATCGCTTCCAGACCCGTACCAAGGTTATCGGAGCCCGCTTGCAGTGGAACTTTGCTGATCTTCTCTACCAGGTCCAACAAGGTCTGCAGTGTTCGGGTTCTGCGGCGAAAATCGACTCCGTAGGTGCCGATGCGTGGGGTCTCGACTATGGCTATCTCAGCGCAGCTGGTAGGCGCCTTGCCGACCCCGTCTGTTACCGGGATTCGCGCACCTCGGGGTGCCTTGAGCTGGCGGAGCGCTTGGTTGGCCGCGATCGCCTCTACCAAGACACCGGCATTCAGCTGATGGAGATCAACTCCATCTTTCAGTGGCTCGCGGAGTCACGCTCGTCAGGGGTTCCAACGGGTGCCGACCGGATCCTGATGATCCCCGACCTGGTGCACAACTACCTCTCGGGTGCCGCCGTTGCTGAGTTTTCCGACGTGACTACGACGGGAGCCTATGATGTCCGTGGCCGCAGATGGGCGACAACGCTCCTGTCCGACCTGGGCATCCGCACGGATTTGCTTCCAGAGGTGGTGGATTCCGGGACGGTTCTCGGACGGCTCCACTCGTCGCTGGCGACGGGAAAGAATCTGCGGGACACCTTGGTCATCGCTCCCGCCAGCCATGACACTGCGAGCGCAGTAGTGGCCACGCCGTTGGAAGAGGAGGCTGACTGCTACATCTCCTCTGGCACATGGTCCCTAGTAGGGGTCGAGTTGCCCGAGCCCATAAGCGGGCCCGCCGCGCAAGCCGCCAATTTGAGCAACGAGGGAGGAGCCAGGGGAACGATCCGCCTGCTTGGGAACGTAACCGGGCTATGGATCCTTCAGGAATGCCGCAGGCAAATGGCTCGGCAGGGAACAGATCTGGACTACCACACGCTTGTGGAGCTCGCTGCCGAGTCACCGGCGAGGACAGCCATCATCGATGTCAACCGGCCGGAGTTTTTGCGGCCGGGCGACATGCCGGCACGGATCAGGCAATACTGCCGGGACACTGGCCAGGGCATCCCTGCAGATCCCGGCCAGCTGACTCGTTGCATCCTGGAAGGGCTTGCGCTGCGATACCGAGTGTCGGTCGAGCAGATTGGGGCTGTTATTGGCAAGCCCCTCAAGCGGATTTACGTGGTCGGCGGAGGCGCTCAAAACAGCCTTCTCAACCGGCTGACGGCAAATCTCACCGGACTACCGGTTCATGCGGGGCTGGTCGAGGCTGCCTCGACTGGGAACCTGCTGGTGCAGCTGATGGCCCTGGGAGATCTGGACGGCCTAACAGAGGCTCGGCAGGTGCTTCGGACATCCTGCAGACAAACCGTCTATGAACCACAAGACAGGGCGCTGTGGCAGGAGCACTTCGAACGATTCGCCCTCCTCACGGCTGCGGGCCCTTTCGGCCACGAGGTAGCTCATGTGTAACCAGCAGGACTCGCCGCGGCCTTCCTCCAAAAGTCAGAGCAAGCCGAATAGGTGTCACAGGTGTTCAAACCTGGGGGTCTCTCAGGGCATCTACCAGCCGAAAGTGGGCCGGTGAAAGACCGCCCAATAGTTCGTCACGCTCCCGCTTTGGTGCCAGCCGAGTTGGTGAGACTTACCAAACGGCTGGGCGAACCGGCACGGGACATGGTTTGTGTGGCCGAGGGCAACACGTCGGTTCTCACCGACGAGGGGCTGGTGATCAAGGCAAGCGGCGCACAGATGAGCGACGTTACTGCACAGGATTTTGTCGTGGTGGATGTGGAGCGGGCGGTCGAGATTCTGCATCGGCCCAATCTCACCCAGAGGGAACTCGAACGCTGCCTAAGAGACGACTCGGACCCGGCAAACGAACGACGCGCCTCCATTGAGACCCTGATGCATGTGGCAGTCATCTGGGAAACGGGCGCCTCATGGGTGGCCCACACTCACCCAACCGTCGTAGTCGGCCTAGCTTCGGTGCTGGAGAATGAGCGCATGTGGCTTTCGCCTCTCTTCCCCGACGAGGCCGTGACGGTAGGCGAGCCGGTGTGGATTCCCTATATGCGGCCCGGACTCGAACTTGCCCGGGGAGTAGGGGCTGCCATCAGTGCCTACACGGAGATCCATAACAGCTATCCAAGACTCATGATCCTAGCCAATCATGGGATCGTGGCCCTGGGTGGCTCGGCCCAGGAGGTGGATGCAGTTAGCACCATGGCCGTAAAGGCTGCCCGAGCACGGCTGGTGGCCCGTGCTTTCGGAGATCCGCATTATTTGGATCCCATTGAAGCAGGCAGTTTGCAAGAGCGCGAAGACGAAGTCGCGCGACGAGCTCGGTTCACCGCTGCCGGACGGGAGAGTAAGCAATAATGCCAAGCGAGATAGACACCATAAAGGCGCAACTAGCCCTTCAGAGCATCGAAACCCCCTCATGGGCCTATGGGAATACCGGCACCAGATTCAAGGTATTCCATGGCAATGGAGTTGCGCGGACACCGTATGAGAAGATCGATGATGCTGCAATGGTTCATCGCTTGACGGGCGTAGCACCGAGCATCGCAATTCACATCCCGTGGGATCAAGTAGACGACTATTCCAAACTGGCCACCTACGCCGAAGAAAACAACATCGCAATTGGCGCCATCAACCCAAACGTATTCCAAGAAGACGAATATCGACTGGGTAGCGTTTGCAATCCTTCTGAAAAGGTGCGCCAAAAAGCAGTCAACCATATTCTTGACTGCATAGATATTGCCAAAGAGACTAAATCTGGGCATCTCTCGTTGTGGTTTGCCGACGGAAGCAACTACGTAGGCCAAGACTCTATACGGTCTCGTCAAGACCGGCTTGCAGAATCGCTCGCCACCGTGTACTCGGCACTTCCCGAAACCATGACCCTGTTGCTAGAGTACAAATTCTTCGAACCGGCCTTTTACCATACCGATGTGCCTGATTGGGGAACCTCCTTGGTGCACTGCTTGGCCCTTGGGCCAAGAGCAAAAGTGCTGGTTGATACGGGTCACCATGCACCGGGCACAAATATTGAAATGATCGTTGCGGTGTTGCTGCGTGCAGAGCGTCTCGGCGGATTTCATTTCAACAGCCGTTACTACGCAGACGATGATTTAATGGTCGGGTCGGCTGACCCGTTTGGCCTTTTCAGAATTATGAATGAGGTAGTCGCAGGATCAGCTCTCAACGGCGATGTCGCCTTCATGCTCGACCAGTGCCACAACATTGAGCCAAAAGTACCGGCCGTCATTCGCTCGATAATGAATGTACAAGAAGCTACAGCCAAGGCCCTTCTTGTCGACAGGGGAGCGCTCTCAGAGGCACAGGGGCGAGGCGACGTGCTGGCGGCGCATGAGGTTCTGATGGATGCCTTCAGCCACGATGTGCGCCCACTTCTTGGTGAGATGCGCGAGGAAATGGGTTTACAGAAGGATCCGCTGCGCGCCTATTGGTCCAGCGATTATCAAAAGCGCATCACGGCAGAGCGCGCCACCGGCCAAGTCGCTGGATGGGGGGCGTGATGGCCACCAATCGGCGTGCCGATGTGCCTGCAGGTACTCCGGCAGAGGTGGCAGCCATGCTGGACCGCGCGAACCGCCTCGGCTCGGATCGAACTGTAACCAACTACGGCGGCGGCAACTCCTCGTGCAAAGTCCTGCAACCCCATCCGGCCACAAAAGAGGACGCGGAACTGCTCTACGTAAAAGGGTCCGGAGGAGATCTGGGGACGCTTCAATTCGACGGCCTTGCGATCCTGGAGCGGGAGCGCCTTGTAAGGCTTGATGCGGCTTACCTGGGTCCGGACCATGACGACGAGATGGTGGGCCTGATGCCATTCTGCGCCTTCGGCCATGGCGGGGCGGCGCCATCAATTGATACTCCGATGCACGGCCTGGTGGCAGCATCGCATGTAGACCACCTGCACCCGGACAGTGTTATTGCCTTCGCTGCAGCTGCTGATGGAGAGCGGCTGGTCCAAGAGTGCTTCGGTGGGCGAGTCAGCTGGGTCCCTTGGATCCGGCCGGGTTGGGCCCTCGGACAGCTCATCGCTCAGATTGTGGACTCAAATCCCGACAGCGAGGGTGTAGTGCTGGGCGGGCATGGCCTAACCGCCTGGGGAGCGACAAGCGAAGAATGCGAAGAGAGGTCGTTGCGCCTCATTTCCCAAGCTTCGGAGTTCATCGCCCGTAACGGGCGAGTGGAGCCATTCGGACGGCTGCGTTCGGACCGAGGACCGTTGGCCGACGCAGAAAGGCGCGCCCGGGCCGCCAGGCTTGCACCCCTGCTTCGAGGTCTGGCATCGACCGATTCTCAGGTGATTGGCCATTTCCGGGATGACGACATAATTCTCGATTTCCTGGCCCGGGAGGCGACAGATCGCCTTGTTCCACTGGGAACCTCATGCCCTGATCATTTCCTACGCACAAAGATCAGACCCCTGATGCTTGATACGGCTCCTGGAGTACCCTTGGAGGAGGTAGCGGCTCGAAGTCGGGAGCTGCACCGGCAGTATCGAGTGGAATACGAGGAATACTACAAGCGCTATGCATCGCCGGAGTCTCCGGCAATGCGTGGGGCTGATCCCGCCATAGTTCTGGTTCCCGGGATCGGCATGTATTCCTTTGGCAAAGATAAAAAAACGGCTCGGATTGCAGGCGAGTTCTATGTGAACGCCATCAACGCAATGCGTGGCGCCGAAGCGATCTCCACCTATGCACCGGTCTCCGAACATGAAAAGTTTCGCGTTGAGTACTGGGAGCTAGAAGAACGAAAACTAAAACTACAACCAAAGGCAAAACCCCTTACGGGAAAGATTGCACTCGTTACCGGAGGCGCTTCCGGAATCGGGCGCGCTACCTGCGAGGCGCTGTCCAAAGAAGGCGCTTGCGTGGTCATTGGCGATCTCAATACCGAAGGTGCGAAAGAGTTGGCCAAACAGCTTGGAGGTCCAAACTCATGCGTAGCAACCCAAGCTGACGTAAGAAGTGAAGAGTCGATTCGAGCCTTAATAGATGCAGGTTGCATGGCATTTGGAGGCCTTGACATCGTAGTAAACAATGCTGGGCTGTCTCGTGCTGCACCGCTGTTAGATACATCCTCTGAAGTATGGGATCTTCAGTTCGACGTCATGGCTAAAGGTGCATTCCTTGTATCCCGTGAAGCAGCACGCTTGTTCCGCGAGCAGGAATTAGGTGGAGACATTGTCTACATCGTCAGTAAGAATGCGGTCGTCGCTGGACCCAAAAACGTGGCCTATTCTTCGGCCAAAGCGGCGCAGGCTCATCAAGTACGGCTCCTCGCAGCGGAACTGGGCGAGTACAAAGTGAGGGTAAATGGAGTTAATCCTGATGGTGTCGTCCGCGGCTCGGGCATATTTGCCGGAGGTTGGGGGGCCGAGAGGGCGGCAGCGTATGGAGTCGCCGAGGAAGACCTCGGCCAGTACTACGCCGGGCGAACCGTGCTGAAAAGAGAGGTCCTTCCCGAACACGTCGCGGCAGCGGTGCTTGTTTTGGTGGGCAATTCTCTCCCGGCTACGACCGGCCTTTTGGTTCCCGTAGACGGTGGGCTTCCCCAGGCGTTTCTCCGATGAAGACGATCAATCCACTTGGGATCCACGCCGCTGTCTTTGTTGGTGATCTCAAGCCAGAGAGTTGCGAGATAGCTGCGCGGCGCGCCGCTGGCTGTGGCTTCGACGTACTGGAACTACCCGTTTTCGAGACAGAGGCCGTCAATGCCGACGAGCTTCGCCTCATTCTCCAAGATCACGGGTTGGTTGGTGTGTGCTCGTTGGGGCTTGATTTCGATGCTGACATCTCGAGCACGGATTCGGCAATAGTCAGTCGGGGGGAAGCTCGGCTCCGATCGGCAATCGAGGTGGCGGCTGGTCTGGGTGGCTCATTCCTCGGCGGCGTCATCTACAGCGCGCTTGGGAAGTATGACAGGCCTCCTGAAGCCGCTGGCCGGGATGCCATGGTGTCCTGCCTGCGCAGGCTGGCCATGCAAGCGGCAGACAGGGGGGTGGTCCTTGGGTTGGAAGCAGTCAATCGGTATGAGTCGAACATTATCAATACGTGTAGGCAAGCTGTCGAAGTGATAGAGGAGGTTGGTCTTCAGAACATAGTTGTACATCTAGATAGTTATCATGCCAATCTAGAGGAGATATCGTTTGCACAGGCGGTGAGCGACTGCGGCAAACATCTCGGCTATGTCCATATTGGTGAGTCGCATAGAGGGTATCTTGGGACTGGTTCCGTAGATCTGGATGGTCTGTTTACAGCTCTCCATGGCGCAAACTACGAAGGAAAAATAACCTTCGAGTCATTTTCACGGGCAGTATTGTCACCGGATTTATCCAACAGGCTCGCCATATGGAGAAACCTATGGACCGACGGGGATGACTTGGCACGGAAGGCGCACGCATATATGTCTGAGCGTCTGAGTGCTGGGCAACATTAGCGCAAAAGCGTGATGAACTAAAGGAGCATTGGTGAAATGAAACTTGCTAAAAAGGCCAGCGGCTTGGGAGCCGCCTTTACGCTGGCCCTGACTGCTGCGGCATGTGGAAGCAGTGGGACGGGGGCTTCGAACTCAAGCAGCACTAGCTCTCCCAGCTCAGGCGCTACCTCGGGATATAAGGTTGCATTCGTGCCGAAGCTGGTCGGCATCCCGTACTTCACCGCGATGGACCAAGGGATGAAATCAGCGGCGAAGCGCTTTGGTGGCCAGGTGATATATGAAGGCCCAACGACCGCGTCGGTGTCGGGTCAGGCGGAGGTTGTGAAGACGCTGATTGCTCAGCATGTGAGCGCAGTAGGTGTATCGGCTAATAGCCCTACGGCGTTATGTCCGCTCGTCACCAAAGCTGCATCTGCCAATGTGATGTTCTATGCATCTGACTCCAATGTAAGCTGTTCAAATAGCAAGCTCTGGGTAGAGCAGGCCAGGTCAAAAGCAATTGGTTATGCAGCTGCAGATATTTTGGCCAGTGAAATTCATGGAAGTGGCGACGTTGCAATTGTTTCTGCAGGGTCTACGGCGACGAACTTGAATACCTGGATTAGCTATATGCAGCAGCGTCTCAAGAAGTACCCCAACCTACACGTGTTGCCTGTCCAGTATGCGGGTGAGAGCGTCTCTGGTTCGGTCCAGGTAGGGAGCAGGCTGATTGCCGCGTATCCGAACCTCAAAGGGATGATTGGCGTTGCGTCGACGAACGTCCCCGGGCTGGCCCAAGCCGTGCTGCAGGCTGGAAAGAAGGGCCAGATCGCCGTTACCGGTGAAACAGACCCAAACTCAATCCGGCCTGAGATCCAGAGTGGACTGGTAAAGAAAGTGGTGCTCTGGAACCCCACTGATCTGGGCTACCTGACCTACTGGGGTGTCTTGCAGGTGCTGGAGCACCACCCGTTCTCGGCGACCAACACGGTGCCGGGGCTTCCACAGAAGATTACCTACGATGCAGCGAGGCACATGTTGCTCCTGGGGCCTCCGCTGATCATCGATAAGTCGAACGTCAACCTGAACTTTTGACCTCCGCTAGTGGAACCAAGGGCAGTGTTATGAGTGACGGCCTTGGAGGGAAGGGAGCGCCGGAAGGCGCCCCCTTCCTAAGTCTGCAGGGTATTAGCAAGTCCTTCGGGGGCGTCAAAGCGCTGAGGGACGTGGACTTTCAGGTATCTGCAGGGCAGATTCATTGCATCGCAGGTGAGAACGGAGCGGGAAAATCCACCCTGATCAAGACGATCATGGGAGTACTTCGGCCTGATCAGGGGACGATGCTCGTCGACGGTGAGGCTGTCGAGGTCGAAAGCCCAGCCGCAGCCCGGTCGCTTGGATTCGCCGCCGTCCACCAGGAGCCGATGGTCTATCCGGAGATGACCGTCTTGGAAAACCTGTTCATGGGAGCCCCGATGCGGAATCGGTTTGGCTCGCTCGACAGCAGGGCCATGAGGCGACGAGCGGAGCCGGTGCTGGATGAACTCGGGCTCCCCTCCTCCGTGCTGTCCGCTCGGATGAGGGATCTAAGGCTGGGACATCAACAGCTGGCTCTCATTGCTGAGGCCCTGATTCGAGACGCAAAGCTCCTGATACTGGATGAGCCAACCTCCATTCTGTCAGCAACCGAGAGCGAGCACCTGTTCGAAATCATGCGCCGGTTGCGGGATTCCGATAGAGCAATCGTCTACATCTCCCACAGGCTGGAGGAGCTGGAGGGACTGGTGGATGCCGTAACTGTTCTGACCGACGGCGCGGTCGTGGGGAAAATGCAGGCGGGTGCCATCGACATCGGAGAGTTGCTTCATCTCATTTCCGGGGTACGGAGCCGAACGTTCGTCAAACATGTCACCACAGCCGCAGAGTTGACGAACAACGAGGTCGTTTTCGAGGTCCGCGGTCTCACTCTCGAGCCGATATACCGAGACATCAGCTGGAAAGTGCGTTCCGGTGAGGTTCTTGGCTTCTATGGACAGGTCGGGTCCGGTCGCACCGAGATGGCGCTGGGAGTGTTCGGTGCGATGCCGCCAACCTCGGGAACAATTTTGTTGCAAGGCAATGAGGTCTCGCCGTCATCGCCGCGAGGCGCCATCGAACTCGGAATCGGTTACGTGCCCGAGGATCGCAAGTCGCAGGGGATCTTTGCCAGCCAGTCGATCGCGGTCAATGCGACAGCAGTCATCTTGCGCCGACTGATAGGCCGGTTCCATCAGGTGCGCCGGAGCGCGCTCTTCGAGGTTGCAAAGCGCTTCCAGGACTCGTTCACGATAAAGCTTCGAGACCTGAGTGACCCGATCACGTCATTGTCTGGAGGAGGACAGCAGAAGGTGATGCTGGCGCGTTGGCTTGCAGAGCAACCCAAGGCCCTGATCGTGGACGAGCCCACGCGAGGTGTCGATGTCGGAACCAAGGACGAGTTCCACCGGCTCATCAGGGAAATTGCCCGAGCCGGAACGGCGGTAGTGGTCATTTCTTCAGACCTACCCGAGATCCTGGCAGTCTCGGACCGAATAGTGGTCTTGCGAGATGGCAAAGTGGTCAAGGAGATAGCTCGGCCTTCCGAGGTGGCGCCAGAGGAGTTAGTCGGACACGCGGTTGGAACAGTCGGGGAGGGCCAAGTCGCAGATGGCGACCAAGGCCTCGATTCCGACCAGTACCCCGTATCAGAATCCACAGGCTGGCCAGGAATGGAAAATCAAAAGGAAGTAAACCCGTGACGGCGGTTGCCGCCGAGGCGGGTCGCGCGCAAAATGCCCGCCGCATCAGTATGAGCATGGGGTATGAATGGAGCCTCGCCCTATTTGAAGTGCTAGGCATAGTCGTCTTGTCAATGACCACGGCCGGTGCTTTTCTGAGAGTAACGAATTTGAGGGCACTGCTAGTCGATATCGCAACTATCGCGCTCCCTGGCGCAGGCATGACCCTTGTCATTGCCAGCGCCGGTATCGATGTCTCAATTGGGTCGTTACTCGGTCTAGTGGCGGTTGTGGCAGGGATGCTATTCGAACACAACGTGCCAGTAATCGTGGTGTTGGGTGTGGCGGCCGTGGTAGGGGGGCTTGGCGGAGTTGTCAACGGGACTCTCATCACGAAACTGCGACTACCGCCCATCATCGTTACGCTAGGAATGCTGTCAATTTGGCGTTCCATGGTGTTTGCATTGCTCGGAGGGAACTGGATTTCTAGTATCCCCCTATCGCTCACGTCGTTGACCGTCTTGGACGGACTCGGATTTCTACCGTATTCGTTTGTGTTTGCAATTGCCGTCGTATTGCTGTTCAGTTACATTTCACGCAAGCGGCATATCGGCAGAGTGATATATGCTATAGGCAGCAACAATGAGGCTGCTAGAGTCTCTGGATTGCCCGTTCAGCGGGCAATCATGTTCGCCTACTGCTCCCTTGGTGTGCTAACGGCTATCGCCGCAATGATGACCCTTGGTCAGAGCACGCTTGTTCAAGCCAATACCGGAAGTGGCTTCGAACTGAGCGTTATTGCTGCGGTAGTTGTCGGAGGTACGAGCATCCTTGGGGGCACGGGCAGTGTCATGGGGAGCGTGTTGGGCGCAGTGTTGGTCGAACTTGTTCAGGATGCTGTAGTCCTTTACCGTGTCCAACCGTTTTGGCAGGGCGTCGTGTTGGGGGGGATAATTTTGGTTGCGGTTTCGGTTGGATTGGCCAAGAAGAGCCAGCGATGATGCGGGGTATCAGGTTTCCCTACGCCTCATCGAGGCAAACTTATTGGGAGATGGCGTCTCGGTATGGCGTATTAGTTGCGATTCTGCTGGCCGTCGTGGTGGGCAGCTCCATTTTGACTCCGGAGGTGCTGCAGCCGTCCAACCTGGCAGGCATGAGCGTATTTGGCGTCGAAGTCGGGCTGATGGCCTTTGGAGAGACCTTGGTCATCCTGGGTGGCGGTGGCGGAATCGATCTGTCGGTTGGGGCCATGTACGCGCTTTCGCAGACCGTGCTGGGTGCAATGTTTCAGGCTCATTATGGAGTATGGACTGCGAGCGTCGGGGCGTTGGTGATGGGGAGCATCCTTGGTGCCACAAATGGATTCTTCATTTGCGTGCTTGGGATTCCTGCCATTCTAGTGACCCTGGCAACACTCTTTGCATATGACGGGTTGGCGCTTGTCGTCGCTAATGGCGTAAATATTTCGGGCTTTCCTCCGACGTTCGGCGTGATTGGTCAGTCGTCGATCGCGGGAGTTCCGTTTCAGCTCTTGGTAATCTACATTCCGGTGGCGGTGTTTTTGTGGTATGCATCCACCCGTGCCGCCTATGGTTATCGGCTTCGATTGTGTGGGACCAACGAAGTTGCTGCCCGGTTGGCCGGCATCAACGTGAGAGGTGTCCGCTTCTGGGCGTATGTAGCAGCGGGCCTGCTGAGTGGTGTAGCAGGGGTTATCGGCACGTCCCGGCTGTTGACTGCTCGGCCTGATGCCGGAGCGACCGCGAATATAGAAGCGATCACTATTGCCGTACTGGGCGGCACGGCGATATTCGGCGGGGAAGGTTCGATCTCTGGGACGGCGTTGGCAACGCTGGTAATTGCCCTTCTTGGCTACAGTTTTGGGCTTGCGAACATCAACTCGATCATCGAGACCGGATCGGTGGGCGGGATCCTGATCGTTGCCATCTGGGGCCAAACTGCGCTGTCGTCCTATAGCCAACGGCATAGGGCAGGAGCCAATGCCCTGGAGGCTTCGGATAGGGCATAGGAGGGAGTTGTCCTTGGTCCAAGCCAGCGCGGGCTTGGATGGATGATTGTTGACTTGACCCGTCCTGAATTGGTTCGGTGGAAAACCCGGCGAAAGTTCGGTTGGCCCAAGGCGGCCTTGAGGCTCCGAGATGTGTGGCGCCTCCAGAGCCGGCTTTCGGGCCGGCCGGTCAGGTTGCTCTCACAGGTACCGGCCCTTTGGCCTGAGCAGAAGGATCAACCTGCTGTTCTGTTTCCCCTGTGAGCGGCACCTTGCGAAACCATCGCCAAAGTGCCAGGTCGTAAATGGCTTTTAGGGTGCCGGATATCAAAAAGGGACTGCCCAGCGCGAGAGTTTGGGCGGCACCCCCGAGGATGGGGCCAGCGGGACGAGCCACCAGTCGGGCGATGCTCGTTGTGCTTGCTGCATGCGTTCGATCCTGTGGGGGGACCAGGGCCATCACATAGGCGTTGCGGGTGGGGATGTCCATCTGGGACAGCGAAGCCCGGAGGCAGAGCAATACCGACGCCACCACCAAATTCGGGGCGAAGGCGATGGCAGCAAGGAAGAGGTTCGATGGCAGGTGTGTAAATACCATCGTCTGGAGCAGCCCAAAGCGCTTTCCGAGCCGGCCTGCGACCATCATGGAAATGGTCTGCAACACGCCGATGCCCAAAAAAAGCGTTCCGATTGCCAGGGCACTTGCGTTGAAGCGTGCCGCCAGCCAGTAGGCCACAAATGCCTGCACCGTAAAGCCCGCTCCAAAGGAGTCGAGGGCGAACAGGCCTGCGAGGCGATTCACGATCTGGCGCGTGGCACTGGAGGGTTGGCTGGCGCTTTTTGTCAGGGGCCGCTCTGGGGCCGTGTCTGCGGGGGAGTTCTCCACCTCGGCTGACAATCCCCACGCCGTAACGGATGCAAAAAGAGCGAATACTACGAGCGGGAGATAGCTTGCCCGGGTGATTGCGCCGAGTCTGGCGAGCTGGATGAGACCCGCACCCAGCGCGCCAATGGCTCCACTGGCTGTGCCCACCGCTCCATAGCGAGAAAAGCTTTGGAGCCGGCGGTCCTCTGTGACCGCAGTCGCCAGCATGACCTGTTCCAGTGCTCCGAAAGGACCGGAATCGATGACCTCGGTGGAGAGAACTCCGGTGAGGCCGACGGGCAAAAGTACCCACCACCAGGCCGAGAAGACGAGAACCAAGGCGACTGCCGCCTGGACAAAAAAGCCCCCGACGTAGAAGCGGCGCCGACCCATGCCGTCAGAGAAGCGCTTCACCCCCACCAGGGCGAAGGCGGAGCCGGCAAGGAGGGCGGCGACGACCAAACCAGCCGAAATGCCCGACAGGCCCTGTCGATGTAGTTCGATGCCGAGCACCACCGCGAAATACCCCGACCCGAGGCCGCGGGCAGAGCGGGCCAAGTAAATCCGCCGTATGTCTTGGCGATGGGGGGAGCTACGGCTGGCCAAATCAGCTCCGGAGGCACCCATCAGCTGTCACAGTTCCGCTGCAAAGGCCCTTGGGTGAGACCACTTTGGGACTTGTCGTTGCCTGCATCGATGGTGGCGGATTTGGCCTCGTAGACGATGACGTCGCCCCCCTCCGGGCCGAGAGCTACCGCGTGATGGAGTGAAAAAGGGTGCAACTCCAAGCCGAGACGGGCGATGGGCAAAGCATCTCTTCCATGCGTAGCGGCTAAAAGCGGCCGGGTGCGGCATGGGCCGGCTTCGGGGTGCTGACCCAGTACCGGATCCAAAGGCTGAAGAACAACGCTATGCGGTTGCCGACTGGGGCGTGTGGCCGGCCTGGGCCTGCATCCTCTTGTAAAACACTCGATTGTTGCCATCACTGTGAAGCCCAAGGGTCTCGTCCTCTCTTGTGCTGTCTGGCGGCGGAGGCTGAAGGGAGTGTAACCATGGTTGCATCATGGCACAACCTTAAGGTTAGGCTTCGCAGGGTGAATGGGGACCGCTCGTGGGTCATGCTCGTCTACCACCTGCCCAGGGAGCCATCGACGCCTCGCATTGGCCTTTGGCGCCGGCTTCGGCAGCTTGGGGCGATCCGGCCGGCGGACAGCGTCGCAATGCTTCCGCGAACGGCGCGCAGCGAAGAACAGTTCGAGTGGCTTGCGGCAGGAATTGTCGAAGCGGGTGGCGAGGCCACGGTATGGATCGGCCACCCTACGGCGACGGAGGCTTCGGTGATGCTCATGGCACAGATGGCTGATGAGAGGCAGGCGGAGTATGAGGCGTTGGTCCTAGAGGCCGACCAAGCCTCACACGCCACCGGGGCGGAGCGGGAGCGGGCCCGCGCACGCCTGCGCAGGCAGCTGGAGCAGGTCCGTCAGCGGGACTACGCATCGCCGCCGGCACGGGAACGTGCCGTGGAGGCGATTGAGGCGCTCGGCCTGGCTGATATTCCGCACCGAAGCAGTGCCGACGGCGACACCGGAGCAATGTCTGCCAAGTCCGAGCAGGCCTGATGCGCTGGGTCACGCGGGCTCATTGCCATATCGACCGCGTCGCCTGTGGCTGGCTCATCCGCCGGTTCATCGACGCCAATGCGGAGTTTTGCTTTGTTGAGGGCCGCTCGGAGATACCGAGCGACGCAATCCCATTCGACGTCCCGGGGGTGGAGCTGTCTCACCATGGGCCGGACTGCAGCTTTGAAACCATGCTCCGCCATTACGACCTGGAGGACCCCGTGCTATGGGATCTCGCAAGGATCGTGCATGAGGCAGACCTTGGTGATTGCCGCTTCGATGCCCCAGAAGCATCGGGCCTTGACGCGGTCACCCGTGGGTTGTCCTTTGTTCTACCCGATCACGAACTCATGGAGGTGGGCGCTTTGGTCTTCGACGGCCTCTACGAACACCGGCGGCGATTGTTGCTGGTGGGCCACGACCCGTCCTGATGGGCCTAGGCGCTGTAGCCTCTTTTCCCCAACGCAGCTGAGAACCGATGGGGCGGTTTCGAGAAAATCAAGACATGCCAAAGGCCGTGGTTGTTTCACACCTGCCATGCCCATCCACGCGGCCAGAGCGGAACCGGAAGATAGCCACCATGGCCCTTTGCTCGCCCCTGCTCTGCATGCCCTTATTGCTGGCTTTTGGCGCGTGCCAGGGACAACTAGCTAGCCGTGGTTGCCGCCTTGCGCCAGGACCACCCGAGACTGGATCTCGCCGGGGCCGCTCGCCGAGTCTGGGAGTGGTTATGGCATCCGGACCACCGAGGTTTGCCAAATCCGTGGATGGAGATATCGCGTCTTCGCTCACAGGACCCCAGGTGCCAGGGGCCGGATTCGCATCCCAGAGCGCAGAGGAGTGGATATCTCTTTTTGCAAAGCTCCAGCCGCCCCTTCGTCGCGAAGCCGAGCCAGCTTGGCTGAACGCAGTCAAATCCTTGGGGTCTCCCGGAGCGTGTCGGTGGACCTTTTCGCCACTCGCGACCAATAGCGCACGATGGCTGGGGTGCTCGAGCGGCTGGAAATGTTGCACAGCACCAGAGATTCATAGCCACCCTCTTTCGCCCAGGGCACCGGTTGGCTATCCACCTCATGGATCGTTCCCCTCGGCCATTGCCGACCGCCGGACCAAGGCGATGGCAAGGGAGTTTAGCTTTGAGGGCTGTCCTCTTTTCTGGCTGCCAGCGCCCCCAGAGCTGCCACGACAGCCGCCACGGAGCGCCGGGACTCACCCAACCTCATGCAGGCGAACCAAGGCTCCTTCTCGACGAGGTGTGCCACCGGGAAGGGTTCGACCACCCTTCTTTCGGCCAGGGGCTCGGCGCAGACAAAGGTTGGTAGCAGGCTCGCCCCTATGCCCAGTTCCACCGCCCTGACTACAGTGCGCAGGTCGGGGGCGACCAGGTGGGGTCGCGAGGAGAAGGGCTGGTTGAGCACCGTGTGCCAGAACCGACGGGTGATGGGCAGCTCCAGGCTGTAGGAGGCCCACGGCTGCCCCGGGAGCCACTCGGCAAGTTCTTCAAGAGAGCGAAGCGGGGGGTTGGGGGCGACTCTTGGAGCGATTACGAGGGTGAAGCTCTTGGAGCCGATCTCGAGGGAGCGGAAAGAGCGCAGCGACGGTCTGGTGCTCGTCACGGCCAAATCGATCTCACCTCGATCTACCAGCTTCAAGAGTTCCTCGTCGCTTTCGAATATCGCGGTCACCGATAACCCGTCCTGTGCAACGAGAGGCAGGATCTCGGTGCTGAAATACTCGGGGCTGGAGCCGAATCGCAGCGGCGGCGCAAGGGCCTCGGATTCCTTTCTCCCCAGACTGCACAGGACCTCCTCCAGTGCGTCCAGGGGCTCGGTCACCTGGGAGTAAAGCTCCCGTGCCCGCTGGGTCGGTGTGACGCCACTTGGGCCCCGGACAAACAGCCGAGTTCCTATCTGCCGCTCCAGGGCCGCAAGGTGCTGGCTCACCGCAGGTTGGCTTATTCCCCGGTGCCAGGCTGCGTCGGTCAACGAGTTCGCTCGGTAGATGGCTAGGAAGGTGCGCAGCAGTTCGGTAGTGGCCATAAGGAATGTTATGACGAATACCCCATCATCTTCTTTGCTTATCGGAGTGGAAGGGCAGAACATGGGGAAATGAAAGAGTCTCCAGCCAATCACCGTTATCTCCACGGCTTCCACGAAGCGGTCCTGCGATCTCATCGCCGGCGCACCGTGGAGAACTCTGCCGCCTACCTGCTGGATCGTCTCCGGCCCGATGCGGACATGCTCGATGTCGGGTGTGGACCGGGCACCATCACGATCGGGTTTGCCGAGCGGCTTTCGGATGGCTCGGTGATCGGGCTTGATTCAGATGCTGGGATCGTCGAACAGGCCCGGGCGCTGCCCGCTGCGAAAAGCCGGTCAAATCTTTTCTTTGAGGTGGGGGATGTCTACGAGCTTCCCTTTGACAATGGCCGCTTCGATGTCATCCATGCTCATCAGGTTCTCCAGCATCTTTCGGACCCCATAGCCGCACTGATGGAGATGCGGCGGGTCTGCCGTCCCGGCGGTACCGTTGCGT
>JAKAOS010000028.1 GCA_021823165.1 Actinomycetes bacterium | reverse complement strand
CCGCTCACCCCCGGCGACCCGTACCTGTCCCGCCCGTGGCATCCACGGAAGAATACCACAGGTGCAACTCTAAGTTATGAGTATTGGGCCTAGCCGACAGGAGCTTCATCGCTAAGACATACTCCGGTGAAGCGACGGCTACTTGGAGAGACCGTCCTTCGTAAACGACAGTCGCCTCTCTATCTGCACCAATTAGATAATCCCTGACTGCGTCGTTCAACCAGTCGTTCGGAAGTCGAAGCCTGCGGGCCACAGTGCGGGCCGCCTCATAAACCTCCCGCGGTTATCAAACACAGCATCAACGCCCCTAGTACGGCGTTCGTTCCTATATGCGAGAGCGATGGCCGCTCCACCGACAACAAAGAGATCAGCCCGCACTTTGCGCCGGGATAACTCCGAATCCAGCTTTTCGAAGGCGGCAAGGATCGCTTCGCGTCCCAACAACTCAGACACGGAACAGAGCCCTCGCCGTGATGAAAACACCGTGCCTCTTGAAGGAGATGGGACTATCGCGGAGGGCCGAAGCCTCTAAGGCCGGCAATCCAGCAGGGAACCACCAGGGTTCGAAAAATCTCCCAGGTAGCCCAGTCCAGTCGGGAATGGGAATGTCCGATTCGGAACAGAGATGTTCGACCAATGCGGCAATGGCAGCGTCATAACGGGAATCCCCTATCAAACCGGGGGCTTCCTTGGTAAGGAAGATCTTCCCTGTGATGGCCGATCCACGAAAATCGTCCACAAACTGGAGCAATAAGCGCCACGCATCTTGCTCGCTACCTGCGGCTAGGCATTGCGACACCCTCTCAGACAACTCGGTGGCTCGCAAGGCACCCCGTCTAGTCCTTGACGCGCTCATTGAACTCTCTCAGTGACTCCAAGCGGGCAGCAAGGGCCTCCCGAAAAGACGTGGTTGTTTGGTAGAACGACATATTCTCCCGAAAAGCCTCCCTGATAATATCGGCCATCGACTGCCCGAGGACAAGAGATGCGCAACGGAGGTCCTCGGCTTCATTAGTGGAAAAAGGACAGATATGACGTGGCGGCCCGACACGACGCCATGATACCGCGGTATTGGCCGTGCGTAGAATCGCTAATGCCCGTTCTGGACCACGCTGCACAGTGTCTGACGTGGAAGAACTGGACGCAGCATCTTTAGCCCTTGCCCTAATGCGGGACGCCAACCTAGAGCTTTGGTCTGATCGGCTAACCGTTGGCCTGGACGACGCCCAACGGAACATGCTTTTAGGGTCTGCGGCAGGGTGAGGTGACATCTGAGATGGCTTGGGAGTACCGCTAGTAGACCACTGCCAACACCAGTCGTCGGAGTAACCGCTGTCGCTAACGGCTACGTGCTTGCCGCCTCCGGCGGGAGCGTATTCAACTACGGGACTCCCTGGCGGGGGTCACCGTTGGCGGCCAATGACAACGTGTCCTCGGGTGTAGTGGGCATTACCGCATCCGGCAACGGCTACCTAGTCGCTACCGCTGGCAACCACACGTATGCGTTCAACGCCGCCTCGGGGAACTCCTACGTACAGGCTGGTTACCCCACAGTTGGCGTAGCGACTGACTCCGCAGGCGGATACTGGACGCTCTGCCAGTCGGGAGCCATCTACTCCCAAGATTCAGCCCATTATCAGGGCGGAGCCAACTAACAAGCACAGGAGGCGCAGATGCGCTTAGCAAAAACCAACGCACTGCGCCGAGTAGCCGCCTCAATAGCCGTTGCATGCTCTTTCCTGGTCGGAATGGTGGGGGTAGCGGTATCGACCGCTCCCCCCGCTTCGGCTGCAAAGGGGTATTTCTGCCCCTGGGGGTATGGGTCATCGTGCTGCACGATGAACTCCTGGATATCGGGTATTTAAAGGAACGGGGACTGGATTACCGAAGCGGTTGGTGAGCCGGTTTGGTCCTGTTGGCTGGGCACTTTCAGCAAAAGTGTTTGTCCAGGTCTTTGTGGCAAAGTCGGCACCAGGGGTCGCTCGGGCTTGCATGAGGCGCGAGGATGCAGCCGTGGCCACAAGTGATGAGCTGTTCCTGGGAATCGACATCGGCACCGCTTCGACCAAGGGGTCCCTGGTCAACGGATCGGGTGAACTTCTGGCATCGGCGGAACGCCAGCACAGGGTTTCCATGCCGCATCCGGGTTGGGTGGAGCACGACGTGGACAGCACCTGGTGGGGGGAGTCACTGTCGATCCTGAGGGAGCTTTCTGCAATCGGCGGCAAGCGGATCCGGGCGGTCGGGGCAAGCGGGATCGGCCCGTGTGTGGCAATCGCAGACGGACAGGGGAGACCGCTCCGGCCGGCGATCCTCTACGGCGTAGACACCCGGGCGGTTGGAGAGATTGGGGAGCTGACAAAGCGTTTCGGGGAGGAGGAGATCCTGGCACGCTGCGGTTCCCGGCTCACCACCCAGTCGACGGGGCCCAAGATCTACTGGCTGGCTCGCAACGAGCCCGATACCTATGCCAAGGCCAAGATGGTCTTCATGGCCAGTTCGTATCTAACCTGGCGGCTCACCGGGAGCTACGTCCTGGACCACCACTCCGCAAGCCAGAGCACGCCCCTCTACGACCGCAACACCCAGTCCTGGGCCGAGGACTGGGCGGGAGAGGTTGCATCTGGGTTGAGGCTTCCCCGCCTTGTGTGGCCCTCCGAAGTGGTTGGTTCGCTGACCGAAGAGGCGGCGGCCGAGACGGGGTTAGAGATGGGTACGGCAGTGGTTGCCGGCACCATCGATGCCTGGGCGGAGTCGGTGAGCGTGGGTGCCTCGGCCCCGGGGTCCACCATGCTCATGTACGGCAGCACCATGTTCATCGTGGCGGCCGAAAGCCGCCCGCTGTCTCACCACAACCTCTGGGGGGCCGTGGGGGTGTGGCCGGGCACCTGGTCTCTGGCAGGCGGGATGGCGACCTCTGGCTCGCTCACCGGGTGGTTCCGGGACCTGTTGGGAGATGCAGACTTCGGCGAGTTGCTGGAGGCCGCCAAAGGTGTCCCGGCGGGGTCGCGTGGCCTTTTGGTGCTCCCGTACTTTGCAGGGGAGCGCACGCCCCTGTTCGATCCCGACGCACGGGGAGTAATGGCCGGCCTCACATTGCGCCACGGCAGAGCGGAGATCTACCGCGCCCTGTTGGAGGCCACCGCGATGGGGGTGAGGCACAACCTGGAGGTGATGTCCGAGGCGGGAGCCGACCTTTCGCACCTTGTCGCGGTGGGGGGTGGCACCAAAGGGTCGTTGTGGCCCGAGATCGTATCCAGCGTCTGCTCCAGGCCCCAGATCATCCGGCGCTACTCGATCGGCGCCTCCTATGGCGATGCGTTCCTCTCGGCGGTCGGGGTTGGTGCGGTGGGCCCCGAGGAGCAGTGGAACCCTGCGGTCGATGTCATCGAGCCCATCGCAGCCCAGGCCGAAGTCTACGACCCCCTCTACCGCAACTACCTCGACCTCTACCGTGCCACATCCAGCCAGGCCCACTTCCTGGCTGAGCTGGAGAGATCCTCTGGCTGAGCTGGAGAGATCCTCTGGCCCAGCCGGACCATTCGCCCCCTACTGCTCGGCGCGCCGGGCGCCGGGGTGGCGAGCAAGGCTGGGCTGGAGCACGACGGTGCGAGGCGCCATGTTGGGAGTCGTTCGCCTCTCCACGAGCATGGTTGCGGCGAGCCTGCCGAGTTCGTAGGTGGGCTGGGCCACGCTGGCCACCGATCCGGAGGTGACCGCCGCCCAGGGAAGGTCGTCGAAACCCAACACGGCCACCGTGGCGGGGGAGTCGATGCCCATGTCCCACAGTGCCTCCAGAGCCCCGATGGTCATGAGGTTGTTGGCCACAAAGATTGCATCGGGAGGCTCATCCAGCGCCATCAGGGCGACTGTGGCCTGGTAGCCGCCCTTTCTCTTGAAGTCCGCCATCTGCACCAGCTGATCGTCCAGGGCCGCCCCGGCTGACTTCAGGCCGTTGCGGTAGCCTTCGAGGCGTTCGACGGCGCTGGATACCCGGCGGGGACCGGTGATGCAGGCGATGCGAGTGCGGCCCTGTCCCAGCAACTCTGCAACCGCCATCTGAGCCCCGGCGCGGTTGTCCACCAGCACCGTATCCACGTTGTCTGCCAGGATCCGGCGGTCTATTGCCACCACCGGTATCGAGGCTCGGCGGAGCACCCCGATATCGCTATCGGTGCTGGAAGCGGCCGAGAGGATTACCCCGCTCATTCGTTCGGCAACCGCCACCTCCATGTAACGCCGCTCCTTTTTCAGATCCTCATCTGAGTTGCAGAGCACCACCGAGCAGCCCTGTGCGTTTGCCACATCCTCCACGCCCCTCACCAGCGAGGTGAAAAATGGGTTCTGGATGTCGGAGATCACAAGGGCCCAGACGGCGGCGACCTTCCGGCGCAGGGAGCGAGCCACGGCATTGGGCCGGTAGCCGAGGGTGCGGGCGGCATCGCGCACCCTGGCGGCCAGGACCGGGTTGACCGTTGCGTGGCCATTTAGCACCCGGGACACCGTCGAGGGGGAGACCCGGGCCGTAGCTGCGACGTCGTGGATGGTGACAGCGTCGTCGTTTTCGTTGTTGCTTTCGTAATCCACGGGAAGTATTCTATGAGAAAACGATTGCTGAGTCGAGCGGTTGGGGCCGACACAGACCAGTCGGCATGGATTCGCCGACAGATATGGGGGAGGGGGGCCAATGGCAAAAGTGGCTTTGCTCAGCTTTTCCGACGGCAGGGAGTTCGTCCACCGGGACCTGGAGTCTTTTGTCTCAGGGACCGAGGAGGCCATTTCGAGGGCCCTGGAGCAATCCGGTCACCAGGTGGTCCGGGCGACGGGTCCGGTCTGGAGCAATGCCGAGGCCGTGGCAAAGGCCCGGGAGGTGGCCGCATCCTTTCCGGACCTCACCATCTTCAACTACCCGGTGTGGGCCTTTCCGCACTTCAGCATGCTTGCCGCCGATGCGACCAAGGGCCCATTACTCCTGTTTTCCAACATAGACCCCACCTATCCCGGCATGGTTGGGATGTTGGCCGCCGGCGGCGCTTTGGACCAGGCCGGCCGGAGGCACTTCCGGCTCTGGGGAGATGTTGCAGAGCCTTCGGTGCTGGCTGGGCTCCAGGCCCACATCAGGGCAGCCGCCGGCGTTTCTGGGCTGCGGGGGAAGACCTTCGGGCGCATAGGTGGTCGCCCGATGGGCATGTACACCGCGGTTGCGAACACCGACCAGTGGATGTCGAGCTTCGGTATCGATGTGGAGGAGATCGACCAGTGGGAGGTGGTCCGGCTTTCCGAGAAGGTTCCTCAGGGCGCCGCCAGGGCCGGGAGGGAGTGGCTGGAGCGCCATGCCGCCGGGGTCCACTATGACGCCAAGCGCCTGACCCCAGAGCTGTTGGAGCGCCAGGTCCGCTCCTATTACGCGATGCGAGAGATCATCGACGCCTATGGGCTGGACTTCTCCGGCATAAAGGGCCAGCCGGAACTGACCAACAACTTCGCGACCATGGACATAGCCGAGGCCTTCCTGAACGACCCCTACGACTGGGACGGCCCCAAAGAGACCCATGTGTGTGCCACCGAGGCGGACATGGACGGCGCCCTCACGATGCAGGTGCTGAAGACACTCACGGGCCTGCCGGTGCTCTTTGCCGATGTGCGCCACTACCACAGCGACCTCGATGTCTGGGATCTGTGCAACTCCGGCCAGCACGCCACCTGGTATGCGGCCCGCAGCGAGGACCCGGCGGAAAACCTATCGAGGGTGCATCTGTATCCGGAGATCTTCTACTTCCCAGCCGGCGGCGCTTCGGTGTCTCACATTGCGGCCCCCGGCGAGATGACCCTTGCAAGACTCACCCGGGACCATGGCAACTACCGGATGCAGGTCACCAAGGGGGAGTTCGTTTCATTCGGTGAGCAACGGGATGAGAAGCTCGCCCGGCAGTCGACCTTTGAGTGGCCGCATGCCTTTGCACGCATCGACGCCACCGCAAATGAGTTCCTGTCCCGTTTTGGTGCGAACCACATCCATGCAGTGCCTGGGGACATAACGGCCGAACTAGCACTCTTCTGCGACATGGCAGGCGTGGAGTTCCAGCGCCTCGGGGGACCCAGATGACCCAGGGTACTGCGCTGCCTACCGACACGATGGCGAAGCGGTCCGAGATGGAGGTAACCGAAAGCCTTGGTCGGCGCGAGCGGATCCGGGCGGTTGTCAACTCCTCTTTGGTGGGTGCCGCCCTTGTCGCACTGGTGGTGTTGTTTTCCCTCCTCTCCCCCTACTTCCTGAGCGAGTCAAACATCTTCAGGGTCCTGGAGCAGGTCTCGGTGGTGGCCGTCTTGGCGGTGGGCCAGGCCTTTGTGATCATCACGGGCGGCATCGACCTGTCCGAGGCCGCCCTGGTCCCCCTGGTCGGGGTGATTTCGGCATTGGTGATGAACTCCCAGCACTCAATAGTGGTGGGAGTGGCTGCGGGTCTCGCGGTCGGAGCGGGCGTGGGGCTGTTGAACGGCTTTTTGGTCACCGTTCCCAAGCTCCCGCCCTTCATTGCGACCCTTGCGACCTTCAGCGCCGCGGACGGCACGGCTCTTTTGGCGACCGGTGGTCAGCCGGTGTTCAATCTCCCCTCTGGCTTTACCAACTTCGGCCAGGGCGGGCTATCGGTCTTTCCCTACATGGCGATCGTGGCGATTGCTATCGCAGTTCTGTTCCAGTTCATCCTCGCCCGGACGACCTTTGGCCGCCACGTCTATGCGATGGGTTCCAACCCCGTTGCCGCCCGCCTCGCCGGGCTTCACAATGCCCGGATCTCCCTCATGGTCTACTCCATAAGCGGGCTGCTCTCGGGGATCGGCGGGATGCTGCTAACGGCGTTTGTGAGCACCGCACAGCCGGCGGTGGCGCTCAACAGCGAACTGGATGCGATAGCGGCGGTGGTGATCGGTGGAGCCAGCCTGTTCGGTGGCGAGGGAACGATCTGGGGGGCGATGCTCGGGGCGTTACTCCTGGCCGTTTTGAACAACGGCACGGAGCTCTTGGGCATTTCTACCTACGTCCAAACGGTGCTGCTGGGGGTGGTTGTCGCCGTCGCGGTGGCGGTGGACAACGTCCGCAGGAAAGCGGAGGCCTAATCGCTTCTCTGCGGACAGGTGGCCAGGTGTGGATGCAAGCTCCGGCAATGCCCGGACGGAGGAGGAAAAAATGCAAAGGACAAGAATGCGGAGACTGCCCCAGGCGGCAGTCGCCACCACGGCGTTGGCTCTGGCGGCCGCCGCCTGCGGTTCGGCGCCCGCCTCGAGCAATGCTTCGTCGTCGGGTTCCAAGAGCTACACATTCGAACTGATCACCAAGTCGAGCGCCAGCCCCTACTGGCTGGCGGTGAAGCAGGGAGCGGACGCGGCCGCCGCCAAGCTGAAAAACGTGACGGTGAAGTTCGAGGCGCCTTCGTCGGGCACCGACCTGTCGGCTCAGATCAACATGGTCAACGAGGCCGTCGTTGCACATGTCAATGGGATCATCCTGGCCGCCCAGAGCCCGAGTGGGCTTCTGGCCCCGGTGAACAACGCCCAGGCCAAAGGTGTCCCGGTGATCACCGTTGACTCCGGGGTGTCGCCCAATGTGGCAAAGAGCTTCCTTGCGACCTCGAATGTGGGGTCCGCAGCTGCCTTGGCGAAGTACACCGCCAAGCTGGCCGGCGGGCATGGTCAGTATGGGATAATCGACTTCAACGAGGTGTCCAGCACCGGCATCGCCAGGCCCAAAGGCTTCAAGCAGGGCATGGCCAGCTTTGCAGGCTTCAGCTACGTGGGCCAGCAGATCTCCAACAATGACGTGGGGACCGCCCGGTCCGAGGCTTCGGCGATGATGCAGGCCCACCCGGGGATGAACCTCATCTTCGGGGCAAACGACCGTTCCGCTCTGGGTGTTGCAGAGGCGGCCCAGGCGGCGGGGCGCAAGATCGTGGTGGCCGGCTTCGATGCGGACTTGGGAGAGATCAACTACATCAAGTCTGGGGTCATCTCCGCCTCGGTGCTGCAGTATCCATACCAGATGGGCTACCAGGCGGTCACCGAGATGGTGGACGTCATGCACCACAAGGCGGTGCCCAAGAGGGTGGATACGCCTTACATGATCGTGACGAAGTCCAATGTGAACACTGCCGCTGCGATCAAGGCCATCCAGCAGTACATACCGACCTACAAGGGCTGATAGGCCCTGAACGGAGGGGGTGAGCGACGGTGACAGCGGAGGCGACATCCGCCGAATCGGGGCCGGCCGTGCTGGCACTGGTGGAGGTGGGTAAGCACTTCGGGGGCGTGAGCGCGCTTCAGGGGGTTTCCATCGAGGTCCACCGTGGGGAGGTGGTTGCCCTGGTGGGAGACAACGGAGCGGGCAAGTCCACGCTGCTGCGTTGTGTTGCCGGAGCACACCTGCCCGATGTTGGCTCCATCGAGGTGGATGGTCGCCCCGTTGTCATTCGCCACCCATCGGAGGCGAGGGCGCTTGGGATCGAGGCGGTTCACCAGGATTTGGCTCTGGCGGATCACCTCGATGTGGTGGCCAACATGTTCCTGGGCCGTGAGATATCCCGGCGGATCGGCCCCTTCGGGGTGCTCGACAACCGGGCAATGCGCGCCAAGGCGAACGAGATCATCTCCGAGTTCGGGATCAAGATTCCCTCCCTGCGGGCCCGGGTGAGACACCTCTCGGGTGGCCAGCGCCAGGGGGTGGCAATTGGCCGTGCGGTCGGCTGGGGCACCAAGCTGGTGATGATGGACGAGCCCACCGCAGCTTTGGGGGTGAGGGAGACCGCAAGGGTCCAGGAGTTGATCAAGTCCCTTGCCGGCAAGGGACTTGCCGTGCTCCTTGTTAGCCACAACCTGGACCAGGTTTTCGAGATCTGCGACCGGGTCTACGTGCTTCGAAGAGGACGGCTCGCGGCAGAGCGGAAAATAGCGAACACCACAAAAGAGGAGGTGGTTGGCCTCATCACCGGAGCCTTCGCCGGCGAGGCCGCCACCACCTGATCTATGTTCACCCCGGGGATGATGTGGCACAATCCTGTGGCAGGGATCCGCCATGCGGTGGCGGCCGAGGGAGCTGGGTAGGTCCCTGCCCGGCGGAAGACTGGCATCCGTCGCCGGGTATTCGAACGGGACCTGTGGGCACCGCCTCGTGCGGTTAGCTCCCCTCGGGACAAAAGGTGTCACCGGGCGAGCCGGGATCTGCGACGCAGGCGAGAGGTGGCACACACCCGGGAGGGGCGGGGGATCCTCCCCTGTTGCAGCGCTGCGCGCGAAAAGGACCGTGCGGCCTTGGGTGGTGGCTTCGCCCTTCCAGGGATCTGAGGCGCATCTGCTGGAGCCGACTCACTGATCAATGAGATCCGCCCCGGTGACCCGCTTCGCATAGAGCTGTGGGCATCCAGGATTGACGGGTCGGTGTCAACTCTTGGGAACCAAACAAATGCGGCCAAAGCTGATTCGGGGTAGCGTGGGCTGGGCCCGAGGCCCTGTTCCCGCAGTTCCCAGTGGCTCTTTTCGGAGGCGTCCGCATGCGAGAGACGGTTGGCGACATATCTATGGACCCAGTCGAAAGACGGCCCGAGTCGAGTTACAAAGATCAGGTCTTGAAGGTGGAGCCCAAGGGCATCGAACCGGTGGGCCCAGAGGAACGCCACGGCAGTACTTGGTCGGTCTTCACGCTCTGGTTCGCCGCCAACGTGGAGTTTGCGACCCTGGTGACGGGCGTGCTCGCCACCGCAGCGTTTGGCCTCAGCTTCTCCCAGGCCCTTTTGGCAATTGCAGCGGGGAACCTCGTGGGGGCGACCTTCCTGGGGTGGCTTTCCAGTTACGGCCCCCGCTACGGCGTTCCCCAGATGTTGCACTCCCGTCCCGCCTTTGGCAGTGCAGGGAACATCTTCCCGGCACTTTTGAACTTCATCGCTGGTTTCTCCTGGTTTGCGGTCAATACGGTCCTCGGCGTCTTTGCCCTGGAATGGCTGCTGCATTTGGGATTTGCTGCCGGCCTGGGTCTGATGGTGGTGATCCAGGTCGTCGTCGCCGTCTACGGCTACAACTTCATCCACTCCCTCGAGCGCTATCTGATGTGGGTCTTAGCTGGGATCTTCGGGGTGGTGTCTGTGTATGGGTTTTCTGCAGCCCACCTCGGCCAGCCCTTCGATGCAAAGACTGCAGGGCCGATGGGCTTGTCGGGAGCCTTCATCTTGATGTTCGCCATTGCGTTCTCCTACGTGGCAGGCTGGATGCCCTACGCTTCGGACTACACCCGCTATCTGCCATCACAAACCCCTCCGGCCCGCATCAACCGCAACGTGTTTCTGGCAATGTTCGTCTCGGGGGTCTGGCTGGAGTCCCTCGGAGCGGCGATTGGCACCGTGAAGTTTGTCGGGACGCCGACGGATCTGGTCGCCCACCTCCTGCCCGGGCCGGTAGGGGTGGCTGCGATGGTGGCGGTGGTGTTGGGCACCATCACCGCCAATGTGTTGAACATCTACTCCGGGGCGCTCTCCTCCCTTGTGATGGGAATACCGATGAAGCGCTGGGCGGCCGCCCTGGTGGTGGGGGCGGCGGGCACCGCTGTGAGCTGGCTGGCCGGCCAGCACAACTACTGGCAGCACTACGAGGTCTTTCTGTTTCTCCTGGGCTACTGGATAGCGCCCTGGCTCGGGATAATGACCGTGGATCACCTCCTGCGTGGCGATACCGAGGGACTCCAGGCCAAGTCTGCACAAAGCCGCATCGGGATCGGCTTTGTGGCCTGGGTGGTGGCCATCGGGCTCTCGGTGCCCTTCATGAACCAACCCTCGTCCACCCCATCTGGCTTTGGCTTCGTGGGGCCTTTTGCCAAGAGTCACCCAACCTGGGGGGATGTCACCTACCTGGTGAGCTTCGTGGCCGCAGCGGTGCTCTACTGGCTCGGGATCTCATTGGCCCGGCCCCGGCGAACCTCCCTCTGACGGAGGGGGAACGGAGGTTGTAACAAAAGAGGTTCTGTTGCGTTCGCGATGCTTGCATCCGGGCCAGCAGCAGGGCCGGCGTAGGCCTTCTTCGAGTTCTTCCTGAGTGCGACGGATGCGGCGTTGCCGGGTCGCCTCCTGCTTGGCATCTTGGACCCAGCAGATGAACTCGTTGCGGGCGAGTGGTGTGATGTCCATCCAAGCTGTGAGGGCGGTCTGGTTAGCGACGAGGGCCTCATGGAGATCGAGAGGCATCTCGTGCACCACCCCTCCGGGCACCAGCCGACTACCGGCGGGGCCAGTACCGTCGTCAAGGCGCAAGGCCTTGCCGTCACCCGCCATGTGGGCTGTTAGGTGTTCGGCTGGATCCTTGTCGGCCGCCACGGCTGTCTGCAGCTTGCGCTTCGATGCAGCTGGCGGCTGTGGAGCATCAGCATTGAGGAATGCAGCTTGGACAACAAGCGTCCTCAAGCTGGCTTCGTTTACCTTGTCACCCTCCCCAATGTCGATGGCGCGGACGGTGTTGCTTGCCAGGCGCGCATTGAAGAGCCGGTCTGGATCCTTGAGCCTGGCACCGTTGGGAAAGGTGAGCCTTACGGCCTCTTTGAGCATCTCGCCTATGCATACGATGCCTTTGTCGGACCACACTGATACGCCCTGGGGCCTCGACGGCTTTTTCCACTTCACCTCTTCGGCCATGGTTGAACAAGAGGACAAAACCAAACTGCGCAGATGCGCCAGCGTTTCACCTCGCCAGTCGGCCGATTCGGCAATTATGGCGTCGATCTGTTCAGAAGGAGACGTGGTCACGTTAGAACCTGGACTTCTTGGTCCGAAGCTGAGGTCATTGTTACTGGTGGAGGCCTGGTCAGTCAACACCGCAGCCTAGTTAATTGTCAGCGAAGCTGGCCAAGTCGCATTCGGTCCTCCTGAGCAGCTGGCCGCTAATAGATGACAGAATCTTGCTTTTGGCCCGAAACGCATGCACGCGTGAATCACCTCGAAGGAGGTATCGAGGCTTTCCATTGCCCTAATTGACGTGGCTAGCGGTGGACCGGGCGGAAAGTCGAGATGGTCATTACAACCGCGGCTTCGAGTCATGCGATGCCCTGAGTCCCCGGCCGACCGGTTTGCTGCAGTAGCGAGGGGTATCTGGAATCATTGGTCTCAAGGGCGGCATTGGTCGTGGTCTACCAGGTGATGTTGAGGTGGTTCCCGAGGTCGACAAGGACGCCACGGTGCAGCCAACGGTTTCCTTTTTCGCAGCTGGTTTCGGCCACGAAGAGACAGGCGTGGCATGCGGCGGCGTGGAGTTGGTCATTCGGGGCCTCGGGGCGCCTTTCAGCACATAGGGGGTCGGAAGAGCAGGTGGTGGCATCTTCAAGGGCTTGGTCCAGGAGGCGGCTCAGAAAGTGGCCTTCGCCAAGGGCGACAAGGCCTCCGAGGGTCCCCTCATTGTCGCTGGCGGCAGTAGAGAGGAGCAGCCCGGCAGTTGGTCGGTCGGGCGTTCCGACGTATAGGCGCTCGCGAATGCTGGCACTGGAATAGCCACACTCGAGGGCTACTTGGCGGATGAGGAGGTGGCTCAGCGTGTGTACCAGGAGGACTCGGGCCACAGGGAAGTTCGGTTGGGTGCCCTGCTGGCGGTTGGTATTCCAGCGGGTAAAGGCACCGCGTAGCGCTTCGATGTCCTGGTGATGGTTCACCTTGTCACACCAGTCAGAGACCAGGGTCTCGTTGAGCTGGAGGAAGATGCCTTCTCCACGTCGTTCTATTGCTGGCACCCACCCGACCGCTCGGCCTGAGAGAGGAGAGAAGGATTTGGGGAAACTTTCTTGGGTGGGTGCCTCTATCCGGGTGAAGCCAAGGCTGGCCTGAACTTCGCGTAGGCGCTCGACTTGGACGACGTGACCAATCAGCGGGCGGTACCGTTCCGGCGGAGGAGTGGGGACCGCGAGAAAGTCGTCATCCTGGCGGTCGGTAGTGGGATGGCTGAACAATTCCCACTCGGCATGCCGTAGCTCTGGGACTGGCTCGTCAGTACTGCTATCGGCCCTTCGCTGGCGTTCGGCGTCTACGGCAGCGGAAAGTTGCTCGGGAGTCAGTTCTCGAAGGGCATTTAGGACTGGCATCATCGTGACGGCTTGGGTAAGAGCGCCGGTCGGAAGGCTTCCGAGAATCTCGAAGTGTTGGGCCACCAGGGCCGCAGCGGGATTCTCCACCGGCAGGTGCAGGGCACTGAGGGACATGTTGAACCACAGGTTTGAGGCCCCGAGGACCATGAGTTTGAGCGGTTGGTCGCAGGCCTCGAAGGTTTGCAAATGGGGATGCCGCCCACGACATCGGGGCAGGTTGTGTGATCCCTTGGTGCCAGCAGCATCAGAGATATTGCGGCGCGCTCCGCAGCCGGCGGTGCAGGTAATAGTGACTCTGGGCCCGAGGACGCTCCCGGCGTCGCGCATCTGGAGTTGCGAGCCGGGGCATGCCGCATCGGTAGTTCTGTGGACGAAGTCGACGTAGGGGAACTCGTCGAGATGTCCACGAGTACAGGCGACGACGAATCGGGCAGGCAGACAAGCTCGCCGCTGGGCCACGGTGCGGTTGGCCTGTTTCGGGCAGTGCCTGTGAACCCACTTGGCGAGATCCGGTCGCCGAGGCCATTGATGGCGAAGTTCGAGTTGGTCGACCCCGTCGATGGGGAGTAGCTGGTGGCAAGCCGGGCAACGCAGCCAGCGAGGAAAGGTTGTGACCGGCACTCCGACGGTGGTGAGAAGATCATCGGCCGTGGTTGAATCACCGGGGAAGGCCCTGAGGGAAGCAACATTGGCACTGGGCAGAGCATGCCGAACTTGTTCTAGTAATCGGGGTTCGGAGATCACGTCCCCACCTTCGTTCCATGCCTCAAGACCGCGCACGACGACGCTCATTCCGGGTAGGTCCACCACTGCCCCGACTCCTGCGGCGATCATGAGCTGGCTGGGACGGGCGCTCCCAATACGAGTCGGCTGGCGCTGCGTCGGATTCACAGATCGTCTCCGGTGGACGCGCCGTCCGGGCCTGCTTCACCGAAATCCCAGGCGGGAGCATTCGTCCAGCTGGGGTCATCGGGGCGTAGTTGGAGGAGAACATCGTTCTCGACCTCCCTCAGGCTCATTGGAGCACTCCAATGGTCCCAAGGTTGTTTATCTGGACCCCGTAGAAGTCCTGCGGCCGCCTGGACACAGGCCTGGTATCCAAGCTGCCCGGCGGGCAGGGTGGTTCGCTTGCGTTGCCATTGGTCCAAGAGCCACTGTGCTTTCTTCCTTACCTCGATCCCTACCGTTGCGGAGTCGGTGACCAGTTCGGCCCGCTCCTGGAGGTATTGGAGCACCGGAGCAACCGTCGGGGCATCGAGGGATGCAACCTGTGCTCCGAGGTTTGGCAGGGCAATGTCTGAGTGGTGGCGCACGGCGGCTACGAGCATGCCTGCCAGACCTCGATCGAGTGCCCGTTTTGAAAACGGAGTAGTGGTGAGCCCTTCGACCCGCCGACCGAAGGTGGCGTGTTCGTAGGAGAAGTGCTCGTAGTAGGCGAGATCCCTGGGGCGGCTCCATTGGAACAGGGTGATAACCAGCCCCGGCCCATCGGTGGAGCGGCCCACCCGGGAGCTGGCTTGGATGTATTCAGCCATGTTCTTGGGTTGACCGGTGACCACCATCAGCCCTAGGCGTTGCACATCCACGCCGACCTGGAGCATGGAGGTGGCCAAGAGAACATCAATTGGCCTTGCATAGCTGGAGTAGGCGGCCTCCTCCCAGGCCTTTCGATCGTCCTTACGCAGTTGTCGGAGGGAGGTTTGAGCATCGGTGGAGTCCTGATCGGGGCGGAAGCGGCGTTCAATGTCAGCAAGAGATTGCGTTATCTTGCGGCTGTTCATGCGACTAGTCAGCTCTGCAATCGTTGGCCGCCGACGGCGGACAAGTGCTTCCTGGCGTCCGAGACGGTCGCTTACATCATCCTCGGCGAGGCGGCGCATGCTAGCCAGTTCGCGGGTGGAGGTGAAATAGTCGACGACGGTCATGTAGGGGTCCGCGGCATCGCCATGGCGGTCGAACAGGTATTGGCCGAACTCCAAAAGTGATGTCATGACGCGAATCTCAACGGCGGTAAGCCGGTCGCCTGGGGCAAGCACGCCCCGGTAGCGGCGACCAGGGGTCGCCGGTGAGGCGGGGACCCGGCGAGAGAAGAAGGTATCTCCGGCGTCGATCAAAGGCGGAGGGAAGATGCATAAGTCCCGAGCAAACACCTGGCGAACCTGGGCTTGAGCTCTGCGTACCGTAGCTGTGGAAGCGACAAACACCGGCCGCACCGGCCGACCGTCATGCACCCTGGTGCAGAGTTCGTCGACGACCGTCTCATACAGACCGACCATTGACCCCAGTGCGTCGCTTATGAGATGGAGTTCGTCTTGGATGACCAAATCCGGTGGTCGAAGCCGCATCACCGGCAGAGGCCGGGTGGCAGGCCGACCCGCCGCGCTTTTGTGACCGCCGTTACCGCACCATTTTGGGGTGTCGGCCGGGCGGTATCCATGGCGCTCACAGGCCGTGGTGACATGCCCGAAGAGATGGGCGGTAGCCGCCCGCCAAGGAAGCTGTGCGAACTTGTCGACCGTTCCAATAACCAAGGCCGGGGTTAGCCGGTAGATCTCCTCGTCGACAACCAAGGCCGGTATACCCTCACTGCTGCGGGCAGGGCTAAAGGGGCATCGCCCATCACGGTCTCCGCAGAATAGATGTATTCGGCGTGTCAGCTTGTCGGGGCGGCCGTCCCGGCCGAGATCGAGTGCCGTACCGCACCACGGGCATGCGGCAAACTGTTGCAAGCCACCGACCCGACCCTCGGCGGAGGTTCCGCCAGCGCTTTCGAGCTGGTGCTGGGCATGGTCGAAGGTATTGGGAGTGATCGCGCTGCCGACCCATAGGCCGATCCGGATCGGCTTGAACCCCCACCGCAGATCTCCGGCAGCGACCCTTTCCGCTCGCAGGAGTTCACAGGCACAGATCAGAGCGGTGGCCCGTTGGAACTGCTGAGCGGTGAGAAGCCGTAGGGTGTAGCGCATCAGGACCGCCACACCGTCGGTTCCATCCCTTGCCTCACCGTCTTGGCCGATCACGCCCTGCAGGCGGCGAATGGCGATGGTGTAGGCCGTCAGGCCAAGGTAGGCCTCAGTCTTGCCGCCACCGGTGGGGAAGAAAAGCAATTGCGTCTCGCCCTCCAGCAACGGACCACGGTGGGCGTCAGGATGGCCTGGGTCGGTCAGTCCTGGTAGGCACAGGAGGACAAAGGCGAGTTGGAATGGCCGCCAGCTGTGTTGCTTGGGAGTATCCAGGGCGGCCAGCAGCTCCTTCACATTGGTACCGGGGTCGTTGGCTCGCCGCCGCACCAGTTCGGTGCGAATTCGCTGTGAGGCCATCGCCTGGTTGGCGAATCGAAATGCCTCGCGGGCCTGAGGATCGGAGCGCAGCAGTTCGATTGCTCGTTCGAGGCGATCGGCCACCTGCTTAGCGCGCACAACTGCGGGTCGAGCCTCGTCGGCAAAACGAGCCACTTCGGGTTCATCGTTGATACGATTGGCCTGCTTGTCGAGCCAAAGGCGATAGCCATCGACAAGGGGACGGAGCGAGCGGACCAGATCGTCGCCACCGAGTTCTGGGCTTCCCAGTCTGGCCATATCTAGGACCAGGCCAGGGGTATCGGCTGGGTCGCCGGCGACAACCATCGGAACCTCCGCGGAGGGGAAGCAGGTGGTCCGTAGTCGCCATGCGCGATAATCGCCATCTCGTACGTCTGCGTCGACCGCGCACTGCCTTCCCGTGGCGTATAGCCGAGCAGCGCGGTGCTGTAGTGCCAGCAGGCGCAGCTCCGGATCCTTGTCGTGATGGACCTCGGGAAGCTCCGGGTCATTGTGGCCCAAAAAGACCGGGCTGCCGCCGTCAGCGGCGGTGACCGTCAGGCAAACCTGGAACAGGCGCTGGCTGTCGGGGTAGCCCTGGCGGATGGTTTGCATGTTGACCAGGAACACCTCTGCCAGCCGCCGGCCGTCATGGTGGCGGACCTTCCAACGCACCACCACCTGGTCTTGGTTGCCGTCCGGGACCGCCTCGCCGCTGCCCTCAGTCTCTACGGGCACCTCGACCCTGCCCCCAGCCGTCACCCTCCGCCACACCGTACGCGGCCGACCGGTGTCAGTCAGCTGCGTCCCCGACGGTCCCCGCTCGTAGCGTCCCCACGACGCGCTCACCGTCACCGAGTCCTCGCTCGGCGCCACCGCGAAAGCCAAACCCAGCGACGATGCGGCCACCGCACCACTCTTGACCGCCGCAGCTGCCGGGGGGTCGTTAGTCGCGTCGGCATCCATACCCACCGCCGGGTAATCGACCAGCTCCGGCCGGTCTTCCACGTCGTCGTTTTCGGCATTGCCCTCGGGGTCGGCTGCTGGCTCCTGATCCTCGGGCCTACGGGGTACCAGCTTGCCGAGCAGGTATCGCTCTCCTGGGCCAGTGCCAAAGGGCAGTTCCTCATCGGGCCCGTCCCATGGTCCGAGAAGATCCCGCTCGAGCATGGATTCCAGCGCAGAACGGACAGCGAACCCCGAGGATGCTCCTGGCATCGTCTCCGCCTCAGAGTCCATATGCACGGCCACCTGGCATCACCCCCAAAGGTAACGATATAGGGCGATATGAAACAAGACGCCACAAACCTCTTTCATGCTCGCAGTTCAACCGCGGGCACGCCTATGGTTCTCAGCCAAGAGCCGGTCCAGGATTTCATAACGCGCCCTCGGCGAGACGGTCCAGCGAATACCGATCTTGGTGCGGTGATGGCCCATCTCGGGATCGATATCATCCCATCCGTAGGCTGCCAACACCGCCCGGTCAATGTCGCTGTGAATCTGGCGAAGCCGCACTATCGAGGGGTCTGTTACCGCAGGGTCATGCACTTGGTTGTACAACTTCGTCAGGCCCAGCGCACGATCAAGCATCAGCTCGCGCCGTTCACTGTCAAGGCTTGCTCCCAGAGGCTCAAGTGCGGCCGTGGGTGTTGGACGGGGAAACGTCACAAACACATCAGACGGTGCGTACCGGATC
>JAKAOS010000165.1 GCA_021823165.1 Actinomycetes bacterium | reverse complement strand
ATCTCT
The DNA here is from genome assembly GCA_021823165.1 of Actinomycetes bacterium. Lineage (GTDB taxonomy): Bacteria > Actinomycetota > Acidimicrobiia > Acidimicrobiales > JAKAOS01 > JAKAOS01. The sequence goes on along the minus strand of JAKAOS010000165.1, from coordinate 3,875 downwards.
GCTCCATGAACATCTTGCGTTCGGGGCCCTCGACTGGGGGCAAGGGACGGTTGCGCACGGCCCTGGCCCGGGCCCGGAACCGTTCGATCATCGCTTGGACGTCCAGTTCTTGCGCCATGAGCCGACCTTAGTTGTGTCGGGCCGGGACCGGCAGCGGGCCCCATGCCCTGGGCTCAGGGTGGTTAGGTAGACTGGGGCAGGTGCGTTTGCTCCTCGTGTCCACCTACGAGCTGGGCCACCAGCCACTTCAGATCGCAACGGCAGCGGCGGAGTTGGCTGCCGCGGGCCACGAGGTCCGCTGCTGGGACGTGGCAGTGCAGCAGTGGGACCAAGAGGCCTGGGATCTCGTGAGCCAATCCGACGGCGTGGCGTTCTCCGTCCCGATGCACACCGCGATGCGCCTGGGGCTGTCTTTGGCCAAAGACATCCACACCCGGCATCCCGACCTGCCCCTCTGCCTCTACGGCATCTATGCCGCAGCGGCAAAGTCCGCCTCCGATGCGGCGGGGGTGGAGACCTTGATAGCGGGGGAGTACTCCGAGGGCCTGCTTCGTTGGGCGGACTCCCTTTCGCTGGCCAAGAGGCCGCCCGGTTCGGTCACTATCTCCACCTCCCCAAGACGGGGCAAAAAGCCTGCCCTACCAGCCCGGCACCTGCTTCCGCCGCTGGATCGGTATGCGACGATGCGTTTTGGGGCCAGGGACCATCTGGTGGGATACGTGGAGGCCAGCCGGGGGTGTCGGCACCACTGCCGGCACTGTCCCATCCCCGCCGTCTACGACGGCCGCACTCAGATCTCCCGGGTGGATGAACTCCTTGCCGACGTGGAGTCCCTGGTGGCAGCGGGGGCGAGTCACATCAGCTTCGGCGACCCCGACTTCTTCAACGGACCCGCGCATGCCTGCAGGGTTGTTGAGGCACTCCACGGGTCGTTCCCCAGCCTCACATTCGACTGCACCATCAAGGTAGAGCACATTCTGAAAGAGCGTCGTCGCATCCCGGCATTGGCCAAAGCGGGCTGCCTCTTTGTGGTCTCGGCCCTGGAGAGTGCACACGACCCGACCCTTGTTCGGCTCGCCAAGGATCACACCGTGGCCGATGCCGCTGCCGCGGCGTCGATCCTCGCCGAGGCGGGGATCGACATGAGGCCCTCGTGGCTTCCCTTTACGCCCTGGACGACTGCGTCACATCTGGCCGACATGATGGATTTCGTCGCAGCCAACAACCTGGCCGACAGCACCGACCTGGTGCAGTACTCCATCCGCCTGCTTCTCCCAGACGGTGCGGCCCTGTTGGATGACCCCATTGTGGCCGACAGCATCACCGGATACGACGCAGAGGCTCTCGGCTGGCGCTGGGCCTCCCCGGACCCCGAGATGGACCGCCTGGCGGCCTCCCTGGCAGCCCTGGCGGAGGAGGCGGCTTCCTGCGGATCGGACCTGGCCGAGGCGTGGGAACAGGTGCGCTCCCGCATTGCCGAGGCCGCCGGTCGCCCCGATTCTGGGAAGGCTGCGGGGCTGCGCTTCCGGGACGAGGAGCAGATCCCGCACATGACCGAGGCCTGGTTTTGTTGTGCAGAACCCACCCAGGACCAGCGCAGCCTGCTCGCAACCCGGGCCGCATCGGCACCTGGATGTGGGCCAATGCTTCGCGAGTGCGCCTAGGGCGGAGCTGGGATACAAACCTCTCTCCGTCCTGGCTCCTCGCCTTTGACACCGACGCTCCCAGGGCGCCAGTAGGGGACGGGGGAGTGGCCGGAGCGGTTGCCGGCCGCCAAAGCTTTGCCCACAAAGCCTTCGGTGACCTCGGCACTTGGGTCCCACCGCCGCCCAAGGGCTATGGGGATCCTCCGTGGCTGCCGACGGGTCGGCTGGCAACGTGCTGGCGATGTCCCTGTGTGTTCAGCACCGTTAGAACCGACGACCACCGACTACCGCCCTGAAGGCTTCAGAAAAGAGGCCTTCAGGCGGAGTTATTTATCCATGCTTCGGGCCTGAGCCCCCACCGCTCCCGCTGCAGATGAGCCATCCCTGGGCGATTGAGGAGCCCTTGGGACGGCGGGATCGGAAAGCCCCTCCGGCGTCAGGCGTTCCAGCTGGCGTGGCCGGCTTCTTCGTCCTCGTCGTCGTAGTCCTCGTCGAGTTCGGCTTCGCACCACGACGCGTGTTCCTCGCCCGGACCCGCCCGGCACTCGGGGCAGTATCTGAGTTCAGGTTCGCTTGCCCGCTTCAGGCTGCGGGCCTCTTCAAAACGGCGGTGACGGCCCTTCTTCACGAGCGACTCCCCGATCGACCGTTGGGACTTGCATCTTACCGGTGCCAGCGGTTACTTCTTCCAAGCTAGCGCCACAACCACCAGCGGCACCTCCGCGGCGACAGGGATCAATCTATCGGAGCACCTAGTGCAGGGTGAAGCGAAGTTTGGAATGAGCGAGGCGCAGTGAGCGCTCCACGGAGGCGGGGTCGGGCCCGGAGGCGAAGATGAAGCCCAAGTACCGGGAGTTCTCCGGTGCGGCCAGGACCAGGTCGCCGGGGCGGAGGGAGATTTCGAGCGCCGTTATGCCCTCGGTTGCCAGGGCCTGTTGTTGGCCTTGCACCGAGATGAGTGTGCCACTGCCCGGTGCGGGGATCATCATCACCCCCGTTGCGCCTTCCCCGGCCTTTTTTCCGAGGTCCATCCCCACGGCATGGGCCAGGACCAGCTCTTCGAGGCTCGAATCCCCGGTGGTGCCCTCGAAGCTGAGCGCCCGGCTGCAGTGGCCGCCGATGGTGCGGGAGGCGACCTCGATGCACCACGAGCGTTCGCCATCGTCCCGGAGTTCGGCATGCACCGGGCCCTCGGCGAGACCTATGGCCCGGCAGGCCTGCTCCGCCACCCGCTTGATGCGGTCCAGGCGAGGGGTCGCCATCCGGGAGGGAGTCGTGTAGATGGTCTCTTCGAAGTAGGGGCCGACAAGCGGATCGGGTTTGTCGAAGATCGCCAGGGTCTCCAACCTCCCTTCGTGCAGCATGCCTTCAAGGGCCACCTCGTCTCCATCTACATAGCCCTCGACCACCAGGGAGGCATCCTCGCCAAGGCCGGCATCGGCTGCGATCTGCCGGGAACGCAAAATCGCCGCCTCCAGGGACTCGGGGTCGTCGGCCCGTATGACCCCACGACTGGCAGACAGTGATCGGGGCTTGACCACGCAGGGAAAGCCAACCGCTGCGGCCATTTTCCGGGCTGCCTCTTTCGTGTCCTCGCCCTGGGCCAGCACCGCCCAGTCGGGTTGGCTAACCTCGGCCGCCTGGAGCAGCCGCCGCTGGGCGGCCTTGTCCTGGCTGGCTTTGGTGGCCGAGGGGTCGTTGTGGGAAAGCCCGAGGCGCTCGGCGGCCAAAGCGGCAGGTACCACGCCCTGGTCGTCCACGGCCACGACGGCATCTATGGGATCGCTGCGGTCGAAGGCCACGATGGCATCGGCGGCAGAGTCCGCATCGGAGCAGTCGATTTCGAGGAAGCGGCCGGGTAGCGGGGGAGCTGAGTCGGTCGCCACCACGACCTCCAGGTCGAGCTTGGCCGCGGCTTGCAAAAAGTCCCTGGCTCGATAGGTGGCGGTTGGGAGGATCAGCATGATCCGGGTCACCGGTTTATCATGGCAGAAGTGAGGTCGACCACCGGCCGGAAGCCGTAGGGGGAGTGCCGTGAGCATCCAGGGAACTACCGGATACAACCCGGTGTTGAGCGTTACCGACCAGGCGAGAGCGGAAGTGCTCTCCCTGCGTTCGGAGGAGGACAACCCCGAACGCCTCGCGTTGTGGGTGGAGGTAACCGGCTCTGCCAACGGTGCTTACGCCTACGACATCTATTTCGAGGCCACCGCCGATGCCACCGCCAGC
>JAKAOS010000164.1 GCA_021823165.1 Actinomycetes bacterium | reverse complement strand
ACACCGAAGGGTCTTTCAGGAGGGCCAAGAACTTCCCTCGATGCCCATTCAGGTCCGATCCAACTTCGGTTACCACCTTGTCTACCGGGATCTCTTGGCTGGTGGCCTATTCGGTGACACGTGCAACTTGTCTGTCAAGGTCCGGCTTTTGGTCCACAGATGAGACCCTGGCATAGACGACCGTTCGCTTCGGTGTCTTGTCCGGCTCTGGTGCATCTACCAGGATTAGACCGCCAATCTTCTTGGCTGGCACCGGCAGTTTTCCATCCTGGAACCAGCGGAAAGCCGTCATGCGGGAGATCCCCTGTGACTCGCCCCATTCCGCATCGGTCGGCGGCTGTGATGCAAAGCCGGCCTCCAAGCCGTTCATCGATGCGGCTGCCAGGCCATAGCCACCCCTGAGGTTGACGGCACTTCATGCAGTGAGGCAGAGGGCTTTGCCTGTCTGAAATGGGTGGCTAACCCATTCCCATGTGCTCCATGGTGGCCGCCACACCGTCTTCGATGCGAGTGGAGGCCCTCCAGCCCAAGTGCACCGCCGCCCGGGACGGGTCGAGTGCGGACCGGGCCAGCTCCCCCGGCCTGGCCGGGACATAACGGGGATCCGCCTCGACGCCTGCCGAGGCCGAGATCACCTTGAAAAGATCCGATACCGAGGTCTCGGTGCCGGTCCCGATGTTCAAAAGCATGCCGTCGCCGCGGTCCGCCGCCCTCACGAAGGCATCCACCACGTCATCCACATAGACAAAGTCCCGGGTCTGGCTCCCATCGCCGTAGATGGTGCAGCGACGCCCCGCTAGGAGATTGCCGGCAAAGATCGCCACCACCCCGGCCTCGCCATGGGGATCCTGGCGCGGGCCATAGACGTTGGCGAGCGCCAAAGAGACACACTCGATCTCATAAAGCTCGCGGTAGGCCATGAGGTAGTCCACCGCCGCCTTCTTTGAGACCCCATAGGGAGACAACGGGACCTTGGGCGCGTCCTCCGGCACGGGGAGTTCGGTCGGCTGGCCATACAGGGTGCCGCCACTGGCAGCAAAGACGACCCTACGCACCGAGGCGTTGCGGGCCGCCTCCAGGACCTGGATGGTCCCAAAGATGTTGACCTCCGCGTCGAAGAGCGGTTTGGCGACAGAGACCCTCACGTCCGCCTGGGCAGCGAGGTGGAAGATCACCTCGGGAGGCCGCCTGGCGATCAGGTCGGATATCCCGCCATGCCGCACGTCCAGTTGGTGGAAGCGCAGGCGCCGGTCGGGAAGCGAGCGAGCGTAGGAGAGGTTCGCCAAAGACCCCGAGGACAGATCGTCCACCACGTCGACCTCGTGGCCATCGTCGATCAGTCGGTCGACCAGCGTCGATCCAATAAAGCCTGCTCCCCCGGTTACCAACGCTCTCACTTGGCCTGTATCTCCCGCATCTCTCCGCCCGCAACTCGCTCACCCCGGCAGTGTCCCCTCTCGGGGATCCGGGCCTCGTCGCCGACTATCGACCACCCCTTTACCAACGCATTTGACCCAACCCGGGCGCCAGGCCCGATCACCGAGTCCTCGACGCAGGCCCCATTTCCAACCAGACAACCGCCGAGCAGCACCGATCGCCTTACGACCGCACCCTCTTCGACGATGGCCCCTTCCCCGACGATGGCATTTTCGACCACCGAACCGGGTCGAACAACGGCCCCCTCCAACAGCAGGCAGTTGCCCCTCGCCGTACCGTGCGGGGGCGTCCCGTCCAGGCTCCAGACCGCCGGAGCTACCTCCCGGGCCCCTGGCACCGGTGGCTTGGCCCCCAGGTAGTCGAGGTTCGCCCTCACATACTTCTCCGGCGTCCCCGCATCCAGCCAGTAGGAGCGCTGAGGGAGGCCGTAGAGGGAACCCTGCGCCGCAAGGACCGGGAAGACCTCCCTTTCGACCGAAACGGCCCGGCCCTCTGGGATCAGGTCGAGCACCTCGGGTTCCAACACATAGGTCCCCGCACTGACAAGCTTGGAGGGAGCATCCTCCCTCCGCGGCTTTTCGACAAAGGCGTTGACCCGGCCCTCGGGGTCCGTCACAACCACGCCGAAGGCACTCGGGTCCTCCACCTCGACCAACGCGAGCGTGGCCTTGGCCCCAGTCGAGCGGTGGAAGGCCACGAGTGCCGAAAAATCCGCTCCGGTCAGCACGTCGCCGTTGTGGACCAAAAAGGTCTCCGACTCCATGCCACAGTTGACCGCAGCGAAGCGGATGCCCCCGCCGGTGCCGAGCGGCTCTGGCTCCACGGCATAGCGCAGGCTCATGCCCGCCGCCTGGGACTCGGGGAAGCGCTTCAGGAAGGCTTCGGGATGGTAGCCGAGGGAGAGACCCACCTCACTGATTCCCGCAGCGGCCAAAGGAGCCAGCACCCGCTCCAGCATCGACATCCCCGCAATGGGGAGAAGCTGTTTTGGCGTGGACAGGGTTAGCGGACGCAGGCGGGTCCCCTCACCACCCACCAAGACGATGGATCTCACGGCCTCTCCCACCCAGTCAAAAGGTTTGCTTTGTTCATCCTTTTGCCTTGGCGGCACCGCTTGAAGCCGCCGGTGCCCCAGAACCGGAGGATCCAGCGCCCGCCACCAAGGAGAAGCGCGATGCCGGCTCGGGCACCTTTGCCGAAGACGGGACGAAGGCCACCGTTATGGCCTCTCCGTTGGCCAGGCGCAGCGAGTCGGGGTTGGAGCGGTGAAGCACCCCGTGGGTGGCGGCCAGGCTCGACCATGTCCAAACCGAGAGCTTGCCCGGCACCTTGCCGCAGAGCGATCCATTGGTGTAGGTCTTGCCGCCCGGGAGGTGGAGCTTGCCCGGCTGGAGGACCAAGCCGGGGTAGTTGGAAACAAAGGTTCCCAATGTCGCGTTGGCTCCGGCCTCGGAGGAGTTCTTGGGGCTTATGTGTATCAGCCCGTCACCCAAGGTCGTTATTCCCGCCACCGATGCGTTGGGCGGCTTTTTGAGGTTGGGTTGCATCTTGCCGCAAACATCGAAGCCAATGGCCGCCACCCAGTGGGTGCCTACCGTCGGCTGGGTCTTGGTTGCGGGATGAAGCGACTGATATCGGCTGTAGGCGACGGAGGCCGAGCCCAGCACCACCACCGCCGCCAGGCCCCCATACCAGCCGAGCGAGATCTTCCTCACCCCCGCGCTGGCCTTGGAGCCAGCGGCGGCGGCCCTGGCCACCTTGCGGGCTGCTCCCCCTGCGGCTTGTTTCCTGCTCATCTCTCCACCATCATGACCGACCTACCCTATCGAGGCCCGGCGGCAGATGGACGCATTTACTGGGTCGATACCCTGGCATACCAGGGCAGTCCCGGCCCAAAGCCTGCTTCGGGACTCCGCAGCAGGGAGACTTGGTACAAACACGCACCGGCACCGGCACCGGCACCGGCACCGGCACCGGCTCAGGTTGCCTGTTTGGTACAACGGCCTCTCGCACCCCTGATTGGTTGGCTTGGTGGCCGACCCAAGGGACTCCCCCAATCAGCTGATTTTCAGGCTGGTGCGGGATGGCCCCTGGCAACTTTGTCGGATGGCCCCTGGCAACTTTGTCGGATGGCCCCTGGCAACTTTGTCGGATGGCCCCTGGCAACTTTGTCGGATGACCCCTGCCACCAGGTCCCGATACCGGACTACGCAGTTGGCCTATCGGCCGGGAAGGCGGGGAGCCGACTTGGACGGTTCTCTCACTGCGTTGCTGCGGGCTGCCAAAAGCCGGGTCAGGACGAAGCGGGTGGCCAGGCCAGCCGCCTGGGCCGGCAGCAGGAGCCGGGCGGGACCCTCGGTGCTTCGGGCGGCAAAACGGAAGAGCGAGCGGTGATGGGCCGCCGACATCCGCCAGGGGTGCGACCTGGTGGACAGGCCCTGGATATGGGTCGCCGTGCCGGAGGGTTAATCTAGCACCGCCACAAAGA
>JAKAOS010000163.1 GCA_021823165.1 Actinomycetes bacterium | reverse complement strand
GGTGCATCGGGAGGCCTTTTCACCCCAGTTCTCAGCACCGGGGCGGTGCTGGGCGGGGCACTCGGCCTGGCGTGGTCGCTTGTGTGGCCGGGATCACCGGTGGGTGCCTATGCCCTAATTGGAGCGGCGGCCATGATCGGATCGGCCATGCAGGCGCCGCTGTCGGGTTTGGCGTTGGTGTTGGAGTTGACCCACAGCGGCTTTGAGATAATGGTGCCCATGATGCTTGCCACCGCAGTAGCTACATACGTGGTGAGGATGATCGACGGTTACTCGATCTACTCGGCCCGGCTGCAGGGCGAGTAGCCGGCAAGGGTCGTTGCTCCGATGCGCCCGAGAGACATGGACCCAATCCCAACCTTGCAGGGATGGCTGCCACCCCGGGAGTGTCGTGGCTAAGCGGGTGGCGTTGTTCGCCACCTGCCTGGTCGACTCGCTGTTCCCCGAGGCCGGCATTGCGACGGCAAAGCTGCTCTCCCGCCTCGGCTACGCCGTGGAGTTCCCCAGCCCCCAGGTTTGCTGTGGCCAGATGCACATAAATACGGGCTACTTGGCCGAGGCCGCAGCGATCGTGCGAAACCACGTTGAGTCATTTGAGGCCTACGACGCCATCGTCGCACCCTCGGGTTCATGTGTGGCATCGGTGCGCCACCAACACGCCCTGGTTGCCCGCCATATCTCCGACGAACGCCTGGCGAGGCGGGCCGAGGCGGTGGCGAGCAGGACATGGGAGCTGTCGGAGTTCATAGTCGATGTCGTGGGCACCACAGAGGTCGGTGCCTACTTCCCCCACCGTGTCACCTACCACCCGAGCTGTCACTCTTTGCGGCTATTGAAGGTGGCGGACCGCCCGATGCGGCTTTTGGAACAGGTGGAGGGCATCCGCCTGGTCGAACTCGCATCGGCGGAAACCTGCTGCGGCTTCGGCGGCACGTTCTCGGTGAAAAACCCAGAGGTTTCATCTGCAATGCTTGCCGACAAGATGGCGGCTGTGATGGCCAGTGGCGCGGAGTTCTGCACCGCTGGGGACTCCTCCTGTCTCATGCATATCGGCGGCGGGCTCAGCCGGCTCAAAACCAGGGTGAAGACCCTGCACCTGGCCCAGATACTTGCCTCGACAAAAGAGGAGTCCTAGGTGGGCGAGGGCCTGCTCTTTGGCGAGGGCGACTTTCCCACCAGGGCCCGGCATGCTTTGGCCGACGGCCAGTTGCGGGCGAACCTCGGAGCCGCCACCACCACCATTCGGGAGCGAAGGGCGGCCGCCGTGGGTGAGGTGGCGGACTGGGAGGAACTGCGCTCGGCTGGCGCCAGGATCAAAGACGGCTCCCTGGCAGCCCTGGATGAAATGCTGGTGGACTTCGAAGAGAAGTTCTCCGCATCGGGTGGCGTGGTGCACTGGGCCCGGGATGCCCAGGAAGCCAACGCGATAATCGTCGATTTGCTGAACAGATCCGGTGCGGCTGAGGTGGTCAAGGTCAAGTCGATGACGACCCAGGAGATCGGCCTGAACGAAGCTCTGGCCGAGGCCGGGATCGTTGCCTGGGAAACCGATCTTGCGGAACTGATCGTGCAGCTGAGTGCCGATAGGCCCTCTCATTTCCTGGTGCCGGCCATACATCGCAACAGAGACGAGATCCGCCACATTTTTCAAGATCACATCCCAGGGATCGGCACCGGCCTCGGCAACGACCCTGCGGAGTTGACCGCTGCTGCGCGTTCCTATCTTCGCGACAAGTTCCTCGCTGCCGAGGTGGCCATCAGCGGGGCGAACTTCGCCGTTGCAGAGACCGGCACTCTCGGGGTGGTGGAGTCGGAGGGAAATGGCAGGATGTGCCTCACCCTCCCCCGGATGCTGATCAGCGTGGTGGGGGTGGAGAAGGTGGTGCCGCGCTGGGAGGATGTGGGAACGCTTTTCCAACTCCTCCCCCGCTCCTCTACTGCGGAGCGGATGAACCCCTACACCTCCACCTGGTCTGGGGTGACCCCCTCCGATGGGCCCAGCGAGGTCCATGTCGTGTTGTTGGACAACGGCAGGACCAATGCCCTGGCGGACCCGGTGGGGAAGGAGGCTTTGCGCTGCATCCGCTGCTCGGCATGTTTGAATGTCTGCCCCGTCTACGAGCGGGTCGGTGGTCATGCCTACGGCTCGGTCTACCCCGGGCCCATCGGTGCCGTGATTACTCCCTATCTGGCGGGCGTGGAGACGGTGGCCAGCCTCCCCTTTGCCTCCACGTTGTGCGGGGCCTGCTACGAGGTATGCCCGGTCAAGATCGACATCCCTTCCCTGCTGGTGGACCTGCGGGCCAAGCATGTTGCCGAGGCAAACAGAAAACCCCTCCGGTCTTCGGAGAAGGTCGTGATGTCTGCTTTGGCATGGGTCATGGCGGATGCAAAGAGATGGCAGTTGGTAAACCGGCTGGGCCCCTTGTTGGGCAAACTCACCCGTTACCGATGGGCGAGGCTTGCACCGCTGATCGGAAGATGGACCGAGAACCGGGAGCCACCGGTGCCGCCAGCTCACACCTTGAGGAACTGGCGGAACAACCACCAAGGCCTTGGTGAGGGAATGCGCCATGAGTGAGGCACGCTCCGAGATCCTTGCCAGGATCCGGGCGGCCCGGATCACTGCCCCGCCCCAGGCTCCACCGGTTGCACCGCCCCAGGCTCCGCTTTCCGTATCGCCCCAGGCTCCGCCGGGCGCACCGGCCCCTGTGGGCCTGGTGGGGCTCTTTTGCGAGCGGGTGGCGCACTATGACGCCACGGTCCGGCGGGTAGCCACCGATTCGGTCGCTGAAAATCTCGGGAGTCTCATCGTGGCGGGGTCAAAAGTGGTGGCGCCCCGGGGCTTTCCTCAACAGTGGACTGCTGGGCTTAACGCTTTGGTTGTGGACGGCGAAGAGTTGACCAAGCGGGACCTGGACGGCTTTGCAACGGTGCTGAGCACATGTGCCGTAGCGGTTGCCGAAACCGGCACGGTGATCTTGGACGGGGGTGTGGGACAGGGAAGGCGAGCGCTCAGCCTTTTGCCCGACCACCATGTGGTGGTGGTGAAGGAGTCCCAGATAGTTGCGGGCGTGGATGACGCGGTCGGCAAACTCGATCCGCGCAAGCCGCTCACCTGGATCAGCGGGCCATCGGCGACGGCCGACATCGAACTGGTGCGAGTGCGCGGGGTTCATGGACCCCGGCGCTTGGACGTGGTGGTGGTGGGTGCCTAGCAAAAGCGCCGGTGGCTCGGTCCCCCAGCCAATGTGCGGGGCAGCGGTTCTGTTGTCGGTTTCCGCGACTCCCTTGTCAGCTGGTGGCACTCTGGCCCGGAGGCGGGGAGGTGTTCTTTGCTGCCAGTGGTTCTAGAGCCCAATCGCTTTCCCCACTTCTATCGGGGAGGAGCTGCAATCACTCGGCTCCGCAACGTTGCAGCACCTGCGGAGTGCAGCCCGGAGGAGTGGGTGGGTTCCGCCACGACGCGCTTTGGGTCCTCTGGTTATGGCCTCAGTCGATTCAAAGACGGCAGCTTGGTGAAAGATGCCCTTGTTTCCGATCCCCTGGCCTGGCTGGGGCCGAGACATGCCGAGACATTCGGCTCCGACCCCGGAGTGCTGGTGAAGCTCTTGGATGCCGCTGAGCGCCTGCCGGTGCACGTTCATCCAACCGACGATTTTGCCCGCCGACACCTGGGCTGCCGCTTTGGCAAAACCGAGTCCTGGTATGTGCTGGATGCCGTTGTTGACGGAGCGGTTTACCTTGGCCTCAAAGAAAAGATCAACCGTGCCGACCTCGATGCCATGGTGCTCAGCCAGGACATAGAGGGCATCTTGGGTGCGCTCCGGCGCTTTTCGGTGTCCCCTGGTGACTCGGTGCTGGTCCCCGCCGGGATGCCCCACGCGATTGGCGAGGGGGTATTTGTGGCCGAGACGCAGCAACCGACGGACTTCTCGA
>JAKAOS010000162.1 GCA_021823165.1 Actinomycetes bacterium | reverse complement strand
AACCACACGGTTAACAGCCGCGTGCTCTGCCAATTGAGCTACCCCGGAAGGTTCAGCCCGGAGAACATTAGCGCGCGAACACGCCGTTCCGTGCAGCGTCAGGGGCCCTCCAGGTAGTCCCGCAAGGGCTGCGAACGGAGAGGGTGGCGCAGTTTCAAAAGGGTTTTCGCCTCGATCTGGCGGACCCTCTCCCGGGTGACGCCAAAAATCTTTCCCACCTCCTCCAAGGTCCGGCTGCGGCCATCCTCCAGCCCGAAACGCAGCCGAATGAGCTCCCGCTCCCTCTCGGAAAGCTCCGAGAGGGCCAGCTTCACGGCCTCGTTTAACAGGATCCTGGCCGCTGCGTCTGCCGGTGGGACCGCCCCCTGGTCCTCGACCAAGTCAGACAGGGAGAAATCCTCCCCCTCCGATATCGGCGCCTGGAGCGAGATGGTGTCCTGGCCGAGGCGGAGAATCTCCTGGACCCTATGGGGCTCCATCTCCGTCCGCTCGGCGACCTCCTCGAGGGTGGGCTCCCTGGAGAGTTCCTGGACCAGCTGCCGCTGGCAACGGGTCACCCGGTTCACCGATTCCACCATGTGCACCGGGATGCGGATCGTCCGGGACTGGTCCGCCAGGGCCCGGGTGACGGCCTGGCGGATCCACCAGGTTGCATAGGTGGAGAACTTGAATCCCTTGGTGTAGTCGAACTTTTCGACCGCCTTCATCAGGCCGAGATTGCCTTCCTGGATGAGGTCCAAAAAGCCCAGCCCCCGGTTGCGGTAGCGCTTGGCGACGGAGACGACCAGGCGGAGGTTGGCCTCGATTAGAGCCTGCTTGGCCCGGAGGCCGTCCGCGATGACCCGCTCGTATCTCCGAAGGACCTCAGGGGGGAGGTCCGCGCCTGCGTCTTCCAGCATCGCCACCTCGCTGGCGGCCTTCAGGCCCTCGGCAACCCGTTTTGCCAAAGATGCCTCAGCTGACGGGCTCAGCAAGGGGACCTTGCCGATCTCTTTCAGGTAGGCATGCACCGAGTCCGCCGGATCGCCGCCAGTGCGTCCGGGCGGCGGCGACTGAGTCACCCTCCCCCTCCCCTGCGCCTGGTCGCCCCGCTCTCCGGTCTTGGGAGGGAGGCCCTCTCTCATCCGTCCTCCTCGAAGCGTTGCATCAGCCACGCTACCAATGCTCGCTCGGCCTCGCGGGCCCCGGCAGATTCCCGGAGGGACTCGAGGGAGCCCTTGGCCCAGCCGACGTCCGCAAGAACCCCTTCAGCCTTGTCGGGATCGGTACGCGCAAGCCACAGCAATCGCCTGATCTCCCCCTCCACCGCTGCGATTATTAGTTTCGCCGCCGAGTCGGGATCGGGTTCCACGGCTTGGACCACCAAGCGGTGGAGCAGGTCGCGGGCGGGCGGATCCGCGTGGGATAGAGCCAACTGCAGCTCACCTCCCGCCGCTGCCAAGGCCTCGAAGGCCATGCGGCTGGGACCGGGCGGAAAGCAGCAGCGATCGAGGCGGGATATCACCTCGGGATTCCCTAAAGACAACCGGAGCGCCTCCATAACCACCAGGGGCTCCCGATGCAGCTCTGGCCGGGCAGCGCCCTTTGCCGGGCTGGAATCTCCCGTCTCTCCCTTTGGCTCCCTAGGACGGGACGCGACCAGTTCCCGCATCCTTGCCGGATCCATTCGGCAACGGTCGGAAACTGCCATCACATACTGATCCCGTACCAGGGCATCTGGGTGTTCCCGAATGATCGACGCAGCTGCACTCGCCGCCTTTGCCCGGCCCTCGGCCGTCGTAAGGTTCGATGCGGCCATCAATCGTTCCAGGCGGAAAGACAGATAGGGCCGCGCCCGGCTCACCGCCTCCACGAGGGCCGCCTGATCCGACACCGCAAGATCTGCGGGGTCGGTGCCCGGCGGGAGAGCGGCGACGGCTATGTCGAGTTCGTGGCGGTTTTCCCAGGAGTAGAAGCGGTCGGCGGCCCCCTGCCCGGCCGAATCGGCATCGAAGGCAAGCACAACCCGGCGCGCAAAGTTCCCCATGAGGGCGACGTGGTCCTCCCCAAGGGCCGTTCCACAGGTCGCCACCGCCCGCCTCACCCCCGCCTTGAACAAGGCGAGCACGTCTGTATAGCCCTCACAGACCACGATCTCACCGGTCTTGACGATCTCTCCTTTGGCCCAGTTGAGCGCATACAGCGTCTTGCGTTTTGAATAGAGCGGGGTCTCGGTGGAGTTCACGTACTTGGGCTGTCCCTGTGCGACATCTGGGGGAAGGGCCCTGCCCCCAAATGCGATGGGACGACCGGCGGGATCAAAGATGGGGAACATGATCCTGGCTCGGAAGGAGTCATAAAGCCGGCCCGACCTGTTCAGGTTCGCCAAGCCTGCTTTACGCAACTGGTCCCCCGGAACCGACAACTCCCGGCAAAGGCTGTCCCATCCCCTCGGGGCCCAGCCCAGGTGGAACTCCCTTGCCAGATCGCCGTCTATCCCCCTGGATCGCAAATAGGCGCGGGCATCTGCCGCGGCGGGGGAGGAAAGGAGCAACTCGTGATACCACTGGGCGGCCTTCGCGACAATTTCTGCCAAGCGGTTGTGCATCCGGCGCTCGTTGTCCGCCCTGGGGTCCCCCCTCGCTGAAAGCACCACCCCAGAGCGCGAGGCAAGGTATTCAAGTGCTTCGCGAAAGCTCAGTTGCTCGGTCTGGCGTACAAAGGTGATGGCATCCCCCGACGCACCACAACCAAAGCAGTAGTAGAGGCCTGCCTCAGCATTGACGCTGAAAGAGGGTGTATTTTCGGAATGGAAGGGACAGAGCCCCACCAGGCGGGTCCCCTGGCGGCGCAGTCCCACCTTTTCCCCGATGAGCGCGGCAATGTCCGTCGCATCCCGCACCGCTGCGACGTCTTGGTCACCGGCCGCCACCGTCTTGAAGGTAGTGGGGTTTGGGGTTCTTAGGGGGTGCCCGGGCCTTGTTTTCTCCCTACGCCTACTAACCAGGCCGTGGCTGGCAGAAAAGACTCCCTTTGGCACTTGGCCCAATGGGCTGCAGAGCGATGCTCCAGACGCCGGGTGAAGCACCCCAGGATCTGTGTTGTTGAGCAACCATTGAGCGGCAGCGCAACTGGGCCGATCACAGCACACATTCTGCCCCGGAGCTTGGCTTTAGGGGCACCCGGGGGTGGCTGGGCGGGAAGGTGGGCGGTCGATGAGCCTTCATGCCAAATACCTGCGGTGGCTCTACAGAGGCGGCCGACCAAACCGTCTTGCCCGCATCCAAAACCGCCTCTATGGGAGAGCATCGGCTCTGGGCATCTACCCATCTCGCGCCGGCGAGTTGGAGGTGGTGGGTAGGCGCAGTGGCCGGACCATCTCCCTCCCTGTGGTCATCGCCGATTACGAGGGTGAACGCTATGTCGTTGCGATGCTCGGGGAAAGGGCCAACCGGGTTCAGAACCTACGCCAGGCGAATAGCCTCGCCACTCTCCGGCACGGCCGCAGCGAGGCGGTCAGGCTTGAGGAGATCCCAGCCGCATCACGGCCGGAGATCATCCGCCGCTATTTGGCCCTGGCGCCGGGGGCTCGGCCACACATCGCGGTCGACCGGCACGCATCTTTGGCCGAGTTCGAAAAGCTTGCACCCCACATCCCTGTCTTTCGGGTCACCCAGGCCGAGGCCGGCTTGCAGAAGTGACGCACTCGGCGTCAGGCGCCCCGAGCCCCTGATTCCTTTTCGCTTCGGATGCGGTTGTCCGCTTCGGATCCGATTGGCGTGATAACTGGACCGGCCAGCAATGGCCATCGCCTACCAGCCTTGGCTACATCTGGGTCCCATCCGGGGACAGGATCGGGGACAGGAACGGTGCCTTGTTCCAAGGGGCGGGACGGTGCCCTGTTCGGAACCGGGTCGGTCGGAACAGGGCATTAAAAGAAACGGCGGGAGAGAAGGATGGGTCACCCTCTCTCCCGCCGCAC
>JAKAOS010000161.1 GCA_021823165.1 Actinomycetes bacterium | reverse complement strand
ACGCGAATGCGACTATCGGTGCGGCCCATCACCCTTCTGGCCTCCATTACCTTGCGAAGGCTCACGTGGGTGAAGGGGCAGCCGATGTCGCCGTAGAGTTCGATGACGGCCATTGCCCTAAAAACATAGGGGATGAGCCCCCGATCCTGCCCTGGCTCCTTCGCAGGTAGAATTTTGTCGTCACTGCACAGAAGAGCGAGGTCCCAATGAGGGGTCGCATCTGGTTGTTGTTGGGCTTGGCGGTGGGGGTTGCCATTGCAGTTGGGCGTTTGCCCCTGTTGGCCCCCGCCGGGGCGTCTTTGTCTCGGGCGGCGCTGTATGTCGTCGGCTCCGGGGCTGCTGCGGCCCTCCATGCGGTTGCCAAACAAGGCGGATCGTCCAGGACGCTCGAGGCAATAGCGGCCGTACTCAGCGTCCTTGTCCCTGGCGTCACGGCCTGGCTTGCCGTGATCGCAGCCAAAGGGGCCCTTGGCCTGAGAAAGTTGGTGGCCTTGGCCGTCTTGGTCTATGGCGTGGCTTCCTTTGCCTATCACCCGGCCCTCGGGTCGGTTACCACCCTGGGTTTGGCCGTGGCAGTGGCGGCGGCGGCAGTCATGGCCACGGGCCCGGTGGTGGCCGTGGTGTTGTCGGCACTGGCCGGGCTTTTGGCCGCAGAGGTAATCCCGGCTCTGCTCCCCGGCCGTGGCGAGGTAGCGCTCCCGGCCCACATGCTCAGTATCGCCCTGCATGGCAGCGGAGCCTCCCCGGCAGTGCTGGCCATTGGCCTGCTCGTGTTTGCCGCGGTTCCATTCCTCATGGCGGCCAGGTCGGTGCTGAGATGAGCGCCCTCGACGCCGAGCAGTGTCGTCTACTGGACTTCATTCGGAGTTGCCCTAAAAAATCGCCACCCAAGGGAAGGTGCGACAATGGTCGGCTCAACCCAGATTACCTATGACTCCGGACCGGAGGTAGGACGAGTCCTGACGCCGGGGGCGGTTTCGCTTCTTGGATCGCTCCATGAAACATTCGGTACTCGTCGTGAGGAACTCCTGGCTCTTCGTCAGGAGTATCAGGCCAGGATGGACGCGGGAGAGCGGCCCGAGTTCCCCCCAGAGACCAGAGCCGTACGGCAGGGAACCTGGAGCGTTCCCTCGGCCCCTCCCGGTCTGGTGGACCGGCGGGTTGAGATCACGGGTCCAGCCGAGCGAAAGATGGTGATCAACGCCTTGAACTCCAAGGCGTCTGTGTTTATGGCGGACTTCGAGGACGCCAACGCTCCGACCTGGTCAAACATGGTGTCTGGCCAAGCGAATCTCATTGACGCCGTCCGGAGGGAGATCTCCCTGGATGATGGCGAACGCCACTATCGCCTGGAAGAGGACATCGCGACCCTGGTGGTGAGGCCGCGGGGCTGGCATTTGCCAGAGCGGCATTTTCGGGTGAACGGTAGGCCGATGTCTGCTGCCCTGTTCGACTTCGGCCTCTACGCGTTCCACAATGCCCAGGAAACAATCCGCCGTGGGTTTGGCCCCTACTTCTATCTTCCCAAGCTGGAGAACTATCTCGAAGCTCGCCTATGGGCCGATGTGTTTCGCCATACCGAGGACTATCTCGGCCTTCAAAGGGGCAGCATCAGGGCAACCGTGTTGATCGAAACGATCACGGCGGCGTTCCAAATGGAGGAGATCCTCTATGAGTTGGGTGAATACGCCTGCGGCCTGAACGCCGGGCGGTGGGACTACATATTCTCGGTCGCCAAGTGCTTCCACAACGACCCGGCGTTTCTTCTCCCTGATCGCTCGGCCGTAGGGATGGACGTCCCCTTCATGCGCTCCTACGCGGACCTGCTTGTCCAGACCTGCCATCGCCGGGGTGCCTATGCAATCGGGGGTATGGCGGCATTCGTCCCCAATCGGAGCCAACCCGAGGTGACAGAGGCCGCTATCGCCAAGGTTTCAAAGGACAAGCGCCAGGAAGCGGAACGTGGTTTCGACGGCACCTGGGTGGCCCACCCCGACCTTGTTCCCGTGGCCAAAAAGGAGTTCGAGGCGAAACTCGGCAATCGCCTCAACCAGCTGGACAGGATGAGAAAAGATGTTGATGTCGGAGCCACCGACCTTCTTTCTTTCCGATTCGAACCCGGCGGGATCACCAGGCAGGGCCTGGAAACCAATGTCTCGGTTGGGCTTCGCTACCTCTACTCCTGGCTCAGGGGACGAGGTGCGGTGGCGATTGACAACCTGATGGAGGATGCCGCCACGGCGGAGATCAGCCGGACCCAGATATGGCAGTGGCTACACCACCAAGCAAAATTGCCCGACGGCAGCGTGATTACCGAGGAGCTTGTTTCTTCGGTGCTTGGCCGAACGGAGAACGACCTTGTAGCTGCGGGATACGATGCGAAGATCCTCCAGGCCGCACGTGGGGTGTTCGAGGAGACTGCTCTGGCTAATGAGATGCCGCCCTTTCTCACCTTGGTGGCTTACGAGTTGCTCGACTGAGTCTGGGGAAGCACAGCTGTCGCTTCCAAGGGTTTGTCCGGGGACTCGGGGGATGTCCCTGCAGGCATTGGGAAACGGTTGAGGCGGGTGAGGAGTTGCGCGGCGGCCCAGCCCTTTGCCTGGCCGTAATGGGCGGCTTTATTGGTTGGTGCCCATGCAGGTGGAACCAGGCTCATGAGTTGCGGAGCCCGGGGAAATCCTCCTCCCAGAACTCATTCTCTGCCCGTGTCCGCCCTTCACCCGCTGCGGCCCTGGCGGCTTCGGTTGACCGCAACTCGACCCGGCGGATCTTGCCGGAAATGGTCTTGGGAAGGTCGGCGAACTCGAGTCTTCGCACCCTCTTGTAGGGCGCCAGCTGGCGTCGGGCGTATCCGAGGATGGACTCGGCCACCTCGGGAAGGGGAAGGTGGCCGGGAGCGAGCGCGATGAATGCCTTGGGGACGGACAGCCGTAGGGGGTCGGGTGAGGGAACTACCGCGGCCTCGGCGACGGCTTCGTGTTCGATCAACACGCTTTCGAGCTCAAATGGACTGATCCGGTAGTCAGAGGATTTGAAGATGTCGTCGGTGCGGCCTATGTAGGTTATGTAGCCATCGGGGTCTCTCCTGGCGACGTCGCCGGTGTGGTAATAGCCCGAGCGCATCGCCTCTCCGGGATCCCCGCCCCCTTTGCGATAGCCGGCCATCAGGCCCGCCGGCCTGGCCGAGAGATCCAGGCAGATCTCGCCTTCGTCGGCCTCGGTTCCCGAGATCGGCTCGAGCAAAGCAACGCTGTATCCGGGGAGTGGCCTGCCCATGGACCCGAGTTTCACTGCTGAGCCCGGGGCGTTGCCAATCTGCGCCGTGGTCTCGGTCTGGCCGTAGCCGTCGCGGATGGTCCGCCCCCAGGCACGCCTGACTTTCGAGATGACCTCGGCGTTCAGTGGTTCCCCAGCGGCGACGAGTTCTCTCAAGGGGATGCTCCAGCGCTCGAGATCCTCTTGCACAAGCATGCGCCAAACGGTCGGCGGAGCGCAGAACGTGGTGACCCCACAGCGTTGCATCTGATCGAGCAGTTCTATTGCCTTGAAACGGCTGTAGTTGTGAACCAGCACCGTCGCCTCGGCATTCCAGGGCGCGAACAAGCTGCTCCATGCATGTTTGGCCCATCCGGGAGATGAGATGTTGAGATGGATGTCGCCCTTTAGCAGGCCGATCCAGTACATCGTGGAGAGGTGGCCAACGGGATAGCTGGCATGGGTGTGTTCCACGAGCTTGGGCTTGGCCGTGGTGCCGGAGGTGAAGTAGAGAAAGAGCGGGTCCTCGGAGGAGGTGGGGGCATCGGGTGTGAAATCCCGATCCGCCGCCTCGCTTTCGGAGAAGTCCTGCCATCCCTCTACTTGACCGCCGACCACGACCTTTTGGAACTCGCGTCCAAGGCCCGTCAGCGAGGCGGCATTTTCGGCTTCTGTGACTATGTGGCGGGCCTCACCGCGGCGGAGGCGGTCTTCGACGTCGGAAGGACGTAA
>JAKAOS010000160.1 GCA_021823165.1 Actinomycetes bacterium | reverse complement strand
TCTCGAGGCCGGGGGGCCTCACGGGGAGCCGCTTCGTGGTTGACATCACCTACAAGGGACATACCTATACCGTGGCCCAAGAGGGTCTTTTTGATCATGCGAATGGCTCGATCTATCTCATCGGCTTTGGTTGCGAGGCGTCCTGCTTCGAATCACACCGGGGAGTGATAGCGAAAGTGCTCAACACCTGGAACGTGAAGGAGCCGAAGTGAGCGACCACCTGGATCCGCCGGGCATCCCGCCCGCAGCAACCGACACAGATTCTCCGCGGCGCCGCACTACGCCGAAGCTGTCTTCCTGGGACAGGGTGAAGGTCCTGGCTTTGCTTCTCGGGATCTTCGTGATCCTGGTATGGGCACGCCTGGTGGCGGTGCCCATAGAGCCGCTCGCTGCGGCCTCGGCGCATGTGCTGCGCAGCGCTTGGTGGCTGGACCTGCTCTTTGTCGTTGAAGGCCTGCGCCAGCTGCACTACTTCGCCGCAGACGCCTCACCGGCCTGGGAGCGGTTGTGGTATGAGAGCGTGCTGAAGCCCTGGCGGCAGTCCTCCCAGGGGATGAGCGACTGGACACGCTTCCGGCTGGGGCGGGCCCTCAAGGTGCTGGGTGCAGTTGTCCTCCTGGCGGTGGTGTTGGGTGCGGCCCTTCACACCTCGCCGGTGGTGGCCCTGTTCGACATCCCTGCCCTGATCGCCCACTACCTGGGTTATGTGGCCCTGGTCTTCTTTTACATCTTCCTCTTCCTCATCCAGTTCATTGCCCTGTTCTGGTTCATGGGCAAGGGCGGGGTGGAGACCTACTTCCCCGGTGACATCAAGACCCGGTTCTCCGATGTCTGGGGTCAGGACTCGGTTCTGGAACGGGTCAAGGAAAACATCATTTTCCTGAAGGACCCAGATTCGATCGAGGCCAAGGGCGGATACGTGCCGGGCGGAATACTTCTCTGGGGCCCCCCGGGCACCGGCAAGACGCTCATGGCCGAGGCGGTTGCCGGGGAGACCGAGAACCCCTTTGTGTTCGTGGAGCCCGCCGCCTTCCAGAACATGTTCTTCGGGGTCGGGCCGCTCAAGGTCAAGTCCCTTTTCCGCAAGCTCCGCCGCCTGGCCCTGCGATACGGCGGGGTGGTGGTCTTCTTCGACGAGGCCGACTCGCTCGGCAACAGGGGTCGTCTTGCAACCGAAGGCGGCTTTCCCACCGGTGCCGCAGCATCCGACACACTGGGGACCCCCGGCTGCAACGGGCTTTCATATGTCTCTGCACAAAGCGCTCATGCGGTGTTCCTGTCGCACCTCAGCTCTTCTGTCGGGGATGGGGTCCCCGACGGCCGCCGCAACCGGGTCGTGACCGGGATGGGTGGTTTGGGTGGCGGGGGAGACATGGGCACCCTGCAGGCACTGCTCACGGAGATCTCGGGTTTGAAAAAGCCACGTGGGTTTTTCAACCGCGTGGTTAGGCGTTCGCTCGGAATGCGGCCGAAAGCCCCGCCCAAATACCGGATCCTCATCATGATGGCATCCAACCTTCCCGAGGCACTGGACGAAGCGCTTTTGCGCCCGGGGCGGATCGACCGCATCTACAAGGTCGGCTATCCCTCCAAGGCGGGCCGCATCCGTACCTATGAGGGCTACTTCGCCAAAGTTAGCCACCAGCTGACGACCGATCAGATCGACCGGCTGGCCACGATCACTCCCTATGCAACCGGAGCGACAATCAAGGACCTGGTGAACGAGTCTTTGATCAACGCCATTCGCGATGGGCGGGACGTGGTGACTTGGCGGGACGTGGTGCGGGCCAAGCAGCTCAAGGATCTGGGCCCTCCCGAGGATGTGGAGTACATCGAGCGGGAGCGCCACGCAGTCGCGGTGCACGAGGCCTGCCATGCCGTCGTGGCGGCCAAGGTTCGCCAGCACCTCACCATCGACATAGCGACCATCGAGAAGGGCGGCACCTACCTGGGCATGGTGGCATCCATTCCCCCCGAGGACCAGTTCACCCGCTGGCGCAGTGAGTACGAAGCGGACATCATGGTGAGCCTTGCGAGCCTGGCGGGGGAAAGACTTTTCTTCGACGGCGACAACTCCTCGGGGGTCTCCGGCGACCTGGATGCCGCCACCACCGTTGCGGCGCTGATGGAGGGTTACTGGGGGATGGGGAGGACGGTGAGTTCCCACGCCGTGGCCCAGCGAGCCGGGATAGGACTGGGCAGGCCCCGGGAACGCGGTCGGGGTCTTCCCGACGGTGAGGGAACCCCGAGCGCTTTGGCCGACCGTGTGGAAGTGAAGCTCGAAGACCTACTCCGCCGGACGAGGGACCTGTTGGCAGACAACCGGGCTGCCGTGCTTGCGGTGGCACACGCCCTGGAAACCCACAAGACCGTAACGGGTGAGGATGTGGAGGCGATTATCGAGGGACGTGTGGGGCCGCTCATCGACGGCCGCATGTACCACAAGCGGGATTTCCTCGATGCCGCCGAGGCATACCATGTCAAAGCCCTCGAAGCCCATCGGGCGCACGGGCGGGTGGATTTGCCGCTGCCGTATTTCCTCCCCGACCAGCCGCCAGCCGAGCCGCATCGCGAACTGGTTGGTTCTTCCCAAAGCGAGGCACACACATGGAAAGATCCGGAACGACCCGAGTCTGGCCCGGGCTCGGCGGCAGGGGACGGCGGTGACTGACCCCGTCGTGCCATCTCAGGGCTGGGGAGTTCTGCACCTGTTCTGCCACGTTGGCCCGAACACCGACCCTCAGGCAGTCCAGGCAGCACTCAAGTCCTCCTCCGCCGAGGGCCATCAGGTAATAACGGCGGCGATGCTCGGTCACCGGTCCGATGTGTGCTTCATGGCTTTGGGGCCAAACCTCTGGCGACTGAGGCAGCTTCAGGGAGAGCTCGTAAGGGCAGGTCTGGCTCTTTCGACTTCGTATGTCTCTTTGACCGAGGTGTCGGAGTACGCAGCGGGGATGCCAGAGGAGCGCAAGCGGCCTCGGCTGTATCCGGTATTGCCTCCCGAGGGCATGCCGGCCTTCTGCTTCTATCCGATGTCGAGGCGGCGTGATGTCGGCCAGAACTGGTTCTCTCTTCCCTATGAGAAAAGAGAGGGCCTCATGCACGCCCACGGGGAGACGGGCAAGCTCTATCGCGGCCGGGTAGTGCAGCTGGTGACCGGTTCGGCAGGCTTGGACGACTGGGAGTGGGGAGTGACGCTTTTTGCGGCCAAGCCAGATGACCTGAAAGACGTCGTCTACCGGATGCGCTATGACGAGGCGTCGGCTCTCTATGGAGATTTCGGTCCCTTTTACGCCGGGATGGTGGCCGATTTTCCCCAGGTCTGGGAGGGCCTGGGGCTAGTTGGCGGGTGACGCCTACCCCTCAGCGGGCACGCCTCGGCAGTCCTGGGTTTGACGGCGTGGCTGGCTGGGACCCAGACCGGGAAGATTTGGCGCTTTCGCGCCTTGAACACACGATCGAAGAGATCGGTCCCATGGTGGTCGCTTTATCCGGTGGAGTGGACTCGGCTCTGCTCGCTGCGGTGGCCACGAGGCAGCTGGGACCGTCGGCGGTGCGTTGCATTACCGCGGTATCTCCCTCTCTTGCACCAAGCGAACTCCAAGATGTCGCCTCAATGGCAGAGGAGTGGGGCCTCAGATGGCAAACGGTGCAGACCGAGGAGATGGCCGATCCGGCCTATGTGCGAAACGATGCTCAGCGCTGTGCCAGATGCAAAAGCGCCCTCCTGGACGCTCTAGAGGTGTTCTCTTACGCCGAGGGGTGCGTGGTGGTGCTCGGCGTCAATACCGATGACCTCAATGATTACCGCCCCGGCCAGGAGGTGGCGAGGCAGAGGGGCGCAAGGTTTCCCCTGGTCGAGGCCGGGATCGACAAGGCAATGGTGCGCTCGATCTCCAAGAGAATGGGCCTGCGTACCTGGGACAAGCCGGCGGCAGCGTGTCTTGCTTCCCGCATTCCTCATGGGACTCCGGTGACGGTGCGGACGCTGTCCCAGGTGGCCAGGGCGGAAG
>JAKAOS010000159.1 GCA_021823165.1 Actinomycetes bacterium | reverse complement strand
AAGGCTCTTTAGCGCATCTGGATCTCAGCCGAGAGCGTCGCTGCGCCTCTTGGAGTCCCCAAGGGAGGGGTCTTGGCTTGCGACCTGGGCAAATAGGGCCCTGGCCCTGGGAAGCTCGCCGGCCCGCTCATAGAGGTCTGCCAAGGCATACCACGTGCGGAGGTGGCGCTCGGCTGGGTGCCGGAGTGCCTTGGCGTGAGGTTCCAGTAGGCGTATTGCCTCTGGAATGAGGCCCTGATCGGCCAGGGATCCGGCGAGGACCAAACGGCCCTCACTGGTGAGGTCCGATCCCGCCGAAGCGGAGCGCAGTTCCTCGACGAGTGACTGCACTGCACCGTGATGACCCATGGCTCGCTCGCAGTCAGCCATGACCGGATACTGGTCATAGGAGCCAGTGAGTTCCCAAAAGGCGCGTAGCTGGGTGGCAGCCTGCTTCCATCTTCCCATGCGGTAGAGGGTGAGACCATAAAGCTCCCTTACCGAGGCCGCATCGGGAAGTTCTCTTACCAGCTCCGCCAGAATCCGCCTAGCGTCCTCGTAGCGTTCCCGTTCGTAGGATCTGGTGGCGGCGGAGAGCTTTCGCGTATAGCCCGGAGCGCGGCGTCCACCGCTGCTTGCAAGCTCGCTCTGGACCTCCTCGGGGAGCACGGGCTCCTCGGTGCGACCCCTGGGCTCATTGCGCGCTGCCTGTCGCTCCTCCGGCTCTTCGGGCACTCGCTCCCATCGCTCCCAGCTCCGCTCGGGTGCTGCGGCTGGCTCCCTGGGGCCGGCTGAGCCCTCTCCCGGGTAAGGCGGTCGCAAAAGCGCCCCTGCTCCACGCCTAGCGACTCCGCCCCACTTGGCTGCCCGAGGGTCGTAGGGTTCGGCATCTCTGCCAGCACGGCCCGAGGGGCGCTCACCTCGTTGGTCCCGCCGCCAGGGGCGCTCTTCGCCCGAGGGGCGCTCACCTCGTTGGTCCCGCCGCCAGGGGCGCTCTTCGCCCGAGGGGCGCTCAGCGCGTTGGTCCCGTCCAGAACTGCGTCCCCGCTCGGGGGCTCCTCTGTCTGATCCCCGGTTGGGTCCATAGCCGGAGCGCTGGCCATCGCGGGGCCCTGGGCGCCTGGGGGGCCTCCCAGCGGACCCACTCGGTCGTCCCGTGGAATCTGAGGCGCTCCTTTGTCCTCTCCCCCGCTCGGCCGGCCTGTCATCTGCCGAGCGCGGAAAATCAGCGGCATTGCGCCTTGCCCGGAATCCACTAGTTCCCGACGGTGGCCTGTTTGCACCTCGTCCCCAGGGGCGCTCTTCGCCCGAGGGGCGCTCACCGCGTTGGTCTCGCCGCCAGGGGCGCTCTTCGCCCGAGGGGCGCTCACCACGTTGGTCCCGCCGCCAGGGGCGCTCTTCGCCCGAGGGGCGCTCACCACGTTGGTCCCGCCGCCAGGGGCGCTCTTCGCCCGAGGGGCGCTCACCTCGTTGGTCCCGCCGCCAGGGGCGCTCTTCGCCCGAGGGGCGCTCACCACGTTGGTCCCGTCCAGAACTGCGTCCCCGCTCGGGGGCTCCTCTGTCTGATCCCCGGTTGGGTCCATAGCCGGAGCGCTGGCCATCGCGGGGCCCTGGGCGCCTTTGCTGACCCGGCGCCCCTCCCTTGGGGCGAGCATTGTTGGCTGGCCGCCGGGGCCTTCCTCCGGCATCACCTCTACCGGACTGGTCTGACCCTTGCGTTGGCACTCTCACAAGGCTAGCGGGAGCAGTGCCGAAGCCCGAGGGAGATCGACCGCTTGCCGGGGGCAGCTGGCTGGCGGACATCGGTTTCAAGTGCTTTGGTTAATGAATGAGGACATGGCAGCGCCGGGAGGTGACCAGGCTGGGTCTGCAGATTCCTGCCTTCGTTGGTTCCACCCCGGCCTCGTTGTTTGGGACGGTTTCAGAACTTGCGATCACAGCCGAGGCGGTCGGTTTCGACTCGCTGTGGGTAATGGACCACCTCCACCAGATTGGCTATGTGGGGGCTCCCACCGATCCGATGCTCGAGGCATACACGCTGTTGGGGGCGCTTTCGCAAAAGACGGCGACGATGCGGCTCGGGGCAATGGTCACGGGTGTCACCTACCGGAATCCGGCTCTTTTGGCCAAGGCGGTGACGACCTTGGACGTCGTCTCGGCCGGTCGAGCGGTGCTGGGCATCGGCGCCGCCTGGAACCAGGAGGAGCACGCAGCATATGGCTTTGACTTTCCCTCTGACGCCGAGCGCCTGGAGCGTTTGGAGGAGGCAGTGCTGATAGCCAGGTCAATGTTTGATGCGCCCGTCTCCTTCTTCGAAGGCCGCCACTACCGGATCGAAGGTGCCATAAACAACCCGAGGCCGGCTCAGGAGCGGATCCCGGTGCTGATCGGGGGAAGCGGCGAGCGGGTCACCCTGCGGCTCGTTGCCAGCCACGCAGATGCCTGCAACCTGTTCGGAGACCTGGCCACGATTCGGAGAAAGCTCGCCGTCCTGGACCGCCACTGCGAGGAAGTGGGCCGGGACCCCGAGTCGGTGTGGCGGACCCGGCTGGGCAGCCTGCTGGTCGCAGAGACCGAGTCCGAGGCCCGGTCCAAGGCCCAATCCTTGGCAGCGGCTCGGGGAATGGATCAGGCCAGCCTCGACGCAATGGTGCTGTGGGGTGACCCGGAGATGATCCGGTATAAGGCAGCCGAGTTCATAGACGCCGGACTGGATGGGCTTGTGTTCAACATGGCCCTGGCGGGTGATGTCAACCAGGTGAGGATGGCGGGCGAGGCGCTTGCTCCCCTCTTCGGGGGCACAACGCTGTCCGGTGGCGAAATGCTCTCCTGAAAGACGACAACCGGCGGGGATGGACCCCGCCGGTTGAAATCTGCTGTTGGGATGTGTGGCTTGTCGCCGTGCCCTCGGCTATGCGGCGCTTGGCTGCTTCTCCAGTTCTGCACCCGCGCCCTGGGCGTTGTCGAAGCTGTCGTCAACCGCAGTGACGTCGTAGCCTTCCCGCTTGAGCAGAGAAGCGGCGACGCTGGCCCTGTAGCCGCCGGCACAGTGGACCCACACCTCGCCCCGGGGGAGTTCTGAGGCGCGAACCGGAAGTTCGTGGAGAGGAATGTGCACCGCTCCCTTGATGTGCGCGGCGTTCCACTCCGACCTGCGTCGCACATCGAGCACCACGATGTCCCGTTCCTTTGCCGCCTTGGTCAGGTCGCCGAAGCTGGCAACCGGAAGCTCCGAGAGCGGCCCGTCGGAAAGAGCGTCCATATCGCCCGTAGCGGCCGCCTCCAGGCGGTCATAGCCAATGCGCACGAGCTCACGTTGCGCCTCTGCTACCTGTCCCGGCGAGTCTCCCAAAAGCGTGAGCGGGGCTCCCCAGGGAACACACCACCCGAGATATGTTGCAAATGGACCATCCAGGCCAAAGTTGACGGCCCCGGTGACGTGACCCTTGGCAAACGCGGTGCGGTTACGCAGGTCCACGACCCACTCCCCGGCTTCGATGCGACGCCTCACCTCGGCGGCATCGGCCTGCTCGGGCTGGCTCAGGTCGGGAGCAGCGGGCCCTCGCTCGTTCCAGGATCCCATGTGGGCGTAGTAGGCGGGGTAGTCGTCCAGGCCGGCCAGGGTAACTTCAATGAAGTTCTCCTGGTCCAGGGTCAAAGCGGGGTTGATCTGCTTCTCCCTGGCAATGGTGGAGGAGTCGCCCTCGGTCTGGGTCGATGAGCAGAAGCTGCCGAAGCCGTGAGTCGGATAGATCGGGGTCTGTTCTGGGAGTTCCCGTGCCAAACGCTGCACCGACTCGTACTGCGCCCTTACCAGCTTGGGCGTGTGCTCGGCTCCCAGAAGGTCCGGCCTTCCCGTAGAGCCATAGAGCAACGACCCGCCGGTGAATACCCCGACTGGGCCACTGTCTCCGTTCACCGCAAAGGAGAGGTGGTTGTAGGTGTGGCCAGGCGTGGCCAGGACCGACACCTTCATCGCCGGGCTCACCTCGACAACGTCTCCGTCGGATACCGCCACGTGGTCAAAGTCGACCGGGT
>JAKAOS010000158.1 GCA_021823165.1 Actinomycetes bacterium | reverse complement strand
CCGGGGCTCAGTCGGACCATGGCTCCTGGTCCCTATGAGATACCAAAGGTTTCCTTTGGTGCCAAGGCCGTGCTGACCAACACGGCCCCGGTCAGGGCCTTCCGGGGCTCAGGGCGGCCCGAGGCGACCGCCGCCCTAGAGCGGGCCGTGGATCTCTTTGCGGCCGAGATCGGGATGTCTCCCCTGTTGCTTCGCCAGAAGAACCTCATTGCTGCCGAGAAGATGCCCTGGACTACCCCAATGGGCGCCACCTATGACGGGGGTGACTACCGAGCGGCGCTCGATCGCTTGGTGAGCGCATCGGGGTATTTCTCTATTCGCGAGGATCAACAGCTCCGCCGGGTCGAGCGGCATGTGCGCCAGGTTGGCATCGGCCTCGCCCTCTACTGCGAGGTGACCAATGCGGTGGGGGGAAGAGAGCGTGCCGAGGCATGGGTGAATGGGCCCGGCAGGGTGGCGGTCTCGGTGGGCACCGCTCCCAGCGGACAGGGCCACGCCTATGCCCTGGCATGGCTGGTGGCAAAGGAGCTGAACCTCGATATCTCCGCCATCGACGTCATAACCGGTGACACCGGCCTTTGTCCTGCCGGCGGCGGCACCTTTGGATCCAGGTCGCTCCAGGCCGCCGGGCCGGCCGCGGTTGACGCCGCCCGGGCCCTTTTACGCCTGGCGGCCGAGGAGGCGGGCAGGGTTCTCGAAGTCGACTGTGAGTCATTGGAACAAAGGGGAACCTCTTATCTCGATCCCCGGTCGGACCGAGCGGTCTTGTGGGAGGATTTGGGCAGCCCGGGGCCCCTGAGGACCCTTGCAACAACCTCTCGTTCCGCCCCGACCTTCTCCTTTGGCGCGCATCTGGCCGTTGTCGAGGTCGATGTCGAGACCTTCGAGGTCGCCTTGATGCGCTACGTCGCGCTCGATGATGCGGGACGGATCATCGACCCGATCCGCTCCGAGGGCCAGATCCACGGAGCGATCTTGCAGGGGGTGGCCCAGGCGCTGTGGGAGGAACTCAGCTATGGGCCAGAGGGGTCGGCGGTGGAGACAAGCTTCAGGGATTACCTGATTCCCTCCGCCTCCGACGTCCCCCTCTTCGAGACGCTGCGTTCGGAAACACCCACGGACCGCAACATCCTCGGTGTCAGGGGAGTCGGGGAGTCGGGATCTATCGCTTCCTCGGTTGCGGTGCAAAACGCCGTGATCGACGCCCTTGGTGTCCGCCATGTCGATATGCCGCTCCGCCCCGAGCGGCTCTGGCGTGCCGTCGGGAGAGATCTGGTTCACCCATGAGGCTGGAGATGCGGCTGAATGGGGTGGGCCTGACATGCGCCGTGGAGCCGAATGAACTTCTTGTGCAGCATTTGCGGGAGGCGCACTCCCTGTTCGGTGCCAAGGTGGGCTGCGACTCTTCGAACTGCGGGGCATGTACGGTCCTGGTGGACAACCTCCCGGTCCGCTCCTGCTCCCTTTTGGCCGTGCAGGCCGAGGGTCGTGATGTTCTAACCATCGAGGGCTTGGCATCGGACGGGGTCGCCAACCGCATCGCCGAGGAACTCGTCGAACGTTGCGGCATCCAGTGCGGCTTTTGCACCCCGGGCATCGTGATCGTCTCCACCTGGTTGTTGAAGTCGGGAGAACCGGTGACCGAGGCATCGGTGAGGGCGGCCCTGGATGGCAACCTGTGTCGCTGCACCGGCTATCACAACATCGTCGCCTCCATTCTCGCCCTGGCCGGCTTTGAGCGGTGATTCCCCTTCCCTTCCAATACCACAGGGCATCCGATCTGACCGAGGCCCTTGACCTCATGGCTGGCAATGTCTCCCCCTCTGGCCAGGACACGGTTGCGCTCGCTGGGGGGCAATCACTGGTTCCCATGCTGCGCAGCCGTCGCCTCAATCCCTCTGTAGTGGTGGACATCGCAGGAGTCGGAGAGCTGGATGGGATCACAAGAGATTGCGGGGTCCTGGAGATCGGGGCACTGTGCAACTACGGGCGACTGGGCGCCGAGCGCGAGGTGATCGAAACCGTCCCCATGCTGGCTTCGGTGGTGTCTGCCATAGGAGACCCCGCTCTGCGATGGAGTGCAACTCTTGGGGGAGGCTTGGCCCTGGGGGATCCCAGGTCCGATCTGGCGACGGTGATGCTGGTGGTCGGTGCCGACATAGGCCTGGCAAGCCATAAAAGGCCCCAGGTACGGTGGGTCCCGGCGCAGGACTTCTATCTGGCAGGCTTCAAGACGGCGGCGAGCCCCGATGAGCTGATCGTGGGTGCAACGATCCCCGAATCGACCACCGGCTGGTCCTACAAGCGCTTTGCCAGGCGTTCGCATGACTGGCCGGTGGTCTCGGCTGCCGCAGTTGCCGCAGGCGGCTCTTGCCGGGTCGCTCTGTGTGGAATGGGCTCCGTTCCCCTTAGAGCGTGGGCCGTGGAGGAGGCAATGGCGAATGGGGCATCACCCCAGGAGGCCGCAAAGCTGGCTTCAGAGGGCACCAATCCCTCTTCGGATCATCTTGCAACGGCAGACTTCAGGCGTCATATTGCCGAGATCCTCGTCCGGCGGGCGATCTCCGAGGCCGTGTACACCTGAGTCTTTTGGCGTCATTGCTTTGGGATTGGGAGTCCCATCCGCAAGGGCAGGGAGTTTGGTTTTGCTGTCGCTGCCATCACCAGAGAAAAGCGATCCAATCTGCCCCATCGGACGATATTGCGCAGTTTGCCTAGTGTCCCGGAAGCTTGATCCGCTGAGAAATTCTGGTTGATCGGGAATTTCGTGTGACGGCCCGCGTTGGTCCGGTGTTGTACGCCAACATCGGAGGAACGCTATGGCTCGTCGAGGACGTCCGACCGTCGAGATCACCGTGAGCGACCAGGAGCGCTCGACGCTGCAGCGTTGGGCTCGCCGTCATAACTCGTCTCAGGCGTTGGCGCTTCGTTGCCGGATCGTGCTGGCCTGCGCCGAGGGAAGAACCCAAGCCGAGGTCGCCACCGAGTTGGGGTGTCATCCGGTGACGGTGAGCAAGTGGGCGCACCGGTTCGCGGCGGAGCGCCTCGATGGGCTGGTGGACGCGCCGCGGCCGGGAGCGGCCCGCAAGATCGGCGACGAGGTGATCGAAGCGGTACTGGTGGAGACCCTCGAGAGCGCGCCGCCCGACGCCACGCACTGGTCGACGCGGGAGTTGGCCAAAAAGCACGGGATCAGCCACACCACCGTGGGAGAGATATGGCGGGCATTCGGGCTTAAACCGTGGCGTCAGGACAGCTTCAAGGTCTCTCCCGACCCTGAGCTGGTGGAGAAGGTCCGTGATCTGGTCGGTCTGTACATGAGCCCACCCGTGGCGGCGGCAGTGTTCGCCGTCGACGAGAAACCACAGATCCAGGCGATCAACCGGACCGCCCCGACCTTGCCGATGCTGCCCACAACCCCTCAGCGGGCCACCCACGACTACGAGCGCAACGGGACCTGCGACCTGTTCGCCGCGTTGGAAATCGCCACCGGCAAGGTCATCACCGACATCCGCAAATCCCATACCAGCGCTGACTTCGTGGCCTTCTTGAGCAAACTCGACCGGGCCGTGCCCGCCGAGCTGGAGGTGCACGTCATCTTGGACAACCTCTCCGCTCATAAAAGCCCGACGGTGCACAAGTGGCTGCTGCGCCACCGGCGATTCCACCTGCACTTCACCCCCACCTACGGGTCCTGGATGAACCTCGTCGAACGATGGTTCTCGGCACTTACGACCAAGAAGCTGCAGCGGTCAGCTCATCGCAGCGTCAAAGAACTGGCCGCCGACATCCTGTCGTGGGCCGACACCTGGAACGACAACCCGCGGCCGTTCGTGTGGACCAAGACGGCCAAAGAGATCCTCGAACGCCTCGCCGGCTACTGCACCGCCATCAACATCAACACCGACGCCCGAACCGAATAACACAGCGGATCAAGCTTCCGGGACACTAGGTGGCTGTTGAACAACCCCCTTCACAGCCGGCCCCACCAGACGTAGCCTGCTCGTGGGTCTCGGGGGTGAGCCTGCACCGAAGAGCCGGAGTTGAGGGGGAAGATCCGGTCGCGCTGGATT
>JAKAOS010000027.1 GCA_021823165.1 Actinomycetes bacterium | reverse complement strand
TCTCCGGCCAAAGTCGGCCATGGAGGCCGCAAATGGGCCTGGAGGATGCTGGATGATGGGGGCATGGCCACCGAGGAGATCTGCTTTGTCGGCTCCAGGCCGGAGCGTGGTGACTTGGAAGCACTCAGGCCACCTGGGGGGTCCACAAGGCCTCTTCAGGCGGAGCTGATCTCAGGGGGCAGCGGGGCGGAGGAGTATCCCGGGGGCCTGGATGCCGCACGAAGCAGGGTCCGGACCTCTCTGGCAGAACTGCCAGGCGGCACAACCTCCCTGGCGGGCAGTCCACTACCGGTCCGCATGCTCAATAGGACGCCAGGCTGATGCCCCATGTCGGTCTCGAGGGTCCTTCCTCCCACACTGCTTTTGTAATCGTAGATGTCCAGAACGATTTCTGCGAGGGCGGCAGCCTCGCCGTAGCGGGTGGCAGGGCCGCAGCGGCAGAGATCACCGGCTGGATAAAAGAAAACAGTGGGCGTTACGTGGCAATCGGAGCCACCCGGGACTCCCATGTCGAGCCCAAGGGACACTTCTCGGATCACCCCGACTTCGTGGACTCCTGGCCTGCTCACTGCGTGGCTGGCACCGTTGGAGAACTGCCTCCGGCGGAGTTGGGGATCCAGCCCGAATCCGTGTTCTCAAAAGGGGCCTTCGAGGCAGCCTACTCGGGGTTCCAGGGACGAAACCACAACGGCCAATGCCTGCTCCGGTGGCTGCAGGACGCCGGGGTGACGTCTTTGCACATCGCCGGGATAGCATTTGACCACTGTGTGCTCCACACAGCCCTCGATGGTGCGGCAACGGGTTTCTCGGTGACCGTGCTGTCCGACATGTCCCCAGGCGTCTCTCCAACCACCTCGGCCGCAGCGGCGAGGGAGATGGCGGCGAATGACATATGGGTAACCACGCGGGACCAGGCATGGTCCCGTTGCCGAGGGGCCGGATGACGGCGATGGAGCGAGGCACAACAGATCGGACGGGCGAGCCCTGCCCAGGAGGACACAATGCCAGTTGACCCCATTGACGTAGTCATCGAGATCCCCCGCGGGAGCCGCAACAAGTACGAATACGACCACGAGAGCCACGTCATCCGGCTTGACCGGCGGCTTTTCTCCGCCACCGTCTACCCCTCCGACTATGGCTTTGTCCCCGGAACCCTCGCCGAGGACGGTGACCCCCTTGACGCACTCGTTTTGCTGGAGGACCCCACCTTCCCCGGATGCGTGGTGACCGCCCGGCCCGTCGGGATCTTCTGGATGACAGACGAGAAGGGCCCCGACGCCAAGATCATCTGCGTCCCCGAGGGCGACCCGAACTGGACCGACGTGTCCAACATAGATGAGCTCCCCCTCCATCTTTTGGACGAGATCCGCCACTTCTTCGAGGTCTACAAGGACCTGGAGCCAGGCAAGTCCTCCTCCACCATTGGTTACGAGGGCGTTGACTCTGCTTTGGCGCAGATCGAAACTGCCCGCAAGCGGGCGAGTGAGCACGAGGCCGGGTGACGCCCCTGCAACGCGCTCGGCGCCGATAAGGTGTGCCATCATGAGCCCTGAGAAGATCCAATTGTTGGTCACCCAGGCCATCGCCGGCAAGGAGCTGCTTCAGCACCCCTTCTACCAGCGCTGGAACGAGGGAGGGGTGACAATGGCCGAACTCGCCTCCTACGCCGAACAGTACCGCCACATCGAGGCAGCACTTCCCTCGGTGCTGGGTGCCGTAGTCGCTTCGCTGCCTGCAGGGCGCGCCCATGACGCGGCCGCTGCCAATCTCGCAGACGAACTCGGCAACCCCGCTCCCCACGCCGAGATATTCGAGTCCTTCGCCACCGCCGTAGGCGCTTGTGAAGGCGTGGCACCCGGTGCTGCAGTCACTGCGCTTTTGGACGCCCAGAACGATGCAGTGGCTCACTCTCCTCAAGCGGCCCTGGCGGCCCTCTCGGCCTATGAGTGCCAAGCTGGAGCCATAGCAGCATCCAAGTCCGCCGGCCTCTCCAGCCACTACGGGCTGGATGCCAAGGCAACGGCGTTCTGGGACCTGCATGCCAGCCTCGAGGACGACCACGCAGGTTGGTCCTTCGAAGCGCTATCCGAACTCGGCGCGGATCCCGAGGTAGTGCAGGGCGCCGCAAAAGCAGCGGCCGGGGCATGGTGGGCGTTTTTGGACGAGAGAGAGGCGGAAGCCGCCTGACAGCGGTCCTTAACAGCCGCAGGGTGCCCAGCCGGGCGTCCCTGCCTTGGCTTTTGCCGGCGTCGGCCAGCATTCTTTTCATCCTGGCCGGCCTCGTATTCAGCTTCGGCAACCTCGGCCTGCCCGGCCAGGCCCCAGGTTGGTGGTTCATGCCAACGGACCTGTGGGCGACCTGGCACAACGCGCAGTTCGTCTCCTGGGGGCGGCTCGGGCAGGTCTATGCCGCCCACACCCAGTTGATGGCCCTGCCCGGAATCGCCATCCTCCTCTCGCCCCTGGCATGGCTCGCGGATAAGGCCGGCCTGCACAGCGGTTGGCCCATCGAGACCGCCCATCCTGGGGCATGGCTAGTCCTGGATCCCGCCGCGTTGGCTGCGGGTTCCTCGGTTCTGTGGGCCTTGGACCTCTGGGCAAGAAAGTTGGGCCTGGACACAAAGACGAGGGCGGCGCTGTTGGTGGTGGAGACCGCCGTCACCTTCGTCGCCGTCGCCCCCATGGGCCATCCTGAGGATCTCGTAGCGCTTGCACTGCTCCTTTACGCCATGGACCGGGCCGATCAAGGGCGCTTTGCACAGGCCGGATGGCTGGCGGGAGCCGCCCTCGCTACCCAGCAACTGGCCGCTCTCGGGGCGGGAGTGGTGGTGGCTCTTGCAATTTCCAACCGAAACGGGAGGAGCACGACCAGCACGCTCTGGGCCATTGGGGCTCGGGCCGTCGCCGTGCCCGGCGCACTGGCTGCATGGTGCCTCATTGCGGCACCGGGTGCCACCTGGTCTCATCTAGTAGCCGGGCACAGCTCGAATCCGTGGCCCACACCCCTGGGGGCGCTTGCTCCGGGAGGGGACGCTGGACCACTGCGGCTGGCGGAGCTGCTGGGTGCGGCGATGGCCGGCGTGGCGCTGCGAAAGGGCAGCGGCGGGGGTGCAGATCTGGTGTGGTGGACGGGGATCGCCTTTTCGATGAGGGTGCTGGAACCACTCCAGACCCCCTACTACCTGACACCTGCAATGGCCCTGTTTGCCCTGGCGGCCTTTGCCGCAGGACGTTGGCAAAGAGCGATTCTCACCGCGATCTTGGCGGCAGGGATCGGCATCGCTACCGGCCCCTTCCAAGAGGGGCATCCCTGGGCACTATGGATCACGATTTTGGCCTTTACCGCCCTGGCCGCTGCGGCCTCGGCTCCTTTTGGCTCAGAAGGATCCAAGATTGTCTCGGAGAGACCCCAAGAGGAGTTGCCTCAGCCGCAGTAGGCAACGACCAACTGGAACTGGAACGGGACCTGGAAAAGGTGTCCTGCCCCGACGCCAAGAGCGCCGGGGCAGGTGTCTTTCAGTTCGCCTTTGTCGATATGACCGTGCCGGTAGCGGCGTCCACGCCGACTTTGTATTTGGTGCTCCCGTTGCGCACAAAGCACCAGTACCAGCGCCACTTGCCACCGTTGAGCTTGGTGGGGTGGAAAATACTGCCGCCACCGGTCGCTGCCAGAGCGGCGTTCTGGGCTGAAGTTGCACTCACCAAAGAGGTGTCCCGGTAGTAAAGGCCGCTGCCCGATACCGCCGTCACCGTCGCCGTGGTGGATGTGGCATCGACCCAGACGTTTGCCGTACCGGACTTGGATCCCCCGCTGCCGAGTTGCAGCTTCACCTGGTAGTAGCGCTTGGGACCACTCGCCTTGGCCTTCTCATGTTTCACCCCAAGGACCTGGCGGCCAAAGTGGGACTGCACAAAGCTCGACGCTGCGCTGGCCGCTGCGGAACTGCTCAGCGCCATCCCCGAACCCGAAGAACCTGTGGAGCCAGAAGATCCCGTGGAACCCGAAGAACCTGTGGAGCCAGAAGATCCCGTGGAACCCGAAGATCCCGTGGAGCCAGAAGACGACTGGGACTCGGCTACCGACTCCCACCAGACCGAATCACTCGACTCATTCCGCAGCACGTGTTCCACATAAGTGGTGCCGTTGGGAGCCACCAGCCGGATGTCGAAGACCCGGCGCAAAACCGTGCCGCCGTGGGTCTCGGTGTCCGCCTCAACCTTCAGGATTTGCACGTTCCCGCTGCCGGGATGATGCGACGAGGCATAGCTCGAAGCTGCGGAGCACTCATCTGCCACGCCAGGCGAACTGCAGGTGTAGGTGGTGGTAGTAGCTGCGAATGCCGCCTGGACAGGCATCGCCCCAGCTACGAAGGCCAGCGCAGAGATGCCGCCGACCGCCACGGGAGCGGCACGGCGCAAACCCCTCCGCCGGCTCCTGAGATCGTGGTTGAACTGCTTCACTCGATCACCTCCGTTTGCCTATCCCCGTTGTGGCTAAGCCCCTAGCTCAGCCACGGGACGGCACAACTGTGATAACCGAGAAGCCTTGGAAGACAATGACGCGGCAATGAGACTTCCTTCATGTGCCATTTGACCGATTGCTAGAAAATGTCCGGCCCGTCTGCCGGGAGGGCCAGCTCTCGCTGCTCCATCCCTACCGGCCTGCCGCCCCTCCATAGCCGGAGCGGGGATCTGCCAGTCCCTCGCAAACGCCGTCGTGGCTCCGGATCATCTGAGCATGCCCGAAGGAAAACGGCTCTGCCAGCACGATCCGGTGCCCCATGCTGGCGAGGCCTTTGGCCCAAACAGCGGGCGCGTTGGCCTCCAGTCCCAGTTGAGGGGCCACATCTGGCTCCCAGGTGGAGAACCCGGCCGGGCGCATTCCAGGTTGGGATACAACCGCCCAGCGAGGCGCCGAGACCGCCTCCGCCGGGCTCTGGCCGTTTCGCAACACCCTGGTGAGCAGTTGGAGAAGCACCTGGGGCTGTGTGTCCCCGCCCATGGTCGCAAGGGAGAGCAGATCGCCACCGCCGTCCTGTATGGCGAGGGTGGGGCTGAGGGTAGAGGGAGGCCTTCGGCGGGGTGAATACAGAGCGGGATGGCCTTCTTGGAGGCTGAAGCCGATGCCCCGGTTGTGCAGGAAGATGCCGGTCCTCTCCTCCACCAGGCCGGATCCGAAACCCGACGCGTTGGACTGCAGCATGCTGACGGCATCGCCGTGGGGCCCAACCACAACGCAGGCAACGGTGTCACCCTCGGAGGCCGGCATTGCGGTGAGCGAGGCGTGCTGATGGGATATTGATGCCAGGCGCCCCGCTAGAGGGGGTGCTGAGCACAAAGCCTGAGCATCGGCAAGGTCGGAAAGCACTTCCTGGCGATCGTGGCAGGACTGAACGATCGCTTCCACAAGCAGATGAGCCCAAAGTGGGCTGTCCGGGTCATCCGGCAGGCCCAGCTGCGATGCCATCCAGGCGGCCGATAAAAGGCAGTAGGACTGGGAGGGAGCCGGGGCTCCCCAAATGGTCCAACCCCAGGCCTGCACCGCGATGGGGTCCTCCCAACTCGCCTGGGATAGACCAAGGTCCTCCCTGTCGTACTCGCCGGCACCCAGCTCTATGAGCCCCTCCCCAAAGGGGCCGCAATAGAAGGCGTCACGGCCACCTTCGGCAATGGCCCGGAGCGCCCGGGCGACCCGCGGCCGGTAAAGCAGCGTCCCCGGAGCTACCGGCCTCGCCGGCTGATAGTCGGAACGTGCCAGCAGTCCCGACACCCCCGACATTGCTGCAGCCAGGCTGTGAGAGGCGGGGAACCCCCCGGTGGCGTGGCGGATGGCGGGAGCCAGGCACTCGGCCAGGTCGAGCCTTCCGTATCGCTGATTGAGGGCCACCCAACCATCCACACACCCCGGGACGGGCACCGCCGCCACGTCCCCGGTGGGGGGGATCGCCGAGAGTCCCTTCGACCGGAGGCGGTCGGGA
The DNA here is from genome assembly GCA_021823165.1 of Actinomycetes bacterium. Taxonomy (GTDB): domain Bacteria; phylum Actinomycetota; class Acidimicrobiia; order Acidimicrobiales; family JAKAOS01; genus JAKAOS01. The sequence continues at coordinate 13,002 of JAKAOS010000027.1, read as the reverse complement.
TCCGCCCCAGAACCGGCCCTCCCGGCCGCAACCAGGGCCGCCGGGCGCTCTTTCGCCGCATCGGTAACAACTGCCCAGAGGTCACCACCCATACCGCACATGTGCTGGCTGGTCACTGCCAGGGTGGCCGATGCAGCCACGGCAGCGTCGGCGGCCGAGCCCCCTTTTGCCAGCATCTCGATCCCGGCCTGGCTGGCCAGATGATCGGGGCTGGATACCATCCCCCCCGAGGAGTAGAGGATCGCTGGCGGAACCAGAGTCAACCAAGTGCCTCCCGAGACGCAGCGGTCCAGTGGCGCCGCTCCGGAGGTAACGTAGCACGGCCACGACGGAACCGAGCCGCCATCTGCCAGACCCCTCGGCTCCCTGGTTCGACACATGCCGCAAGGCCACTGTGGTGCTGTAGCGTGGGGATGAGGAGGACGAGGCTGGATGAGTAGGAAACCGGACCCAAGGGAGCCCAACTGAGCATTTCCCCCTCCGAGTTTCCCGAGATGACGCACTCAGGCTCCTCGCCCCAGGATGTCCCCGCAGATTACGACGGCGGCGAGGCGAGCCAACTCCGCCTCGACCCTCTCACTGGGCGGTGGGTGGTGGTGAACGTCGGACGGGCGGGGCGGATGGGCGCGTTTGCCCGGCCGTCGCTCGAGGTCGAGCCGCTACACGGCCGGCCCTGTCCCTTCTGTCCCGGCCACGATGGTGACACCAAACCTATCGACGAGTACGGTGCACAGGGGGGCCAGTGGCAGGTCCGGGTCCTGCACAACCGCTACCCAGTCTTTTCTGGCGACGATGCTCTGGTGGTCGCGCACTCGGGACCGGTGTTCAGCCAGGCCCCCGCCAGCGGGACCCACGAGGTGGTCGTCATCTCTCCCCGCCACGACGGCAGCTGGGAGTCTCTGGACGACGACCAGGCAGGGCTGGTCATGGAGGCGATATGCAACCGCCTCGCCGACCATGCAGAGAGGCCCTCACTCCGCTACTCCCAAGTAATTGTCAACGCTGGCAGAGAGGCGGGGGCGTCCCTCGAGCACCCACATGCCCAGTTGCTGGGGATGCCTTTCGTGCCCAGAGAACTGGGCGACGAGCAGGCGGGTTTCGTGCGTTTCGTGGGCAACTGCATCCTCTGCACGACCGTCGCAGCCGAGCAGGCCGTCGGGTGGCGCATCGTGAAGGCGGACGACGACGTGGTGTTGATCTGCCCGTTCTGGTCCGGCACCCCCTACGAGATGCTCCTTTTACCCCGCTCGCATGCGAGCCACATGCACAACGCATCTCCCCAGGTGACCGGGTCGGTGGGCCGCGCCATACGGGACGCCATCTCGATGCTGCATGCCACGGTGGGAGAGGTGGCCTACAACATCGTCTTTCACTCCGCCCCCTACCGCTACTCGGGCGCCTATCACTGGCACGTCCATATCCTTCCCAAGTTGACCACCCTTGCGGGTTTCGAGCTGGGGACCGGGGTCTTCGTCAACATCGTCTCGCCAGAACGAGCCGCATCGGAGCTGCGCGGCGAGGCCTGACTCAGTCGGCCCGCACCAGCCACAACACCCCCAGGGGAGGCAGCGTCAGGGACGCCGAGGCCTCGAGCCCATGCCAGGGGACCTCCTCGGCAACCACCTTGCCGAGATTGCCCACACCGGATCCGCCGTATTCCACGGCGTCGGTATTGCAGGCTTCCTTCCACTCCCCTGCGCTGGGCAGCCCGATGCGGTAGCCGTGACGGGGGACGGGTGAGAGGTTTGCAACACATGCAAGCATCCCTCCGCCTCCCTGTTCTCCCGGGCCTGCAAGGCGCAAGAACGAGATCACATTGGAGTCCGCGTCCGCCGCATCTATCCAGCGGAAGCCGTCTGCAGAGTGGTCCTGGCGCCACAGGGCCGGAGTCATCTTGGCCTGGTGGTTCAGGTCTCGGACCAACTCCTGGACCCCGGCGTGGCCGGGGTCGTCCAGGAGGTGCCACGGAAGGCTCTCCGAAGAACTCCACTCGGTCCACTGGGCGAACTCGGCACCCATGAACAGCAACTTCTTGCCCGGATGTGCCCACATCCAGGCAAAAAGAGCCCGCAGGTTGGCAAGCTTCTGCCAGTCGTCACCGGGCATCTTGGATACAAGGGAGCCCTTGCCGTGCACTACCTCGTCGTGGCTGAGGGGAAGCACGAAGTTCTCACTGAAGGCATAGAGCAACCCGAAGGTCAAATCGTTGTGGTGCCAACGCCGGTAGATGGAGTCCTTGGAGAAGTAGCGGAGCGTGTCGTGCATCCAGCCCATGTTCCACTTGAAGCTGAAGCCAAGGCCACCCACCCAGACCGGCCTGGACACCCCGGGCCATGCAGTCGATTCCTCGGCGACGGTCACCGCCCCGGGATAGGAGGAGTGGACCACCTCGTTCAGTTCCTGAAGCAGGGAGATCGCGTCGAGGTTCTCCCTCCCACCGAAGGTGTTGGGGACCCAGGCGCCTTCGGGCCTGGAGTAGTCGAGATAGAGCATCGATGCCACGGCGTCGACGCGGAGGCCGTCGAAGTGGAACTCCTCCAGCCAATAAAGGGCCGAGGCCACGAGGAAGTTCCTAACCTCGTGCCGGCCCATGTTGAACACCAGTGTCCCCCAGTCGGGGTGCTCCCCCTGGCGGGGATCTGCGTGTTCATACAGAGCGGAGCCGTCGAAGCGGGCCAGGGCCCATTCGTCCTTGGGAAAGTGTGCCGGGACCCAGTCCAAAAGAACACCGATGCCCGCAGCATGCAACGCGTCAATCAAACGCCGCAAGCCCTCTGGGTCCCCGAATCTCGGTGTCGGGGCGTAATAGGAGGTCACCTGGTAGCCCCAGCTCCCCTCGAAGGGATGCGCCGCTATGGGCATGAGTTCCACGTGGGTGAACCCCATGTCCGCCACATAGGCCGGAAGTTGCTCGGCCAGCTCGTCGTAGGTGAGCGACCTGCCTCCCTCCTCGGGAACCCGCCGCCACGACCCCAGGTGCACCTCATAGACGGACATCGGCTCCCTGCCTGGCCACCCCACGGCCGAGCGCCGTTCCATCCAGGCACCATCCTCCCAATGGTGTGCGCCCGGAGTGGCGACGATGCTCGCGGTGTTGGGAGGCATCTCCGCCTCTCTCGCCATGGGGTCCGCCTTCAACAACAACGAGCGGTCCTGGCCCAACAGCTCGAACTTGTAGCGGGAACCTGGCCCCACGCCGGGGATGAAGATCTCCCACACCCCCGACGAACCAAGCGAGCGCATCGGGTGCACCCGGCCGTCCCAGCCATTCCAGTCCCCCACCACCCGCACCGAGCGGGCAGAGGGGGCCCAAACCGCAAAGGCGGTCCCCTCCAGGCCCTGATGCACCGTCCAGTGAGCGCCGAGAACCTCCCACAGGCGACGGTGGCGACCCTCGCCGAAGAGATGAAGGTCCAACTCCCCAAGGGTTGGCCAGAGCCGGTAGGGGTCGTCAATGACCTGCGTCCTGCCGTCGGCGAAGGTGGCTTCGAATCGGTAGGCGGGAGGGTCATCCTGCCCTTGGAGTTTGGCCACAAAGAGGCCCTCGCCCTCTTTGTGCATAACCGCTGGGTCCGAACCCGGCACAACCAGGCGGACCGAGATCGCGCTCGGTATCCGGGCACGAACGACCCCCTCGTGGTAACCGAGGATCCGGTGCGGATCGGGATGTTCCCCGGCCATGAGAAGGCCGAGTTCACCCTGGGGAGGGGGTGAAACCCTCCCCGAGTGACGGGTCGCTTCCATGTCCGGGCTCACCATGGCAGTTCCTCCTCTTGGTCCTCTTGCGCCGGGGTGTCTGGGGAGAACTCAGGCTGGGCCTCGAGCGGTGTTGCAAGGATCCGAAGGATTGCCTCGGTAGGCACCCAGGCCCAGTCGGGCCTCCACGCCAGTTCGTAGCCCAGTTCGTAACAGGCCTTTTCCACCTCGAAGTGGCGCAGCACCTCCCAGAAGGACTCGGGCGGGGGGAGCAGATCGGCTATGCCATCGTGGCCCAAGTAGGAGCGGAGAAATGCCACCCTGTTCCGAGTCTCCCAGGCTGCCGCCAGCTCACTGGTCGCCCCGCCACCCGCCTGCCGCTCGGCGGCTGCAGATGCCGCCGCGTAATGGAAGGACCGGAGCATGCCCGTCACGTCCTTGAGCGGCGAGGTCAGAGCGCGGCGTTCCTCAAGAGACCTGCCCGGCTCTCCTTCGAAGTCCAAGACGAACCAACCAACCTCCGACCGCATCACCTGCCCCAGGTGATAATCCCCGTGAGTCCTGATGGCCGAGCCCGCCGGAATTCCGCGACGTGAAGCCGCAAGAAGCTCTCCGAGCCTTCCCTGGAGCGAGGAAATCTCGAGTATTCCCCTGGTCGCTTCGGCCGCCCGTGCCGCAGCCTCGCCAGAGCAGTAGCGGGCGGCGAGATGGGACATGAACTCCTCGGTGCGGGCGGCCCACTGGATCGAGTCCCCCGGCTCGACCGGGAAAGCCTCCGCGAGGGCCACGTGCATTCGGGCGGTCACCTCCCCCAGGCGCGCCGCCTCCGAGGCAAAGTCCGCTCCGGCCAAAGCCGCCCGGCGGGCGGCGTCTGCCACCTCGTCCTGGGCCCCGGCCCAGGGTGGCTCGGCGCCGGGGAGGGATGTAGGGGCGTCCCCCGCCAAGAGATCTCTCAGGGAGGTGAGCGCAATGGCCCAACCTTCGACCCCGCCCGCCAGGTACTCATGGGCTATGGCAAGGTCCCGGCCGTCCCGTCGCCAGTGACCGAGTGGGGCCGGGAGGTGATTGAAGCCGACCTCGTCGAGCGCAAGGGACATCTCGACCTCGGGATTTGCCCCCTGCAGGGGGCGGCGGAAGAGCTTCATTATGATCCGATCGTCGAAGACGACCGAGGAGTTTGATTGCTCGGCCCCAACCGGCCTTGCCCGGCTCACCTCCTCGGAGCAAAATTCCTTCAACAGCGCCAAGGAGCACTGGGCGTCGCCTAGAGCGTCGTAGGCGATCATCTCGACCGGTCCCTGGGACTCATTGGCATCGCTTGTCACAGGTCCCAGGATCGAGCGATCCGAGACCTCCGGTGAGCCTGCGCCGACCGGAGCCTGCCGCAGGCCGATGGGAACCTGGTAGGGAGACCCGCCGGCTTCGACGAGCAACCACAAAAGCTGTGGGTCCTGCCTCTGGAGCCACTGGTGGTCCAATATGCGGACCGCACCGGCATCCTCTGGGGTTCCGGCAAACCAGCGCTGGCGGCCAAGGAAGGCCCCCAACTGCTCTTGCAAGCCTTGCGGAATCACGAGCCTCCCAACCATTGGTCGTCGACCAACTCAAACCAGTAGAAGGAGTAGGGGCCAAGGGTGATGAAGTAGGGAAGATCCCCAATCCTTGGGAAACGAACCCTCCCAAGTAGTTCAAGTGGCACCCGCCCCTGCCACCGGTCTAGCGCCAGCTCTACGGGCTGGGCGAAACGGGAGAGGTTGCTCACACACATCACCACCTGTTCGGGACCCGACCCGCCGTCCTGGGCTCCGGTCCTCACGAATGCCAGTACCGAGGGGTTCTCTGCCGGCAGGACCTCAAAGCTGCCGGTCCCCATGATCGGATGGTGCTTGCGCACCTCCAGCATCCTGCGCATCCAGTGTAGGAACGAACTCGGGTTCCGCATCTGAGACTCCACGTTCACCGCTTGGAATCCATAGACGGGGTCCATGAGCGGAGGCAGGTAGAGCTGGGCGAAGTCCGCCCGGGAAAACCCGGCGTTGCGGTCCGGGCTCCACTGCATGGGGGTGCGCACGCCGTCACGGTCGCCGAGGTAGATGTTGTCCCCCATCATCAACTCGTCGCCGTAGTAGAGGATGGGGCTGCCCGGCATGGAGAACAGGAGGGCATGCAGCAGCTCCGCGACCCTCCTGTCGTTGTCGACCAGCGGAGCGAGGCGGCGGCCGATACCGATGTTCCGGCGCATGCGAGGATCCTTTGCATACTCCGAGTACATGTAGTCCCGTTCCTCGTCTGTCACCATCTCCAAGGTCAACTCGTCGTGGTTACGCAGGAAGATCCCCCACTGACAACCGCTGGGGATCTCGGGGGTTTGGGCCAGGATCTCGGTGATTGGATGTCTCTGTTCCCGGCGAACCGCCATGAACATCCGGGGCATGACCGGGAAGTGGAAGCACATGTGGCATTCGTCGCCGTCCCCGAAGTAGTCCACCACATCAGCGGGCCACTGATTCGCCTCGGCAAGCAACACCTTGTCGGGGTGGATGCGGTCCACCTCCCGGCGGAGACGCTTGAGATACTCGTGGGTTTGGGGAAGGTTCTCGCAGTTGGTGCCGTCCCGTTCATAGAGGTAGGGAACGGCGTCAAGCCGGAAGCCGTCCAAACCTATATCTAGCCAGAACCGGACAACATCCAACATTGCATCGGCCACTTCGGGATTGTCGTAGTTGAGGTCCGGCTGGTGGGCGAAGAAGCGGTGCCAGTAGTACTGCCCTCGGCCTGGGTCAAAGGTCCAGTTGGACTTCTCGGTGTCGACGAAGATCACCCGCGCCTCGGGCCATCTCTGGTCGTCATCGCTCCAGACATACCAGTCGGCCTTGGGGTTGTCCCGCGAGGAGCGAGACTCCAAGAACCACGGGTGCTGGTCCGAGGTGTGGTTCATGACCATGTCGGCAATGATCCGGATCCCCCTGCGATGGGCCTGCTCCACCAACTCCACGGCATCCGCCAGGTCTCCATAGGCCGGAAGCACCGTGAAGAAGTCGGCTATGTCGTAGCCACCATCCCGTAGCGGGGACTTGTAGAAGGGAAGCAGCCACAAGCAGTCCACCCCAAGCCAATGCAGGTAGTCGAGTTTTGCGGTCAGCCCCGCCAGATCCCCGCTCCCGTCGTCATTGGAGTCGTAAAACCCGCGGACGGCTACCTCATAGAACACCGCCTTGCGATACCAATCGGGATCCCCTCCGGCGGCGAGGACCGGTCCCCCCAGTTCTGTCATTCGGGCCTGCTAAGAGAAAGCACGTGCGCAACCGTAACCGAGGGGTCGAGGCGCACGTATGGATTCGGGCCGATCCAGCTGTAACGCTCGCCAGAAAGTTCGTCGTGCGCCACGTACTCGCGGTCCTGGGGCATCCCTACCATGGCCAGGTCAAGGGTGAGGGTGTCCTCCTGGGGATGATAGGGATCCAGATTGACCACGATGACCATGGTGTCCGAGGGTGCCCCAACCCTTGCGAAGGCGAAGATCGAGGGGTTCGAGGATGCAACGGGGTAGAAGTTGCCCAGTCGCTGAAGACTTTGGTGATTACGCCTGATCCCATTCAGGGTGGCCATGAGCGATGACAAAGAGGACGCCTGGGAGTAGTCCCTCTCTTTGACCTCATATTTCTCCGAATAGAGGTACTCCTCGTTCTCCTCCGACGCAGGTTCGTTCTCGCACAACTCGTAGCCGGAGTAGACGCCGTAGTTGGGGACCATGAGGGCCGCCAGCACAAGCCTCGCTGCAAACGCCGACCGCGGTCCGCCCCGCAGAGGATGCGACAGGATGTCAGGGGTGTTCGGCCAGAAGTTCGGCCGCATGTAGTCCGAACTGGGCCCATGATGGACCTCACTGCCGTATTGAGCGAGTTCCTCTTTGGTTCTCCGCCAGGTGAAATAGGTATAGCTCTGGGAAAAGCCCACCTCGGCGAGCTTGGCCATCATCTTGGGCCTCGTGAACGCCTCGGCCAAAAAAATCACCTCGGGGTGGCTGCGGCGGACCCTGCCCAGGCACCACTCCCAAAAGGCGACCGGCTTGGTGTGAGGGTTGTCCACCCTGAAGATCTTCACGCCGCGGCCAATCCAGGTTTCAAGGATCCCCAGGCATGCCTCCCAGAGCGCTACTCGGTCCTCCTCCCGTTCCGGCCAGAAGTTGAAGGGGACAATGTCCTGGTACTTCTTGGGCGGGTTCTCGGCGTAGGCAATGCTCCCATCGGCACGGTGAACAAACCATTCCGGATGCTGTTTCACCCAGGGGTGATCCGGGGAGCATTGGAGCGCGTAGTCAAGTGCGATCTCGACCCCAGATGCATCGGCCTCTGCGATCATCTTCTCGAAGTCCTCGACCGTGCCCAACTCGGGGTGGATGTCCTCATGGCCGCCATCTTCGGAACCGATGGCCCAGGGGCTGCCCGGGTCGTCGGGGGCGGCAAGAAGGGAGTTGTTCCTGCCTTTCCGAGCGGTGTGCCCTATGGGATGGATCGGCGGCAGATAAAGGACGTCGAAGCCCATCTCCGCCAGGGTCCCCAAGCGCTCGGTCACCCCCCTGAAGCCGCCGTGACTCCTCGGAAACAGCTCATACCACGCGCCAAAGCCGGCCCGGATCCTGTCCACCCAGATCTCCTGGTGCTGGGAACAAACGAGGTCGGCCGCGAAAAGCGGGCCCTTCATCTCCGCTGCCACCTCATCACTGAAGGCAGCCGACATCCGCTCCAGCACCCCGGCATCCTGGTCGCGCATACGCACAGCGCAATCAACAAGGATCTCCGAGCCGCTAACGGCCGCTCTGGCATCCAAGAGCCGGGCGCCCTCTTCCAGCTCGACTCCCATATCGGCCCCCGCCTCGGCGAGGATCTCGGCACGCCGCTTCCAGGTGGAAAACCTGTCCCGCCAAGCCTCGACCCAGAATCGGTAGAGGCCAGCAACGCCCAAAGTCGCCTCGGCCCCCCAGCTGTCGTTACCCCCGTCCGCGAGGTCAAACTCGAAAGAAGTCCCTCGTGGCGGGGAGGATCCGGTGCGGGTTGGTGACGAGGCCACGAATACGGACCGGGCCGCCAGTCGATCGTGTCCATCGGTAAACACGTCGGCCCGGACCGTAAAGGGAACTCCGGCCACGGCCTTTGCGGGAAATTGCCCACCCGGAGTGCTCGGGCGGACGTCATCGATGATGATTCGTCCGATCACCTCGCATTGCTACCACCTCTGGGAGCATCCTGAAACGCCGAAGGGCCCGAATCGGACATGATGTCGCCCAGAAGAAGGGTCCTTGGGCAAGCTTTGGGCGCATGGGGCTTTGAGCTTCGCTACCTTTTATGAGATGCGGCCGCTTCGCAGCTTCACAGTGAGAGTCCAGCTTCCGGCGCGCCTCGAACCGCTCAGGGAGGTTGCCATGAACCTCCGTTGGAGCTGGGACCAAAGGACAAGGGACCTGTTTCGTTGGGTAGACCCAGATCTTTGGGAAACCTGTGAAGGGGATCCCATGAGGATCCTGGACGAGGTTTCCCCTGCTCGGCTTGCCGAGCTTGCCGAGGATGCCTCCTTTTTGGCCTTCATGGAGGAGGTGCGCGCGGAACTTGTCCGCCACGTCACGGGGCCGAACTGGTTCGGCGGCCGCCAGAGCCCGCTGTCCAGCGTTGCCTATTTCTCCCCGGAGTTCGCCATAACCGAAGCGCTGCCGCAGTACTCAGGGGGCCTTGGAGTCCTGGCCGGCGACCACCTGAAGGCGGCCTCGGAACTGGGCCTTCCGCTGGTGGGAGTCGGCCTCTTCTACCGCCAGGGCTACTTCATGCAGCACGTGAACACAGAGGGCCGCCAGCACGAGCACTACCCCACCCAAGACCCCCACTCCATGCCGGTCGAGGGGACCGACGAACTGCGGATATCTGTGGAGCTTGCCGGGTCGCCGCTCTATGGGAGGGTGTGGCGAGCCGAGGTTGGCAAGATCTCCCTCTACCTCTTGGACACCGACTGCGACGAGAACGACGGGGAGCGCAAGCGGATCGCCGACCGCCTCTATGGAGGCGACGTCGAGCACCGGCTCCAACAGGAGATCCTTTTGGGGATCGGAGGAGTCCGGGCTCTCGAAGCGATGGGGATTCGGGCCCAGGTCTTCCATACCAACGAGGGCCACGCCGGATTCCAGGGTCTCGAACGCATCCGGACCCTGGTCACAAAGGAAGGGCTCGGCTTCGACGAAGCCCTCGAGGCGGTGCGCGCTTCGACGCTATTTACGACCCACACCCCTGTTCCGGCAGGCATAGACCGGTTCTCAGAGGAACTGATGCGCAAGTACTTCTCCTCTTTCGCCGAGGAGTGCGGCATCGGATTCGAGCGACTGATGGAACTTGGGCATGCCCCCGGGGACGAGCCCTCCGCCCCGTTCAACATGGCGGTGATGGGGCTCCACTTGGCGGGCATGTCCAACGGCGTCTCCAAGTTGCATGGCGAGGTGAGCCGATCGATGTTCGGCAACCTGTGGCCGGATCTCGACACCCCCGAGATCCCAATCACCTCGGTCACCAACGGCGTCCACGGGCCGACCTGGATCGCTCCCGAGATGGCCGACCTATTCACCAAGGCGGTCCTGCCGGGGTGGAACGAGGCAGAAGCCGCATCCTGGAAAAGGGTGCACTCCATTCCCGACGACCGCCTCTGGCGTGCCCGCGAACAGGGACGCCAGCGCCTGGTGGCCTTCGCCCGCCGCAAACTGAGAGATGACCTGCTGTCGGAGGGAAGCGACGGCTCGGATCTGGGATGGTGCGACGAGGTTCTGGACCCCACCATCTGCACCATCGGGTTTGCCAGGCGCTTTGCCCCCTATAAGCGAGCCACACTGCTGCTTTCGGACCCCGAGAGGTTGAGGGCGCTGTTGTTGAGCCCCGACCACCCGATGCAACTCGTATTTGCCGGCAAGGCTCACCCCGCTGACGAGCCCGGCAAACAGCTGATCCAGACGATCGTCAACTTCGCCCGGGATCCCGAGGTCCGCCACCGGGTCGTGTTCCTACAGAACTACGACATGCAGGTCGGCCGCTCCCTCTATCGCGGTGCCGACATCTGGCTGAACACTCCCCGGCGCCCCATGGAAGCATGCGGGACCTCGGGCATGAAGGCCGCATTGAACGGGGCTCTCAACTGTTCGGTGTTGGATGGCTGGTGGGACGAGTGCTTCGACGGGGAAAACGGTTGGGCAATCCCATCCGCCGAGCACGAGGAGGACCTGGCCGCCCGGGACAAGGCAGAAGCAGAAGCCCTGTTCAACCTCTTGGAACAGCAGATCCTCCCCCTCTTCTACGACCGCAGGACTGCGGGCCTTCCAAGGGAATGGCTCGCACGGGTCAAGCATTCGGTCGCGTCCCTGGCCCCCAAGGTGCTTGGTTCCCGCATGGTCAAGGACTACACGACCGATCTCTACGAACCCTTGGCCAAGCGATCCCAAACCATGGCTGCCGACGGCTTCGCCGCAGCCAGGGAGCTTGCGGCATGGAAGGAGCGGGTGCGCAAGGGCTGGCGGGAAGTGGCGGTGGAGGCCGGAGAGGACACAGAGTCCGCCGCCGAGGTTGGCACCACCCGCTGGGTCGAGGCCAGAGTGAACCCCGGAGTGCTCGACCCATCAGAGATCGAGGTTCAGCTTCTCCACGGGCCGGTAGTCGGCGATGATTCGCTATCGGCAGCCGAGACGGTAACCATGGCACTCGACGGAGAGAACGCCGATGGCACCCTCAGATTCCGAGGAGGCTTCGAGTGCCGGCGCAGCGGCCGCTACGGCTTTGCCATCAGGGCATTGCCCAAGTACAAGGATTTGGCGTCGCCTGTCGAAGTTGGGCTGGCCGCCTGGGCAGGGGACTGAGCAGGACTCAGTGCCCCTCCGGCTCCCGGGACACCGGTGCGCCCAGACTGGCCAGTTTCGTAGGCAGGTCCTCATATCCGCGGTCGATGTGCTGCGCACCGGACACCACGGTTTCGCCTTCTGCCACCATCCCAGCCAGTACCAGCGCAGCCCCGGCCCGCAGGTCGGTTGCCACCACGTGTGCTCCCGAAAGCCGCGGCACGCCACGTATCACTGCGTGATGGCCCTCGGTCCAAATATCGGCACCCATGCGGCGCAGTTCGTCAACGTATCTGAAGCGCCCGCCCAAAAAGAGGTTCTCGGTGACGATGCCCACTCCTTCGGCAACCGAAAGCATGGAGACAATCATCGGCTTGTAGTCAGTCGCGACCCCTGGGTAGGGCAGGGTCGCCACATCGACGGCCCGGAGGCGCTTTTCGGATACGACCCGGAGGCCCTCGGGGGACTCCTCTATCTGAAGGCCCGTGCTCTTCAACTTCTCGACCAACATCCTCATGTCCTGGGCCCGACCGCCAAGCACCCTGACATCTCCCCCCACCATGCCGACCGCTGCCAGATAGGTGGCGGCTTCGACCCGGTCTGGAACCACCTCATGGTGAGCCGGATGCAACGCAGCCACACCCTCCACGACGATCCGTGAGGTCCCGGCCCCAGAGATGCGGGCACCCATTGCACCAAGGAACGCCGCAAGGTCGACCACTTCGGGTTCCCTGGCGGCATTTTCGATGACGGTCTCCCCTTCTGCCAGGACCGCAGCCATGAGAAGGTTGTCGGTTGCGGTATGGCTGGCAAACTCCAAGGTCAGCTGGGTGCCCTGAAGACGTCCTGCACTGGCCCCTTCCACCCAGTCGCCCGCCTGTGTCACCTTGGCGCCCATCGCTGCCAGGCCGTCGAGGTGGTAGTTGATGGGCCTCCCCCCGAAATCATCCCCTCCCGGCAAGGCAATGCGGAACCTTCCTCGCCGCCCCATGAGCGGGCCGAGCAGGACCACCGACGCCCTGATGCGTTCGGCAAGATCCGAGGGTGCCTCGTGGTTCAACTCCTCGGGCACCTCTATGGTCAACTGCCTGGGCCCAGTGCGTTGCACCGAGGCGCCGAGCGCCTCGAGCAACTGTCCCATGGTGACGGCGTCGGCAATGCCGGGCACGTTGTCCAGGACGTGGGTTCCCGGAGCCAGCAGGCAAGCCGCCATGAGCTTGAGGGCGGAGTTCTTTGCCCCCGCCACCCTCACTTCACCCTGAAGAGGTTCCGAAGCCCTGACGACGATCCTGTCCATCCCCCAGTATCACCGCTGGGGGGACTGGTTTCGGCGCGTGTGGCTCAGACAGTGCGGCGCCTCCGCACCGTCAGCACCGCTGCCCCTGCTGCGATAGCGCCCGCTCCGATCCCGGCCATCTCTGCTATGTCAATCCCCGTGAAGGGAA
>JAKAOS010000157.1 GCA_021823165.1 Actinomycetes bacterium | reverse complement strand
TCCGATCTGATAGACGCCCTCCGGCCAGTCTCTGCCCACCGTGAAGGACAGAGAGGGCCGCCAGTGGCACTCCACCATGTTGATGCCCGGGGTGAAGGCTGCCGGTGGTTGTGAAACGCTTGGGACCTCGGGGGACCTCCAGAGCAGGCGCGCGCCGAGGCCGTTGTAGTAGCCCATGCGGAAGGCCTCTGCGTAAAAGGAGCTGGCCTTCGAGGATACAAAGAGCCGGATACGGTCACCACGCTGGGCACTCACCGAGTCGGAATAGGCGTCCAGGGCTCCTGGGATGGCGTAGCCCGATATGGTCCAAGCGGCGCTGCCTGGTTTGGAGTTTTCCTCCGACACCCACGATGCTGTCGCATGGCCCCTGCCGGCGGGTGGCTTCGTTGCGCCCCGGGCGGGGTGCCGGGAACTGGGCGGCCGGGCCGGGGCTTCGGTGCTGCGAACCGCCTCCCAGGCACCGACGCCGACAGCCGGAGCGGCTACTCCTGCAGCCAGCCTTGCCAGGAACTCCCTCCGGCTCAGTCCGCGGCCCTTGGTGCGGGGAGATGGACCAACAGAACCGCTCATCTGGTCGTCTTGGCCCAGGGCCTCCCCCTCCCCGGTCCCCTGGCCTCCTTCGTTTTGAACGGGGGACTTTGAAGCCCGCCTCTCGCCCTCCTCGCCGCTGCGATCCATGCCCCAACCCTGTCATGAGCACAAGCGCGCGACCAGTCGCCCCGACTACCGACCGACGCCTGGCCAACAAGGCTCCCCGGCGGCTCCTATCGGCCGGCGGGCAACATCACAACACCAAGACCCGGTAGGCGGCAAAGACGCCCCAAAGGATGGCGATGGGCAGGCTCAGATAAGCGAGTTTGGTCCTGCTGCCGAGTATGACCACAATGGCCAGCACGAAGCTGTCCGCCAGCGGGCGGAAGGCAGCCAAAGGCGAGTTCCATACCCCAGAGGGGAGGATGAGGGCGAGCAACAAATTTGCCCCAAAGGCGATGCGTTCCGCCCACACGGTCCCCCTGGAGGGTCCCGCCAACGGCTTGGAGGTGGCTGCGGCAATGGCCCACCCCCACACCATGGCCACCAAGGCGACCTCTGCGAAGAAGCCCACCGCCTGGAGCGCCGGCAGGTGATGGAGTTGCACCACGATTGCCCGGCGGATGCCCGTCAAGGGGATTGTGGCGTTGTAGTGGGTGTCGCTGGTAAGTGGGAAGTGCCCGGTCGTCATCCACAACACCGCCTGCCATCCAATCATCGCTACGGCCGGGGACAACCAGGCAAAGAGGTAGGCCAGGCTGGGCCTTGTGTTGCCAGCCGGAGCCAGGAGGCCCTTGGTCTCGCCCCACGCTCTTGCCCGGCGGGCGAGGTCCACCATGGCGATTGCCGCAACGGCCAAAATTGCCGTCTCCTTGCTGAGCACCGCCACCACAAGCAACGCGCCGGCCAACCACGGTTTCTTGCGTCGCAGCAGAATGACCGCCGCCACGGTGCAGGCCAGCTCCAGCGGCTCGGCTGTATCGCGCGCAACCGCGGTGACCAGGCCGGAGAACCCAGGAAGCAGTAGCCCCCACCACCGGCGCCGGCCCGCGTCGCCGGCAAGGATTGCCCCTTCTGCGCCCAGGGCACCCATCGATGCGACATTGATTGCAATGAGCGCCCAGGGCACCGCCGCTGGGCGGCCACCACCGGAAAGCAACCATGCCAGCAGGGGATAACCGATGCGAGAGGCGCGGTAGGGGGCATCGAAGCCGATCCCGAAGGCTCGGCGGCCAAGTTGAAACGGGTCAAGGGCCAGCCGCAGGAAGTACTGGCCGTCGTATCCCCTGCGGTGCAGGACTACTCCTCGAGGCAGGCCGGGGCCGTGGGCGAAGGGGAGACCCACCAGGGCGAAGTTGGACGCGTTGCCATGGCCAGCAAACACCAGTCGCAACACCACAAAGCCGGTGACGACCACCAGGGAAACCAGCCCTGTTGCAATCACCTGGCGCCGGGATTGCCGGCGCAGCCAGCTGCGAAGGAGATGGAACCACGCCATCAGAGGCTCTTCGGTTTCAAGACCGGCGCTTTAGTCCCCGCCCGAGCCTGATGCTGCTCGCAGCGGAACCCGAGGCCCGCCCGGGCCGGAAGGGAATACAGCCGGGCAGCCAAGGGCGCGAGGGTAGGCGGCCAACGGCTTCAGTGTCCGGCGTCGCCTGTGGCTGGCGGGCCAGGCCGGCGCCACTGGATGGTAGGCAGCATCACGCTTTGGTCGACTCCCGCCCCGTAGCGGCGGCCGAGTTCCACAAGGGAAAGGATCGTGTCGTCATCGAGCAGATGCGGCCGCAGGCCCAGGTCCAACAACTTGGTGTGAGCGGGGTTGTAGTAGTGCTCCTCGGCCTCGGCCCTGGGTGGGGATATATGCGCTATCTCGGCTCCCCCCACAACCTTGGAGACCCTCTCTGCCAACTCCAGGACGCCGAAAGTCTCGGTGAACTGGTTGAACACCCTGAGTTGGCCCGCAGATGGCGGGTTGGCCAATGCAAGTTCCACACAGGCAAGGGTGTCTCTGATGTCAAGCATCCCCCTGGTCTGGCCTCCCTTTCCGTAGACGGTCATGGGAATACCCAGGGCCGCTTGGACGGCAAAGCGGTTCAGCACCGTGCCGAAGACGTGGTCGTAGTCGAAGCGGGTGGCGAGATCGGGATGCATGGCCGTCTCCTCTGTCGCCTGCCCATAAACCACCCCCTGGTTCAAGTCGGTCGCCATAAGGCCCCAGGCACGGCAGGCGAAGTGGATGTTGTGGGAATCATGGACCTTGGAGAGGTGATAGAAGCTGCCGGGTGCCTTTGGGTACAGGACCACGTCACTGCGCCCCCGGTGAGTCACCTCCAAATACCCCTCTTCGATGTCGATATTGGGTGTCCCATACTCCCCCATCGTCCCCAGCTTCACCAAATGAATGCTCGGATCCACCTCGGCTATCGCAAAGAGCAGGTTCAGGGTGCCAACGACATTGTTGGCCTGGGTGTGCACGGCGTGGGCGCGGTCGATCATCGAGTAGGGAGCGCTTCGCTGCTCCGCAAAGTGGATGACCGCCTCGGGGCGGACCTCCTCGATGAGGCGCTTGGTCGCGTAGCCGTCGGTGATGTCGACGACATGCATCGCAATCTCGCGGCCCGAGACCTCCTTCCAGCGGGCAACGCGGCGCTGGAGCGTAGCTATGGGGACCAACGATCCCAGGCCCAACTCCAAGTCGTAGTTCCTGCGGAGGAAGTTGTCCACCACCACGACCTCATGCGACCGGGCCGACAGGTGCAGCGCGACTGGCCACCCGAGGTAGCCGTCGCCTCCCAGCACAAGGATCCTCATCCTCTGTCTCCTTTCGGGATGCCCCGCCCAGGAGTGTGGGTCTAGCCCAAAGTTGTTAGGGAACCACCAAGAGCCCTGCGGCGCAAGAGGAGTCGGAGGGAGACCTCAGCCGACCTCTGAGCGCAAAAACGCCAAGGTCGATGCCCAGGCCCTGGCAGAGGCGTCGGCATCGTAGACATCTGGCCTGGTGTCGTTGAAGAAGGCATGCTGGGTGGAGGGGTAGATGAAGACCTCGGCCCGCTTGCCCAAAGAGCGGAGCTCTGCCTCTAATGCCCTGGCAACCTCGGGGCCGGCAAAGGCGTCCTCGGTCGCATAGTGACCCTGCATCGCAGCCCGCATGCGGGAATAGTCGGGGCGGGCGTCGGGCCAGGGAATGGCTCCGTAGAAGGGGACAACGGCTGCGACCTTGTCGGGGCGGTCACAGGCAGCCACCAGGGCCAAGCCGCCGCCCATGCAGAAGCCGATCACTGCGACCTTGTCCGACCCCGAGCGTTCGGAGATCGCATCGATTGCTGCGGAGATGTCCTTGGAGGCCTTGGGCATAGTCATGGCCATCATCTCTTTTTGGGCCTCATCCGGCTCCGTCGTGGACCTGCCGTGGTAGAGGTCGGGGGCGAGCGCCACGAACCCCTCGGCGGCAAAGCGGTCGCAAACATCTTTGATGTGATCGACCAGGCCCCACCACTCCTGGATGACCACGACGGCCGGGCCGGTGCCACTGGCCGGGGTGGCCAGATAGCCCTGACCTGGGGTCCCATTGGCCGGGTAACTAATCATCTCACCCATGAAAG
>JAKAOS010000156.1 GCA_021823165.1 Actinomycetes bacterium | reverse complement strand
CAGCAGCGAACCATGAATTTCGAGGTTGCCAGCCGAACTCCCGATCCAGAGCGCCTTGTAGCCAAGGTCTTCAAGTTCTGCCGCAGCGTCGGCGGCCTTTTCACCCGCAGCGGTCCAAAGCCCGGAGCTGGCCCAGATGCCGACGGGTCCCAACTCGATGTTTCCCAGTGGCGATGACATCGGCCTCCTCCGGTAATGTTCGATAACGATCTAACTAGAATAGTGTATGATCGCCATCGAACATGTCAAGCGCCCGAGCCAGACGGCTTACCCACACCGACTTGGACAAAGTGTCCCTCCAAGCCGCCCTGGAGGCCCTCGCAGATCCGGTTCGCCGTTCGATTGTGCGCCAATTGGCCGCAAGCCCGGACTGGGCTCGGGCATGTGGAATGTTCGACCTCGGCGTGACCAAGGCCACGATCAGTCATCACTTCTCAGTCCTCCGCAACGCCGGCCTGATTGAGCAGCGAGACGAAGGACAGCGCCGGCTCAATCGGCTCAGATCGGAGGAGTTCGAGCGACGTTTTCCTGGCCTGCTTCGGCTCGTTGTTGAGGACAACCGGACCGGCAAGCCAACAAGTGGTGACGAGCCGGGGGAGTGAGAAGCGGCGAAGCCAATCGCGTGGCGACGGGGCGCTTGCTCCCGTCGATTACCACGGTGTGGCAAACCCGTTGAGCGGGCCGGTGTGGGTTTTGACGTGACAGATGAGACCCCGGCATTCGCACTCCCATCTCTTGGCCAAAGTTGTGGTTGGTGGCGTCTCAAGGTGAAACGATGGCCCAGGAGATGGGGGTCTCGTTTTAGCCGAAGCGTGATCGGGAAGGAGAGCCGTGTGCTGAAACGCTCAGGGGCGACCCGTGGACAAAGAAGTGAGGCATCCGGCCGATTCACCGAGGAGGACCGGTCCGCCATGAAGGAGAGAGCCGGGGAACTTCGACCCGCTTCTTCTGGATGCCGAGCAAAACAGCAGGACAGGGAGGGCGAGGTTTTGGCAAAAATCGAGGAGATGGCTGACCCCGATCGCGCCATGGCCCGGCGTATCCATGCGATCGTGAAGGCAAGTTCACCGGATTTGACCTCCAGAACCTGGTACGGAATGCCCGCCTATGTCAAAGACGGCAACGCCATCCGCGTTTTTCAAAGTTTGCAACAGTTCAAAGCAAGGCATGCAACCCTTGGCTTCAGCGACAAGGCGAGCCTCGACGACGGGGCCATCTGGTCGACGGCATTTGTCCTGTCGGAACCGACCGCTGCGGATGAGGAACGGATTGCGGCCCTTGTGAAAAGGGCAGTCGGCTAAGGCCGGCAAGACGGGGGGAGCGGTGCGCATCTTTGTAGCCGGGGCAACCGGGGTCATTGGGACACGCCTCATTCCTCTACTGGTGGCCCAGGGGCATGAGGTAATGGGCATGGCTCGTTCAGCCGAGCGCGCAGCGATAGTGGAGTCTGCAGGGGCTTCTTTTGTCGCATGTGATGTCTTTGATTTCGATCGGTTGGCCGAGGCCATAGTGGGTTTTGCACCCGATCTCCTGATGCACCAGTTGACGGACCTGCCGGAGCGTTCCGAGGAGATTCCCGCTTTTGCCGAGCGCAACAACCGCATCCGTACCGAGGGCACCCACAACCTCATTGCGGCCGCCCGGGCAGTGGGATCGGTCCGCCTCTTGGCCCAGAGCATTGCCTGGACCCCACCCAGTGCCAGTGGAGCCATTGCAAAACACGAGGCGATGGTGCTTGGGGTCGGTGGGGTGGTGGTCCGCTACGGCCAGCTGTATGGTCCTGGGACTTATCACTCTGTCCCGCCGCCACCGCCGAGGATCCACGTCGACGATGCCGCTCGGCGCACTATTCCCCTTGTCGACGCTCCGAGCGGTGTGGTGGTGGTTGTCGAGGGCCCCGAAGGCTGAAGGAGGCTCCGCTCAGCATTGCGAGGGGCTGGACACAGGAATCAGGCGCTTTCCCGGGCGGCAGAACTCTCCCGCCGATTCGCCCTTTTGATGGCTTCGACTAGTTCGCCCTTGTTCATCTTCGAACGGCCCGGAATCTCGAGGCGCCGAGCCAGGTCCTGCAGGTGACCCTTGGAGGAGTTGGTATCCACCCCCTCGGCTGAAGAGAAACCCCGGGATTTTCCGGCGCCTCCCCTTTCGGATACCGGATCGGAGGGTCCTGGGCGGTCTTTGGGCTCCCAGTGATCGCCCACCTTCTCAAAGGAGTGCTTGAGGGCGCTATATGCCGTTTGGTGGGCACGTCGGCCCTCTCCATACTCCTTGACCGCCGCGTCATGAGTCTTGGCGAAAGTCTGCTGGGCCTTTGCAGGAGACCGCTGCAACGTGGTCGGTAACTCGGCGAGACGAACACGGCCGTCCGAGGTGGTCATCGGCATTGGGCATCCTCCTCCCAACTCGCTTTGCCTAGTTATTACCAAACCCGCCGGTTTCATATTCACGACCACGGCTACCCCATAGAGCTTGGATGGTCTCGGTGCTCACGCCGGGCCAAAAGCCTTGGTCGGCGCTAAGGAATGCTCAGTGGGCGTGGTTGGAGAGAAACTCCCGGATAACCCGGTCGGTTCCTGAGAAGTCCTCGGGCTGCTTCCAGCGCTCGAACAGGCTTGCGTTAGGGAGGAGATCCACCAGACGCCGAGAGACGGAACGGGGATGGTATTCGTCGTTGCCCTCCAAGACGAACAGCGGCTGCTGGATCTGGAGCAGAGCCTCGTCATCGACACTCCATACCAGCCGGTCGGAGCCGAAGAGGGCTTGCCGAAACGATTCCCAGGCCTCCTCGTTAGCCTCTGGGTGCTCCGCTTCGACGGCATTTCGCCATGTGTCGAAAAGCTGGAAAAAAACGTGTCGATTGCTGTCCAGCCCAATTGGCTGCATTGCCACAGCGGCGGTTACCCGGCGGGGTGCCTGTTGCAGGAGCCTGGCGATGAATGCTCCACCGATGCACATCCCCACGACTGCGAAGGTGTCAATTCCGAGGTGGTCCATCAGGGCGAGTTGGTCGTCGGTATAGCTGCCCCAGTCATCCCCTGCAGCTATCGGCGCCCATGAGGTGCCGGTATTCCGCTGGTCCATTGCGACTACGCGGTAGTCGGCGGAGAGTTGCTCCAGGGGATTCCATGGCGACCGGCTCCAGCTCTCGATACGGGATGCCGAAAGGCCGCCGGGCGCCAAGCAGAGCACCGCGGGGCCGTCGCCGGTGACTTCGTAGGCAATGCGTCGGTTGCCAATGGCGAGCGTGCTCACCCGAGAAGAGTATTCATCTGGCTGCGGCAGGACTGCAGGGCGGCTGGGGAGATGCGGCTGGTGGACTGTGCCGTCCCCGCCGTCTCTGAGGTAAGGGTCGAGACAGATCGGGGCGGTTGGCGACACTTGGCGCAGTTTTGCGGTGCCCCGAGTCATCGGGAGCAGCAGAAGCTGTTGTCAGCTTGAACCATAGATGCTCTCGCCCGGCTTTGGAAACGCTGATATGGACGAAAGGTCAATGACGAGTGTGACCGCCTCTGACCGCTATGCCTGGCGGGAAGGTGGTAGGGCAACGCGGTATCGGCGCAGCGAGACCGCCGTGCTGGAGGCGGCCCGGCGGCTGATAGCCCGGGGTGGCTTCGAGGCGACGACAGTGGAGGCGTTGGCCGACGAGGCCGTGGTCGGCCGACGGTCTAAGCAGTGTTTTGAGTCGAAGGCGGGCGTGTGGGTGGGTTGCTCTACGAAGATCTGGGTAACCTCGACACCCCGCTGCCCACCGCTTCCATCCTCGGGCTCGCGATCGTCATCGACGCGGTTATCACATCGCGCGTCGGTGTCCGAGCCGCCCTTTTCGCTTGCCCCGTCCTCGGCGTGGCCTGCCCGTCTCACCGTGACCGACCTCGCCGCCCACACGCATCTCAGTGGCTGTGGTGTTGCCCGCCCAGCCAGACCCAGGCGCCCCGCCCAAAGGTCTCCAAATCGAGGCCAAGGCAAAGATTGCTGCCATCTGGGTGCCACCACCCGAGCCGATGTCCTCTCCGCGGTGAAGGACTCCTCCGGCGCCTTCGCCGGCCACCCCGAGCCAGTCGCCAAGATCACTGGCGAGCTCGACCGCCTGTTCGCCCTTTACGACTTCCCCGCCGAGCACTGGATCCCCCTGCGCACCGCCAACCCGGTCGTTATCTTGAGCCGGATC
>JAKAOS010000026.1 GCA_021823165.1 Actinomycetes bacterium | reverse complement strand
CCGCCCAGGCACCCAGGCGGCCCGTCTCGTATCCATATGCGATGCCCTCGCCGTTGAAGGGGTTGATGCTGCCGGCGGCATCGCCCACCAGTATGTGGCGCCGCCCCGCCCTGGGGCCCACGGAAAACCCCATCGGGAGCTTCCCGCCGGTTGGCTCCGCCAGTGGGGATGAAGGATCCAGTCCCCAAGAAGAGCACTGCTCCAAAAATCCCTGCAACAGCTTGGTGGTATTGAAGCCCTTCCAGCGGCCCTCACTGGTGAGCAGGCCAACGCCCACATTGACCCGCCCGTCTCCGAGGGGGAATACCCAGCCATATCCCGGGACGACCTTGCCAGAGGGGTCCCTCAGGTCCAACCGGGACTCGATCCAGGGTTCTTCGGAGCGGGGGGAGCGCCAGTGCCCCCGCAGGGCCAGGCCCATGGGCCATTGCCTGATCCGTCTCGCCCCGAGGGCTCGCCCAAAGCGGGAGTTGGCCCCATCTGCCACCACGACGTAGCGAGCCCTGATTTCCCGCTCCCTGGATCCATTCAACTGAACCCCAATCGGGTCTCCCCTGGAGTCCAGCATCGGGATTGCTGCGCTGCCCTGATGCACCCTGGCCCCGGCGGCCTCGGCGGCTTGCAGCACCATGGAGTCCAGTTCTGAACGCTCGATCACATAGCCGTGATCGGGGAAGTCGGGGTGTGCCGGCCAGTGCATCTCGACGCTGCGCCCGAACGCGAGAGCTCGCAAGCCCTCTATGCGATGCTTGGGGACCAGAGCAGAACCAAGGCCCATGTCCTCGAGTTGGCGAACCGCCCTGGGGGTGAGGCCGTCGCCACATGTCTTGGGGCGTGGGAAGGTCTTCCGTTCGACCACGGCGACGTCCCAGCCGGCCTTGGCCAGCCACAAAGCGGTTGCGGCTCCGGACGGGCCACCACCCACTACTACGACGTCGTGCGAACTTCGGTTCGACGATGCGGCGACCATGGGGGCAGGCTAGGGGAGCCGAGCGGTCGTTGCGCATGGGGGCCTTTGCACATTGGCAAGGACTTGGCGCGAACTGAGCGTGCCGTTGGCTTCCCTTTGCCAAAGGCTGATTATTTCGCGACGGCTAGCGTGCTAAGAAAGTAAGGAGATCGGCCAGGCGCGCCCGATAGGGTGCCGGGCGCGGCGAACCTTTTGAGCTGAGCCGCGGGTCTAGTCCAGAGAGGCGGGACGCAATGGAGCAGTATCTCGGCGTTTTCGTGCTGATAGTCCTCGGCGCGCTCTTCGCCGCACTTTCCTTTACGGCTTCTCGCCTGTTGGGGCCCTCCAAGCCGACCGTCGCCAAGCGGGCGCCCTATGAGTGCGGGATCGTGCCGAACCTGGAGCCTGTCCAGCGATTTCCCGTCCGGTTCTACCTGGTGGCAATGATCTTCATCATCTTCGATATCGAGGTCGTCTTCCTCTATCCTTGGGCCGTCATCTACTCGCAGCTCCGCCTGTTCGGTCTGGCCGAGATGGTGGTGTTCGCGGCCGCCGTCGTAGTGGCCTTCGCCTATTTGGTGAGCAATGGGGCCCTGGACTGGGGTCCCCGTAAGAGGATTCAGCCGACGGTGTCGTATGAGCGGACGGCGGAGACTACGCTTCGCCGCCTGCCGCCGGGTGGCCGCGCGGCATAGGGGGCGCAGTGGGACTGGAGCAACTCAATCACAACTTCCTCACCGGCATGCTCGAAGATTTTGTCGCGTGGGGTCGGCGCAACAGCGTTTGGCCGGCGACCTTCGGCCTGGCTTGCTGTGCCATTGAGATGATGTCGGCGGGGGCTGCCGACTTTGACCTTGCCCGATTCGGGATGGAGGTGTTCCGGAACTCACCCCGCCAGGCTGACCTCATGATCGTGGCCGGAAGGGTGAGCCAGAAGATGGCACCCGTGCTCCGCCAGGTCTACGACCAGATGATGGAACCAAAGTGGGTCATCTCGATGGGTGCTTGTGCTTCCACCGGCGGCATGTTCAACAACTACGCAATTGTCCAGGGAGTGGACCAGATCGTTCCGGTCGACGTCTACGCCCCTGGATGCCCGCCGGGACCCGAGACCCTGATCCATGCGATCCTCACCCTTCATGAAAAGATTCGGCTCGGCCACATTGCCCGGCGGCCGGGCGAGGGGGCCGGCATTCACCTTCCCTCGGTGCGGGCACCACAGACCGTCCACGTCTCCACCCCACGATGACCGGACCCGAGATGGAGGGGGAACTCCCCGGTGCGGCCGCGGCCGCAAGTGGGCCGGCACTGGAGCCATTTCCGCTAGTGACCGGCGAGACGGAGATAGGCCCGGAGCCTGACCCCGCCGCCTTTGGCGCCCTTTTGCAACAAAGCAGCGGTCAAAGGGTTCTCCATGTGCCCAGGGAGTCCTATTTTTCGTTGGTGGCGGCTTTGAAGAACGCCGGCTACGAGATGTGTGCCGATCTCTGCGCGGTGGACTACCTGGCCAGCCCGAACCGCCGCCTCCCAGAGGGAGTCTCGCCCGGACGCTTCGAGGTCGTGGTCAACCTGCTCTCGCTGTGCCGGGCTGCAAGGATCCGGGTCCGGGTGCAGGTTGGCGAATCCGACCCGGTGGTGGATTCCATCTTTCCCCTCTACAGCGGGACCGAGGCGATGGAGCGAGAGGCTTTTGACCTGTTCGGGATCCATTTCCGTGGTCATCCAGACCTGACGCGGATACTCATGCCGGAGGACTGGGAGGGGCATCCGCTCCGGAAGGACTTTGGGATTGGAAGGGTTCCCGTGCGCTTCAAAGAGGCGCCGGGCAGGCGCTGAGGACAGGTGGCAGACGGTCTTGGGTAGCTGGGAGAAGTGGGGGAGAGGAGGTAGGGATGGTGCTTTCTAACGGCGGGCGTGGCCAAAGGAGCCAGGGCGGCTCCACGGGGTTCAGTGACGCATCGGGCTTCGTCCCTGGGACCTCGGAGGGCGCCCAGGAGATGTCTCTGCGCCGTGCCACGGTGAAAGAGGAACTGGAGCGCGAGGCCGGCATGCGGGAGCGTGCCCTCAAAGAAGGTTTCGATCCCTGGGACATGTCGGTGGACACCGGCGAGGACCAGACCATGATCATCAACATGGGTCCACAACACCCCTCGACCCACGGTGTGCTCAGGCTCATGTTGGAGTTGGACGGGGAGACCGTCCTGCGGACCAAGACGGTCATCGGCTACCTGCATACCGGCATGGAAAAGACTGCCGAGGAACTGACCTTCGTCCAGGGTGCTACCAACGTCACCCGGATGGACTACCTGTCGCCTCTCCACAACGAACTGGTGTTTTCGATGGCGACCGAGAAGCTGCTGGGTATAGAGCCGCCTCCGCGGGCCACCTGGATCCGCACCATGCTCTGCGAACTCAACCGCCTCTCATCCCACAGCACCTGGATGGCGACGAACGGGATGGACCTCGGTGCCACGTCGATGATGATCTATGGCTTCAGAGAACGCGAGATGATCCTTGCCTTCCTGGAGAAGGTCACAGGCCTGCGGATGAACCACAACTTCATCCGGCCGGGCGGGGTGGCGGCGGACCTCCCCGACGGTTGGGAGGACGATGTGGCGGCAATCTGCGATACCTTTCCCCGCCGCCTGGAGGAGTACGACGAACTCTTTACGGGCCAGCCCATCTTCCGGGAAAGGGTTGAAGGGGTGGGCGTGATCTCGCCCGAGGACGCCCTGGATCTGTCGGCAACCGGACCTTTGTTGCGCGGGAGCGGGGTGGCTTGGGACCTTCGCCGCTCCATGCCCTACCTCGCCTACGAAGAACTCGACTTCGACGTAGTGGCCGGCACCTACGGGGACTGCTTCGACCGCTATGCGGTGCGTCTTGCAGAGATGCGCGAGTCGGTGAAGATGCTGCGCCAGATGACCGACAAGATGCCCTCTGGTGACTATAGGGCGCTGGACAAAAAGATCACGCCCCCGCCGCGGGGACGCATCGACGAGTCGATGGAGGCACTAATCCATCATTTCAAGGTGTTCACCGAGGGGTTCAAGGTTCCCGAAGGCGAGGCCTATGTGGCGGTCGAGTCCCCCCGCGGTGAGATCGGGTGCTACATGGTCTCAGACGGCTCGAACAAGCCATACCGTTGTCACATCCGGGGCCCGTCATTTGTGAACCTCCAAGCCCTGCCGACCATGCTGCGTGGTGCGCTCATCGCGGACGCCGTAGCCATCACGTCGTCGGTGGACCCCGTGATGGGGGAGGTGGACCGCTAATGGCAGGATTGGACAAAGATGTGGCCGCCCATGCGCGGAGGATCGTCTCTCTCTACCCAGAGAAGCGCTCCGCTTTGATCCCCCTGTGCCATCTCGCTCAAGCTCAGGACGGATGGCTGACCCCAGAGGCGATGGAGCACATCGCCGAGTTGGTCGGGGTGGATCCGGCCGAGGTGGCCGGGACGGCCAGCTTCTATGACATGCTCCACGACAAGCCCGTCGGCCGTTATCTGATCGGGATCTGCACCAACATCGCCTGCCTCTTGGAAGGTGGCCTGGAGCTGTTACAGCATGCCGAGGAGCGCCTAGGCGTCGCGCCTGGCGGCACGACGGAGGACGGGATGTTCACCCTCGAAGAGGTGGAGTGCGTGGGTGCCTGCGACCGGGCCCCCTGCGCCGCGGCCAACTGGCGTTACTTTGGCCCATTCCGCCCCGGGTCCCTCGAGTCCTTCGACGAACTTCTTGCCAACCTGGCCTCTGGGGCATTGGACGAGGAGGTGCCTACCCACGGCGTGCTCTCCCGTACCCGGCGCCAGCGAGGCCTGGAGGTGCCGTTGGATCAGGTGCGCAGCCAGCGGGTGGCGGAGGATGCAGCCCGCCGCCGTCGTCAGGAGGCCTCGGCCGACCAGGGAGACGGGGGTAAGTCGTGAGCGAACCGACCGGTTCGACACCACCGGCGATAGTCACCTCACGAACCTGGCGGCAGGGATCCTGGGAGCTGGGTCGCTATCTCCAAAGCGGCGGATATGAGGGCCTGCGCAAGGCGTTGGCAATGACCCCCGAGGCGGTCCAGGCAGAGGTGGTTACCTCGAATCTGCTTGGTCGAGGGGGTGCGGGTTTCGAGGCCGGCCGCAAGTGGTCGATGCTGGCTCAGAAGCCTGTTCGATATCTCGTCGTGAACGGCGACGAGAGCGAACCGGCGACCTTCAAGGATCACATGCTCATAGAGGGGGATCCTCACCAGCTGATAGAGGGCACCGTCATCGCCGCCTATGCGACGGGGGCCTCTTTGGCATTCATCTATATAAGGGGCGAGTTCGCCCTGGGCATCGAGCGGTTGGAAGCGGCCCTGGAGGATGCCTACCGCCACGGGGCTGTGGGACCGAACATCTTCGGGTCGGGCTTCTCTTTGGATGTGGTGGTTCATCCCGGCGCCGGGGCCTATATCTGCGGCGAGGAAACCGCCCTGTTGGAGAGCCTGGAGGGCAAGCGAGGCTTCCCCCGGATCAAACCCCCTTACTTCCCAGCCGCGGTCGGTCTCTATGGTGCGCCAACCGTCGTAAACAATGTGGAGACGGTCTCCAACCTGCCCTGGATCGTGACTCACGGGGGGGCCGCGTTTGCCGCCCTCGGCCAGGGCCGCTCCACCGGAACCCGGATCTTTGCGCTTTCGGGGCATGTGAATCGGCCCGGCAACTACGAGATCGAGATGGTCAAGACGACCTTCCGGGATCTGATCGAGTCTCCCCGGCTGGGCGGGGGAGTCCGGGACGGTCGACAGGTCAAGGCCTTCATACCCGGAGGCGTCTCGGCCCCGTGGTTCGGGCCGGAACACTTGGACCTGCCACTTGGCCAGGACGAGGTCGGCAAGGCGGGGTCCATGCTGGGTTCGGGTGCGGTGACGGTCATGGACGACACCACCTGTGCGGTGCGAGCGGCATGGCGCATCACCAAGTTTTTCTGGCGGGAATCCTGCGGTCAGTGCACGCCGTGCCGGGAAGGGAGCGGTTGGCTCGAAAAGGTCATGCGCCGCATCGAGTTGGGCCAGGGCCGAGAGGAGGATCTCGACCTTTTGATTGACGCCTGCGACAACATTTCGCCGGGTCTGCGCTGGCCGCCTGCACAGACGACCATTTGCGTGCTTGGGCCCTCCATCCCGTCCTCGATCACCTCGGCCATTCACCGCTTTCGAGACGAGTTCCTGTTGCACGTGAAAGAGGGCGGTTGCCCATTCCCCGGAGCGTTGCCACGATGACCGATGCCCGTCAGCCTTCTTCTGTCGAAAACGAAGAAATCACCATCCAGCTGAACGGGGTGGAGGTGGGTGCCCGTCCCGGAGAGCTCATCATCGCCGCCGCAGAGCGGGCAGGGGTCTATATCCCCCGCTTCTGTTATCACCCCCGCATGCGATCGGTGGGTATGTGCAGGATGTGTTTGGTGGAGGTCAAGGGTCCCCGGGGCTTTGCCCTCACCCCGGCGTGCTTTGCATCGGTTGCACCTGGGATGGAGATCCTGACCGACTCCCCTGGGGTGGCCAAGGCGCAGGACGGAGTGTTGGAGTTCCTGCTCTTGAATCACCCGCTGGACTGCCCGGTCTGCGACAAGGGCGGAGAATGCCCCCTCCAGGACCAGACGATGACCTATGGCCCGGGAGAGAGTCGCTTTGTCGAGGAGAAGCGGCACTGGCCCAAGCCGATATCCATCAGCCCTCTGGTGGATCTGGACCGGGAACGCTGCATCCAGTGTGATCGGTGCACCCGCTTTGCCAGCGAGATAGCCGGCGACCCCCTCATCAACTTCTTCGGCAGGGGTGACCACATAGAGGTGGCCACTTTCCCCGACCGGCCCTTTGCCTCCTATTTCAGTGGCAACACCGTTCAGATCTGCCCCGTTGGGGCCCTTACGGCCTCCCCTTACCGGTTCAAGGCCCGCCCATGGGACCTCGAGCAGGTGGAAAGCACCTGCACCACCTGCGGGGTCGGGTGCCGCATGGCGGTGCAGTCCTCCTCGGGCCGGCTGGTGAGGAACCTGGGCATCGATGTGGACTCGGTCAATCAGGGGTGGCTGTGTGACAAGGGGCGCTTCTCCTTCCAGGCGATTGAGTCCCCCTCCCGCCGCCGTGGACCTCTTGTGCGAAAGGGGGAGTCCTTCGGCGAGGCTTCCTGGCAGGAGGCGCTCAGGGGTGTGGCCGGGGCGTGTTCGCGGGCCGCATCCAGTGGGGGAAGGATTGCGGTTTTGGGCGGGGCCCACCTTGCCAACGAAGATGCCTACGCGTGGGCCCGGTTTGCCAAAGGCGTGCTGCAGACCGATTGGGTGGATGCTCAACTTGCCGATGGCTTGCCGGCGGAGCTGATCCAGGGCCTGCCCCGAGCGACTATCGACGAGGCCTGCAGCGCCAAGGCGATCCTGCTCGTGGGTCCCGATCCACGCGAGGAGCTGCCGGTTCTGTTCCTTCGCCTGCGATCGGCCCTGACATCGGGCCGCACCCGGTTGGTGGAACTGACTCCGCAGTCAACCTCACTCTCTTCTTTGGCGGCGTCCTCGCTCCGCTACCTGCCGGGCGAGATGCAGTCGGTTTTGCGATCCCTCCTCGGGACCCGCGGCACGGCCGGGGCGGAGCTTCCGTCGGCCAAGGCCCTCGAGGCCGCCCGTGTCACGCTGGGCATGGCACCGGGCGGTGCGGTGGCCGGCGGAGATGGCGGCGAAGGGGTGGTCGTGCTGTTCGGCCGGGCGTCGCTGGCGGAGCCAGCGGATGCGACCGCCGAGGTTGTTGGCATGATCGCCGACAGCATGCCTGCCGCTCGCTTTTTGCATCTGGGGAGGAGAGGCAATCTCCAAGGAGCACTCGATGCCGGCCTGGCGCCCGGCATGTTGCCCGGCAGGGTGTCGCTGGCCGCGGGACGGGAACGGTATGGCTCGGCTTGGGAAGGACTCCCCCCGGAGAAGGGAGAGGACGCCAGGGGGATTGTGGCCGCCGCCGCTTCCGGTCGGGTCGACGTGCTGTTCCTCCTGGGGGCGGATCCGCTGTCGGACTTCCCCGATCGGGCCCTGGCCAAGGCGGCTTTGGAGCGGGCCAGGTTCGTGGTCAGCATCGAGACCATTCGCAGCCCGAGTTCCGACCATGCCGACGTTGTGCTTGCGGCATCGGGGTGGGCCGAGCGGCCGGGCACTACCACAAACATCGAGGGCCGGGTCAGCGTCGTTGCCCAGAAGGTTGTCCCCCCCGGCACCGCCCGGCCCGACTGGATGATCGCCGAGGAGCTTTCGGCCCTGCTGGACAGGCCCATGGGCTTTCAGACCTTGGAAGATATCCGGGACGAGATGCGCCGGTTGTCACCTCTTCACAGAGGACTGGGCAGAGAGGCTTTTGCGGCCCTGGCGGCGGGAGACGGCCTCGTGCTACCCCTCGCCGCGGCTCCGGTCACACTGCGTCCCAGGCTCGTTGACCCAATGTCGGTGCCAGGTGTCGGATCTGTTGACTCCCAGGGTTCTCCCAGCCTCGCCGGGAATGCCCGCGCAGGCTGGGACCTCGACTCCGGCGAGGAGGAGGATGCCTCGCAGGTGAAGCCGGATACGGCACTGGGTGACTTCAGCTGGACCGACCGACCGGTTGCGGACAGCGCCCCGCCCCGGGACGGCTATTCGCTGCGGTTGGTTGTTTCCCGTCGCCTCTACGACGCAGGCATGGCCGTGGCGGAAAGCCCAGCCCTTGCTGGGCTGGCCGAAGCGGTCTCCATCAGGGTGCATCCGAGCGAAATAGAGGGACTGGGACTGCACTCCGGCGACCCGGTCGCGGTGGTGTGCCCCCAGGGGCGGGTGACGATGAAGGCGCTTTCCGACGCTTCTGTTTCCAAAGGAGTGGCCCTAGTGCAGTTCAACGCAGTCGGTAGCTCGGAGGAGCGGGTCCTGTTCGGCGTGGGCCGGCCGGTGCACGAGATCCGCTTGGAGAGCCGGTGATGGCGCCCGTTGTGTCGCTCTTGGCCGGCGACCCCGTGTTTGCCAAGGGGGTCACCCTTGTCGCAGTAGTCATAGTTGTCATAAAGGTGCTGGTTGCCTTCGGACTTTTGCAGACCTCGGTCATGTTGATGATCTGGTTCGAGCGGAAGCTGATCTCTGACATGCAGAACCGGATCGGCCCGAACCGTGCGGGGCCCTTCGGCCTACTTCAGACCCTGGCCGACGGGGTGAAGCTCTTTTTCAAAGAGGACCTGCTCCCCGCAGAGGCCGACCGGAGGATTTTTCGCCTCGCTCCGTATCTCTCTGCGGTGCCGGCCTTTGTGAGCTTTGCCATAGTTCCCGTTGGTGGTGTGGTGAACATTTTTGGCTACCGGACAGAGTTGCAGGTGGCCGACCCGCCCGTTGGGATACTCCTTCTCTTGGCCATGTCGGGGATTGCCGTCTACGGCCTGATGCTGGCCGGCTGGTCATCTGGTTCGAAGTATCCGCTTCTGGGAGCGGTCCGGGCCAGCGCCCAGATGGTCTCCTACGAGGCGGCCATGGGCCTTGCGGTCGCTTCGGTCGTTCTTGTGACCGGCTCTTTGTCCACCCGAGCCATCGTGGATGCCCAGGCACCCCACATCTGGGACTGGAACGTGGTTCGCCTCGCGGTGGTCCCCTTCGTGATCTTCTTTGCCGCGGTGACCGCCGAGGTGAATCGCCCGCCATTCGACCTGGTGGAGGGCGAGTCGGAGATCGTGGGAGGGTTCCACACCGAATACAGCGCCATACGCTTCGCCCTATTTTTCCTCGCCGAGTTCATGAACGTGATCACCATGTCCGCGATCATCGTGACCCTGTTCTTCGGGGGGCCCTCCGGTCCTGTGCTGCATGTGCCGGTGCTCAACTGGCTGATGCCCATCTTCTGGTTTGCCCTCAAGACCGGGGTGTTCCTTTTTATCTATGTGTGGCTCCGGGCGGCCCTCCCAAGGTTGCGCTACGACCAGCTGATGAATCTCGGCTGGAAGGTGCTCATTCCGGTGGCTCTCGGTTGGTTGCTCGTCGTGGCTGGCTTCCGGATCAGCCGCCTGGATGGGTTCGTGGTCTTTGTCGGGGCGCTGGCCGTCGGTGGCCTGCTGTCGCGGGCCTTCCGGGTCGGTCGGGAGAGGCGGATGGCGGAGGCGGATAGGCGTTTTGCAGCCTCGGATGTCCAGGGCTCCAGAGGGGAGATTTCGGTGGGCGAGGTGGACGGCTAATGGGAGTGCTGGATCCCCTGAAGGGGTTCAAGGTCACCTTCAAACAGATCTTCGAGCCACGGGTCACAAACTCCTACCCGGACCAAAAGCGGCCAAAACCGGCCCGTTTTCATGGCCGGCACGTACTGAACCGGTATGAGGACGGAATGGAGAAGTGCATAGGTTGCGAGTTGTGCGCCGGGGTATGCCCGGCCGACTGCATCTATGTGAGGGGTGCTGACAATCCTCCCGACTCCCCGGTTTCGCCTGGTGAGCGCTACGGCTTTGTCTATGAGATCAACTATCTCCGTTGCATTCACTGCGACATGTGCGTAGAGGCCTGCCCGACTGAGGCCATAACGGAGTCCAAGCTCTTCGAGTTTTCCTTCACATCAAGAGAGGACGCGATCTACACCAAGGCCGAACTGGTGGTCGATGACGATGGCCAACCGAGGCACCTCCCCTGGGAGGACTGGCGCGAAGGCGATGAGAAGCTCACCTCGGCCTGGATGAGGGCAACGTCTCCCTCGGGTTCCGCCGATGCCGAGGGAAAGGTGCACTGGTCGGCGGAACTGGGCCATGGCACCCGTAAGCCCGAGCGCGGCCAGAGCGACCTTGCACCCCAGGATGCGACTCCAGAGATGTCGCTACGCGAGCGTGCAGCTGCCAAGATCCCGGTCCGTTTCGGGGGGCGGGTTAGGTGATCGGATTGGCACCTTCCCCAATAGGTCTGCTGGCCGTGGCCATCCCGGACCTGGCGACATTCGTGGTGGCAGCCGCAGTTGTGCTGGCTTCGGCGATTGGCGTCGTGATATCCCGAAATCCCGTGCACTCGGCTTTGTTCCTGGTGGCGACACTTTTCGGGGTCGCGGTCCTTTTCGTGGAACAACAGGCCGAGTTTTTGGCGGCGGTTCAGATCATCGTCTATGCGGGCGCCATCGTGGTGCTGTTCCTCTTTGTGATCATGCTCCTGGGCGTTGACCGCCCGGAGAAGATCTCGAAGGACCCCCTGCCGGCCCAGAGGCCGCTGGCGGCGTTTTTGGGCCTGGCTGTGGTGGCAGAAGTGCTGGCACTTGCGAATACCCACTGGTCGACGGGAGCCAAGGGGACCGCCGGGCCCCCCGGAGGCCCGGCCTCGAACGTCTCGGATCTGGCGAGAGCGACCTTCACCACGTATCTGCTCCCATTCGAAATCACCTCGGCTCTGCTGGTGATTGCGGTAATCGGGGCAGTTGTGCTGGCCCGGCCCCCCAGGCCCGGAGAACACCATGCCGAAGATGATGAGCAGGCTCCAACGGAGGGTCGTTCCCTGGGGGAACAGCCCGGGGTAGTTGAGCCCAGACAGGAGGCGTCGAGATGACCATTCCCGGGTCTTGGTATTTGACCCTGGCGGCCGTCCTTTTCGGCATCGGGGGACTTGGGCTCCTGGTCCGCCGGAACGTGCTCGTGATGTTCATGTGCGTGGAGCTCATGCTGAATGCCGTGAACCTCACCTTTGTCACCTATGCCCGCATGCTTCATGACGTGGGTGGCCAGGCTCTGGTGTTTTTCGTGTTGGTGGTGGCGGCCGCAGAGGTCGTCGTGGGCCTGGGGGTAATAGTGGGTCTCTTCCGGCGCCGACCAGATGCCACTGCAGACGACTTTCACATACTCAAGGGTTGATCGATGCTTCAAGCGGCCTTTCTCATTCTCGCCCTGCCTCTGGCCGGTTTCGTCCTCCTGGCGATCTTCGGCAGGCGCCTCGGTGACCCGGCGGCCGGATACCTCGGTGCCCTGGCCATCGCAGCGGCCTTTGTGTCCGCCCTTGTGACATGGGCGGGCCTGCTGGCTCTTCCCTCGGCCAGCCGGCAGTACCAACAGCATCTGTTCGGGTGGTTCAGCGCCGGGAGCCTCAAGGTGCCCGTCGCACTGCTGGTCGACCCCTTGTCGATGACAATGGCACTGTTCGTGACGGGGGTGGCCACGCTGATCCACCTCTACTCGGTCGGCTACATGCGTGGCGACCCTCAGTATTCCAAGTTCTTCG
This sequence comes from Actinomycetes bacterium, assembly GCA_021823165.1. Taxonomy (GTDB): domain Bacteria; phylum Actinomycetota; class Acidimicrobiia; order Acidimicrobiales; family JAKAOS01; genus JAKAOS01. The sequence goes on along the minus strand of JAKAOS010000026.1, from coordinate 7,449 downwards.
TCTATCTCAACCTCTTCGTCTTTTCCATGCTCACCCTGGTGCTCTCCAACAACTTGGTACTCACCTTCTTGGGTTGGGAAGGCGTGGGGGCCTGCTCCTATTGGCTCATTTCCTTCTGGTTCCACCGTCCCAGCGCGGCATCTGCAGGAAAGAAGGCCTTTATCTACAACCGGGTTGGAGACGTCGGCTTCCTGGTGGCGATGTTTTTGATCTTCGACAAGACCCACACCCTCAACTACACGGCCATATTTGCCGCCCTGCATGGCGGGATGCTCAGCGGTCCGGTAGTGACCGTGGCGTTGTTGCTCCTGTTTCTCGGAGCCGTTGGCAAGTCAGCCCAGATCCCCCTCTATCCATGGCTCGTGGACGCGATGGAGGGCCCAACTCCGGTTTCGGCTCTCATCCACGCCGCCACCATGGTCACAGCCGGCGTCTACCTCATGACGAGGATGTCGCCGCTGCTGGCGGTTTCCCAGACCGCGTCGGTGGTTGTGGCTTCGGTTGGGGTGATAACTGCCTTCGTGGCAGCTGCGGCCGCCTGTGCCCAGCAGGACATCAAGAGGGTGCTTGCCTATTCCACGGTGTCCCAGCTTGGCTACATGTTCTTGGCCGTAGGGGCGCATGCCTATGTGGCGGCGATCTTTCTCATGGTGGCCCACGCCTTTTACAAGGCGCTGTTGTTCCTCGGGGCGGGTTCGGTCATCCATGGCATGCACGACGAGCAGGACATCAAGCGGATGGGTGGCCTGCGGCGCTACATGCCTGTCACCGCTGCGACCTTTGTGGTGGCCTGGCTGGCCATCGGCGGGGTGCCGCCCCTTGCGGGCTTCTGGGCCAAGGGGGACGTGTTGTTGAACGCCTGGGCCGATGCCCGCTGGATGTGGGCAGTTGGCCTGCTCACCGCTTTGCTGACCGCCTACTACATAGGAAGGGAAACGGTGCTTGTCTTCTACGGGCCCGAAAGGTGGCGATCGCTGGGGCCCACCTCGGCCTCGGATCGCTCGGACGCCCACGGGAATGCGTCCTCCGACCCCCATGAGGCACCGGCGGTGATGACGCTTCCCTTAGTGGTCCTGGCAGCCGCATCGGTGCTGGGAGGACTGCTGAACCTTCCCTTCTCCGGCATGGATGTGCTTACTCATTGGCTTTCACCGGTGGTCACGGCTCCGAGAATCCTGTCCTTGGGTGTCTCGGCCCGATGGACACTGGAGGCGGCGGATGCGGTGGTTGCGCTCTTGGGCGTTGCTTTGGCGGTTGGCCTGTGGCGCAAACGATCCGACCGCCAGGCGCTGGAGCCGCATTGGCTGCTTGCAGGATGGGGGCTGGACGAAGCGATGGACAGGATCTTTGCCCGCTCGGGGACGCGCCTTGCCGCGGTTGCAGCCGATGGCGACACCAGGGTGATCGATGGCGCGGTCATGGGGGTGGCGAGGGCGGTCAGGTATGGCGGTGCTCGACTGAGGCTTTTGCAGAGCGGATATGTGCGCAACTATGCACTCGGGATAGCCCTGGGCACCGTGGTGATCCTCGGATATATCGTCTCGAGGGCGGCGTTGTGAGCGTGCACTTCCCCTTCCTCACGCTCCTGGTCTTTCTGCCTGCGGCCGCCGCAGTGCTGATTGCGCTGCTTCCCTCCGCTTCGGCTGGGGCTGCAAAGGGGATCGCGATGGTCTTCTCGGTGGCCACCCTTGTGGTGGCTGCGGCAGCGACGGTCGTTTTCCGCCCCGGTTTCGCCGGTTTCCAGTTGGTCAGCTCTCATCCCTGGGTGCCCAGTTTCGGCATCTCGTGGGAACTGGGGGTAGATGGGATCTCGCTGTTTTTGGTCCTTTTGACCGCGGTACTCTTCCCGCTGGCGGTGGCCGGTGCTTCTGAGTCGGCGAAGCCGAGATCCTTCCTCGCCTGGATGATGCTGCTCGAAGCTGCATGCATGGGGAGCTTCTTGGCTCTGGACCTGTTCTTGTTCTTCGTCTTTTTCGAACTGACCCTGGTGCCCACCTACTTCGTCATCGGCGGATGGGGCTATGCCAAACGCACCACCGCTGCTTTGAAGTTCTTTCTTTACACCTTCTTGGGCTCGGCCTTTTTACTTGTGGGGATCGTGGCGGTGGCGCTGTTGCACAAGCAGGCCACCGGGCACCTCACCTTCTCCCTGCCGGCCCTGGCGGCGACCCCGGGGATCGGGGGAACGGGCGGGGCTCTATTGTTCTTGGCCTTCACAATCGCCTTTGCCGTAAAGGCGCCGATCTTTCCCCTTCACACCTGGTCTCCCGACGCCTATGGGGAATCACCGACGGCGGGGGTAGTGGTCCTGGCAGGCATCATGGCGAAGCTCGGCGCCTACGGGATCGTCCGATTCGACTTCGAACTCTTCCCACACCAGACCATGGCCTTTGCTCCGCTGCTTTTGACCCTGGCGGTTATCGGGATCATCTATGGGGCCATCGTGGCCGCCAGGCAGAAGGACCTGAAGCGCATGATGGCGTATTCCTCCCTGGCGCACCTGGGCTTCATCGTCTTAGGGCTCTTTGCCCTAACCGATATCGGCGTGGCCGGGGGAGTCCTGCAGATGGTGAACCACGGCCTGTTCACCGCAGCGCTTTTCCTCCTCATCGGCATGCTCTACCGCAGGCATGGGACCTGGCAGGCGGACCAGCTTGCCGGTCTCCAGCGGCGCCTGCCAATTCTCGCCGGGGTCTTCACCGTTGTGATGATGGCCTCCATCGGCCTACCCGGCCTGGCCGGGTTTGTCGGGGAGTTCATGATCCTTGCGGGTGCCTTTATCTCGCACCGGTGGTGGGCGGTGGTCGCCACCACCGGCGTGGTGTTCTCCGCCGTCTACCTCCTATGGGCCTATCAGCGGGTCTTCCATGGTCCCGAAAAGGCCGACCAGGTGAGATCTGTTGACCTCAGCTGGACCGAAAGGGCGGTGCTCGCCCCCCTGGTGGCTCTGATGATCTTCATCGGCGTCCACCCCCAGCCTCTTCTGTCCCGGATAACGCCGACGGTGAACCAACTGGTTGGTCATGTGACCGGCCAGCCGGCGCGGGTGCAGACGGCTGCCTCGGTGAAGATGGCCTCTCCGTTGAGGGCAGGCTCCTCGACGCCGGTGCAGGTGGCGTCGGTCACGACTACCGCTGTTGGCAGCGGAAAGGGGAGTTGAGATGGCTGTGATTGCCGGGGCTCTGGCAATTCCCCACATTTCCTACATATCGATCCTTCCCGAACTCATCGCCATGGGTGCTCCCATGGTCATGCTCTTATGGTCGGCGACGACGCGTTCGGGGGGGCCGGGGAGATGGACGGCTTTCACCGTTGTTGCGTCGGTGGCGGCGTTTTTGGCATCGGTGGAGATCTGGGTCAAGGTTGGCACGCATCCCTACACGGCGGTGGCCGGGGCGATCCTTGTCGACAGGTTTTCGGCGTTCCTGTCGGGGATCTTCGCCGTCGCTATGGGCCTGTTTGCGCTTCTTGCTCACGACTGGGCGGTGCGTGAGGACGAGAGTGGGCCCGAACTCCCCGCGCTTGGGATGCTCTCGGCGTCCGGCGCCATGCTGATGGCTGCGGCCGGCGACCTTGTCGTGGTGTTTTTGGGCCTCGAGATAATGTCGATAGCCCTTTACGTGATGGCGGCGATGAACCGGCGCCGCTTGGCCTCTGGGGAGGCGGCGCTCAAGTACTTCGTACTGGGGGCCTTTTCCTCGGCCATCTTCCTCTACGGGATCGCCCTCACCTACGGAGCGACCGGCACCACCAACATTGCCCGCATCGCCTCGTATCTGGCCTCCAACGTCGTGGTTTCGAACGGGGTGCTGTTGGCCGGGATGGCGATGTTGATCGTGGGTTTGGGCTTCAAGGTCGCCGCCGTGCCCTTCCATACCTGGTCGCCCGACGTCTACCAGGGCTCACCCAGCCCGGTGACCGCATTCATGTCGGCGGTGGCCAAAGCGGCCGGGTTTGCCGCTTTGGTGAGGGTGCTCATGGAGGCAATGGGGACTTTGAGATTGGATTGGCAGCCGGCGATATATGTACTGGCTGTCCTCAGCCTCGTCGTGGGTGGGATCCTCACGGTGGTGCAGCGTGACGTGAAGCGCATGCTGGCCTACTCCTCGATCAGCCATGCCGGCTTCGTGTTGGCGGCGCTTCAGAGCGCATCGGCCGCCGGCCGTAGCGCCCTGGCCTACTACGTAGCCGCCTACACCCTGATGATCATCGGTAGCTTCGCCGTGGCGGGCCACGTGGGCGGACCCGGGGACCGTTCCCAGGATCTCTCCTCCTACCGAGGACTGTCCAGCAGGCACCCGGCGGTCGGTTTTGCCTTCACGATCTTGCTCCTGGGCCAGGCGGGTGCTCCTTTCACCACTGGATTTTTGGCGAAGTTCTACGTCGTATCCGCCGCGGTGGGCAATGGCAGCTACACCCTGGCAGTAGTGGCGATGCTTTCTGCCGTGGTCACCGCCTTTTTCTACCTGCGAATCGTGTTGGGCCTGTATGGCTCCGAGGAGCCGAGCACACCTGAGGGCCCCCCTGGAGTGCTGGAGCCCCAGCCCGCCCTTGTCGGATCCGTCGGGGAGCCCCAGGCATCACATGGGGCCGAGGAGCGGGGTTCGGTGGTGGTGCCTGAAGTGCTTGTAGCGGCCTCGGCCACCCAGGTCATCGAGGTAAGTGAGGTCGGGGCAGGCACCTCGGTGGTATTGGCCCTCTGTGCCGCTGCAACGGTCGTGCTGGGCGTGTGGCCCTCGCCGCTGCTTGATTTGGCAAAGGCTGCGACCATCATCTTCTGATCCACACCATCAGCTTCTGATCCACACCCGTTGGGGCCTTGGTGCTTCGGCCTTGATTTTTCCCAGGGCTCGTTGGCATTGGCGACCGAAGCCGCCATCTCCTGTTTTGTTCCCTACCACGACGGGGCGTTAGTTCAGCTTCGGGTGGTGCAGCACGCCTCTGCCGGCGAGCCCATCATTGATCCGATCCATGTCGGGGAGATCATTGCCGGTTAGAAATCGGTGAAGGTAGTGCATACTGTATACCAGAGCTCGCAGGCCTTGCTACGCTCTCCGCGGTGCCCGGTCGTCTCGGGTGAAAGGGGGAGATCATGACTGTTGCCCAGGCCGAGGTTCCGAGAATCCCAGATGGCCGCCTTCTCATCGGAGGGAGGTGGCTGGATGCGGCGGACGGGGAGCGCTTTGTCGTGGAGAATCCCGCCACCGGGAAACCCTTGGCGGAGGTTTGCAGAGCCCGGGACAAAGATGTGGCTAAGGCCGTGGCTGCCGCCAGGGAAGCCTACGAAGGAGCCTGGGGCACCATGGACGCCCGGGATCGGGGCAGGATCCTTCGCCGGCTCGTCACACTCCTTGAGAACCACAGCGAGGAGTTGGTCCATCTCGAGAGCCTCGATGGGGGCAAGCCACTCAAAGCGACCCGTCGCCAAGACCTGCCGGCCGTGATCGACTGCTTTGACTACTACGCAGGTTGGGCCGACAAGCTGAAAGGCGATGTCGTGCCGGCCCGATCGGATGCGCTCACCTATCTGCTGCGTGAACCGGTCGGGGTGGTTGGCGCGATAGTGCCCTGGAACTTTCCCTTGATGAACGCCGCCTGGAAGGTGGCACCCGCCCTTGCATGCGGCTGCACCGTGGTGCTCAAGCCAGCCGAGCTCACCCCGCTGAGCGCTCTGCGTTTGGGAGAGCTGGCGCTGGAGGCAGGCCTGCCGGACGGCGTGCTCAATGTGGTCCCGGGGTTCGGCACCGAAGCCGGTGCCGCCCTGGTCTCCAATCCGGGAGTGGACAAGATCTCCTTTACGGGCTCGCCGGCAGTGGGGCGCTGGATCATGAAGACCGCCGCGGAAAACGTCACGCGAGTCGGCCTCGAGTTGGGGGGAAAGTCCCCAAACATCATCTTCGAGGATGCCGATCTGAAAAGGGCGGTCGCTGCGGCCTCCTCGGGGATCTTTTTCAATGCGGGCCAGGTCTGCTCGGCCGGCTCTCGGATACTGGTGCAGGAGAGCATCAAAGACGAGGTCGTGGAGGCTTTGGTGGAGCGCAGTGCATCCCTGGCGGTCGGGGACACCCTGGATGAAAAGACCATGCTGGGCCCGATCATCTCCGAAAAGCAGCTGGACAAGGTCCAGGCCTATGTGGCAGTCGGCCAGAGCGAGGGTGCCAAGTTGGTGGCGGGCGGTAACAGGGTGTCTCGCCCCGGCTACTACCTGGAACCCACCGTCTTTGCAAACGTAGACGAGCACATGCGCATTGCCCGGGAGGAGATTTTCGGACCAGTCGCGGCAGTGATGTCCTTCAAGGACGAACAGGATGCCCTGCGCCTGGCGAATTCGACCACATACAGCCTGGCGGCGGCCATATGGACCAAGGACGTCACCAGGGTTCACAGACTTGCCGCCAAATTGTCTGCCGGCACGGTCTGGGTGAACACCTATGGACACACCGACACCCGGCTTCCCTGGGGTGGATCGGGCGGTGACTCGGGCATTGGGAGAGACCTGGGCGAGGCGGCCCTTGCCAACTACACAGAAACCAAGACCATCTGGGTCAACCTGCGCCAGTGACGCCTCACTGGGGACATGTCCCCAATCGGTAGTAGGATGAAGGGACCATGAATGCTTCCGGTGCCGAAGTGATGCCAGGCCCGGCAGGGCGGGGCCGAGAGGGCGATGCCCGCGTCGGACTGGGTTTGCGTGCCATCGGCTCCGAGACGCTGACGACTAGTGCGTATGAGGCCCTGAAGAAGGCCATCACCGCCATGCGCATCTACGACGAGGGAACCAATCTCCGGCTGGATGAGCGGGCGTTGGCAGCCGGTCTCGGCATTAGTCGCACTCCCGTCCGGGAAGCTCTGGTCAAGCTCGAGCATGAGGGTTTGGTGCGCACCGTCCCCCGGCGGGGTGTTTATGTGGTGCGCAAGAGCAAAGCCGAGATTCTCGACATCATCTCGGCGACCGCGGCACTGGAGGGAATGGCTGCCCGCCTGGCGGTGGAGAGGGCCACGCCGGAACAACTGGAACGAGTGGCGGCCTTGTGCCCGAGCCACCATAAGAAGATGAGCGTGGAGGAGTACTCCGCCGCAAATGTTGAGTTCCATCAGACCGTTACGGAACTGAGCGGGTCGCGGGTGATAGCGGAGATGCTGGCCCAGCTTCAGGTGCACATGCGGGGCATACGGGGCAGCATGATGACGGGGGACGGGAGGATGGAGGCCTCCATGGCAGAACACTGCAAGATCGTCGAGGCACTTGTCCACGGCGATGCCAGCTCTGCCGAACAGCATGCCAAGGAGCACGCGCTCAACTTGGCAAGCTATGTGAAAGAGCACGTCACCTACCTGGACTGATTTCCCACCCACTCAGGTCCCGGCTCGGTCCCGCTCGAAGCGCATTTGTCCCAAATCCCATTTGTCTCGAAGGCCAAGCGCTTTGTGATCTGGTGTCCTTCAGTC
>JAKAOS010000025.1 GCA_021823165.1 Actinomycetes bacterium | reverse complement strand
AGGGTGGAAGCCAGCTTTTCGACATCCCCCTGGCGGGAGGCAACCGCTTCGGCCCCCTCGGCGGCGACCATGGCGGCCAGCTCCTCTACGAGCTGCACGAACTCTGCGGACTTTGCCACAAAGTCGGTTTCGCAGCGGAGTTCCACAACCGCTCCCACCCCACCATCGACCACCAGGGCGACGGCTCCGTCACCGGCCTCCCTGTCGTGGCGCTTGAGGGCCGAAGCCTTGCCTTCCTCGCGCAACAGCCTCACTGCGGCGTCGTAGTCGCCCCCGCTGCGCTCCAACGCTGACTTGGCGTCCAGCATGCCCGCTCCCGTGGAGCGCCGCAGCCGCTGAACGTCTTTGGCGGAAATGGTTGCCATCACTGCTCCTCGGTGCTGGTCGGTTCACTGCTGCCACCCGCGGCCGAAGCCGCCGCAGCCAGGCGTGCCTCACGCCTTGCGGCCTCCTCGGCGGCCTGGCGGCGTGCCTCCTGCTGACGAGTCTCGCGCTCCGCGTCGCTCTGGGGCGAGGGCGCGGCCTGGGCCGCTCCCGAGCGGCGAGAGGCGATGAAGCGTCCCTCCGATACCGCATCGGCGACGACCCTGCACATGAGAGCGCCCGAGCGGATCGCATCGTCGTTGCCGGGAATCACGTAATCGATCACATCGGGATCACAGTTGGTGTCGACCACTGCGACGATGGGAATGCCGAGCTTGTTCGCCTCGGTGACCGCAATGTGCTCCTTTTTGGTGTCGATCACGAAGATCGCATCGGGCACTCGAGCCATGCCCCGCACACCACCCAGGTTCCGCTGCAGCTTCTCCAGTTCCCGGCCGAGAAGCGACGCCTCTTTCTTCGGCATCGCTTCGAAATCTCCCGAGACGCGCATCCGCTCGTAGTCCTGCATCTTCCGAACCCTCTGGGCCATGGTCGTGAAGTTGGTGAGCATGCCGCCCAACCAACGCTCATTGACATAGGGCATTCCGCAGCGGGTCGCCTCGGAGGCAATGGCATCCTGGGTCTGCTTCTTCGTGCCGACAAAGAGCACCGTCCCACCACCGGCTACCAGGTCGCGCACAAAGCCATATGCGCCGTCAATCCTGGAAAGGGTCTGGTTGAGATCGATGATGTAGATGCCGTTGCGCTCGCCGAAGATGAAGCGCCGCATCTTTGGGTTCCAACGCCTGGTCTGATGCCCGAAGTGGACACCCGCCTCCAAGAGCTGCCTCATCGTGACGACCGCCATAATTCCTCCCATCGGTTCGAAAGCCGGCCCCGCGCCCTTGAGGCGACCGTGGATGGGGCAGGCCTGTCAGTGATCCCTTTGCTTTTGATGCTCGCTTTTGCCGCCTTTGCCCACCCGGCCGGATCTACGGCCCAAGCGGTCGCAACAGCAGCGCACAAATCCTATCCGGCCCGGCGCGGGCCTCGGGCGCTCAGGTGGGGTCGTTGGCCGGTTGGGCGCGGGCCTCGGGCGCTCAGGTGGGGTCGTTGGCCGGTTGGGCGCGGGCCTCGGGCGCTCAGGCGGGTTCGTTGGCCGGTTGGGCCATCTTGGAGCGCAGCTGATAGACGGCCTTGGTGTGGATTTGGCACACCCTGCTCTCGGTGACCCCGATGACCTGGCCAATCTCTGCCAGGGTGAGGCCTTCGTAGTAGTAGAGGGTAAGGACGATCTTCTCCCTGTCGCCCAGGCGGTTGATCGCCCCGGCGAGAAGTTGTTTCATCTCCTCAACCTCGAATGCCGCCCCCGGGCCGATCCCCTTGTCGGGAATGGTGTCGCCCAGGGTGGCCGAATCTCCCCTATCTCCCTGGGAGACGGTGTCGTCCAGGGCCACCAGGCCCACGAAGGAGATCTGGTTGAAAATGGCATGCAGCTCATCTTCGGAGATCATCATCTCGGAGGCCACCTCGGCGTCGGTGGGGTTGCGGCCGAGGATGCCCTCGAGTTTGGCAAAGGCCTTTTCGACCGAACGAGCCTTTGCCCGCACCGAACGGGGCACCCAGTCGATCGCTCGCAGCTCATCGATTATCGCGCCCTTGATGCGCGATATCGCATAGGTCTCAAACTTGATATTGCGTTCGGGATCGAACTTGTCAATTGCGTCGATGAGCCCGAAGATGCCGTAACTCACGAGATCGGACTGCTCGATATTGGCCGGGAGACCCGTTGCCACCCGGCTGGCCACATACTTGACCAGCGGGGAGTAGTTCACGATGAGGCGATCGCGCGCCTCCCGGTCGCCGGTGGCTTTGTAAGCCTCCCAGATCGTGGTAATGGTGACCTCGGCCGCGGTGTCATTCGTTCTCTCCATCCCTACCCCCGCGGATGACTGGCTCGATAACTGGTCACGAGTCGCTCCTTGCTCACATGGGTATAGATCTGAGTCGAGGCCACACTTGCATGTCCCAGGAGTTCCTGTACCACCCTCAGGTCCGCCCCCCCATCCAGCAGATGGGTGGCAAAACTGTGGCGGAGCGCGTGGGGATTGAGCGGGCGGCTGGCCGCCGCCTGGATGATCCGCCGCACGTCCCGGGTGCCAAGGCGTCCTCCCCTGCGGTTCAGGAACAAAGCCGAGGCACTGCCTGGCCCAATCAGCTGCGGCCTCCCCTGTTCCAACCACGTAGCCAGCGCCTTCCCGGCCCCCGCATGAAAAGGGACCCTGCGCTGTTTGCCGCCCTTGCCCCACACGGTGACGATGCCCTGAGCCAGATCCACCCCGCCCAGGTCCAAGCCGCATAGCTCCCCGACCCGAAGCCCCGATGCATACAACAGCTCGAGCACGGCCAAGTCCCGCAACGCTACAGCCCTGGTCGGCTGCCCCTGGGCGTCTTCGGCCCGGGTTGCCACATCGTCCAACAATCCCGCCGCATCGGTCGCACTCATGAGCCTTGGGAGCCGCTTGGGCACCCCGCCGGCACGGAGAGCCGAGGCGGGATCGGATCCCACAATGCCTTCGGAAAAAGCCCAGGCAAAATAGCGGCGGAGACTGGCCGCCTTGCGGGCAATGCTGGCCCGGGCGAGTCCGGCCTCCGCCAGGCTTGCCAGATAGCGCCTCAGGTCTGACCTCCGAACCTCTTGGGGCCCATGCAATCCCTGTTCAGCCGACCAGTGCGCGAAATGGTCAAGGTCGCCGCGGTAAGCGGTGACCGTAGCAGGAGCGCTGCCCAGCAACGAGCGGCCAAAGCGTTCGGTATGCCAAGACACTTCGCTCAGAACCATAACCGATATTGAAGCGACAAACACATAGAGTGTGTGCTTAGTCACGGTAGGTTCTCATAATGTGACTCAACCCCTCCCCATTGACGCCCTACGCGCCCGGGCCGAGCGAAGCGTCCTGATCGAGGCGGGACGCCGGGCCGAAGCGGCCTCACCCTTGGTGGTCGTGACCGCCCTGGAGGTCAGGGGCAACCCGCCATGCCGGCCCGGCCAGAAGCTTGTTGTGGCCACCGAGGGCCCCGTTGCCGGCACACTGGGCTGCTCAGAGCTGGACTCAGCCGCCCTTCATGTGGCCCAGGAACTTCTCCAGAACCGCACCGGAGTACCCCAGAGGCGCCTGCTCTCCCACGGCGAAGGCGAGGTTGACACCTACTTCGAGTCCTTCCCCGCCCCGGCTCGCCTTTTCATCCTGGGGGCCAATCCCACGGCCTACACCTTGGCGGCCTGGGCACCGGAGTTGGGTTTCGTCCCAGTAATGGTGGGCGAGGCCCGCAACGCCACATTCGGATCCAGCCACCAAGAGCTATCGTCTCTGCACTCTGGCCACCTCGGGGCCACCGATGCCGTAATTGCCGTCGACCATGAGGCCGAAGGGCTCGCATCGGAACTGGCGATCGCCCTGCGCTCTTCTGCTTGGTATGTGGGGGTGGTGGGAAGCAGGCGCCACGTGGGTCGCCACATCGAGGTGTTGGAGGAGATGGGGCTGGACACCTCCCGAATCGAGACCCCGGCGGGCATAGACATCGGCAGCCGCTCGTCGGCCGAGATTGCCCTTTCGATACTGGCAGGCTTGGTTGCGAGGCTTTCGGGCGCCAGGTGATCGCCGCCTGCGGTGGCCTCAGCGGGGACGGCGTGATCCCCGGGCGGCCGCCCAGGAGGCAAGTATCTGGGCCTCTTTGGATAGGTTCTCCCTGATCCCGAGAAATATCGCCCGCTCCACCAGCGGCCCTACCACGGGGTAGGAGACGGCCAGGGTGGCCTTCATGATCTGGGTGGTCACGCCATTGCCAGAGCTTTGGAAGCTGTTGGTGCCCATGAATCTCAGCTTGTCTGCATAATGGTCGGGCACCATCTCAAAGCGCACCTCGTGGTGGGCACGATCCAGCACCGAGGTATCGGTCCAAGTCAGCTTGGCTGGGTCCAGCACGGACCTCGCCGCCGCGGACAGGTTGCCACCAAAGGCATAGCGAACCTTGAAGTGCACCACCGATGGGTCGTCGGGATCCGGGGAGGTCTCCAGGAGCTTTGGCGGATCAATGTGGGGAATCTGGCCCAAGGCCGCGTAGAAACCGGGGTCGACATAGGCCTCCTCGACGGCCTCCAGTTCTGCAGCTATGGGCTGGGATACCTCCACATCCACACCAGGACCTTAGCCAGGGACATCCGGGATCGCCCAGCGGGATAGTTTTCATGCCATTGTCCGACTCGGGCAATGCAAGCAGTGGGCGGGACTTTCAACTTCGCTGCCGCCGTTGCCGATAACCGCGGTTCCGCCTCAGTTGGGTGCTTGACAGAGGAGACAGATGACCACCGAGCTTGCCCATGCAGTACAAGGGGCCCAAGCCCCTGCCAATGAGTCGGCCGGAGCCATGCCGTGACAAACGAACCTGCCGGTCGAATGCGGCCGCGCTGGGGCTCCTCCGGCAGATTTTTCCCTGGAATCATCGGTGCGGTGCTATTCATTTCGGCCCTGGTGGTCCCGCATCTCCAGGTCATTCCACTCGGCTACGGACTTGGCCACGTATCGGTCTCCCAAGCACACCGCGTGTGCTCATCTCCGCTCGGAACCCTGGCAACGGGGTTCATCCAGACTGCCGCCAGGGATTGCCAAGCGGCCTCGGTGGCCCTCTTCGTCAGTCATCTGGCGATGGGCGCAGGTGTGGTGTTGATGTTGTTTTCTCTGAGACCCGCCTGGCTCCTCCGAGCGAAGCCCTGAATCGGTGGGGTTCCCCGTAATTTCAGGGATCTCATGGGGTTGTGTCTACGGCGCGCTACCGACAGCTACGCAGTGATTCGGGCTGATTCGTGCCACTCGGGAGGGTTTCTGGTCACCAATCTGGTCACCAGATTGGCTGCGGCCAGGTCCGGCAGAAATCGTCACAGGCCCGTCCTATCTGTAGCGGATTCTGTCGGCCCGGATGGCGTGACGGGCGCCGTGTTCCAGTTCCGTTCGGCGGGGCTCCAGACGGCTTTGGCGTCGAACCCGTCGAGCACCGGGTCGACGAAGTCAGCAACGGCAGCGACGGTGTCGGAGAACGTCTCCGGCAGACTCGCGCCCGCCTCACCGAGACCCTTCCGATAGGCGACATAGGTCGAGTTGCGGAGCACAGCGAGCCCTTCGGCGGCCTGCGCCAACGGAATCAACGTGGTCCCTCGGAAACCAGCGGTCGCCGTGAGTGCGTCGCGGAACCCTCCGCACTGGAGAGCCTGTGTGCCGGTCAAGAGGTGGATATCCGCGAAGTCACGCACGCGCGTGTTCGCTCGTCCCAGCTCGATCGCGGTGACGAGTTTCTCTGCGAGTACCGTCTCGATTGGGTAGCCCAGGATACGGATCAGCGGAGCGTCCGGCCGCAGCGGCGGCAGCTCGACGGCTTGTGGGGCCGGAGTGACGGGGTCGCCAAAGTTGATGTCAAGCCGCAGCTTGACCTGCGCGGTCGCGAGCCGTGCCGTCATCGTCACCCGCACGCCGGGATATAGGGCATCGTCGCGGATCACTGCGGTGGTGACGGTCTCAGGCAGGAACTCCACGCCGTCTTCTGGATCTTCGACCGCGGCGATCTCGACCACACGACGGGCCACGGTCTCCTGATCAGAGGCCATGTTGCGCGCGAGGGCGTCGGCGTCGACCGTGGGACGGCGGGTGCCGAAGGAAGCCAACAGCATGCCGCCCTTCAGAATGAAGTCCTCAGCGTACGGTGAGCGCGACATACGTGACAGCCACCGCTCGACGATGTACATCGTGAGCAGTTCCTATGTGCCACGCTTCTGACGGCGAGCCTGGTTCTGCAAGTCGAGGTATGCGCGTCCTGCGGCGCTTTCTCGCGTGGGCCGACTCATCGGGCACTCGCAACATCAAGGGCAGCGCGCACCGGCCCGAACGTCCCCAGCGCCTCCGCATGCTCCAGCAGCAGTGCCGGTTTCGAGTTCGGACCCGCCAGGTATCGGTGAAGCGCGGCGTGCGCGATCGGCTCGCCAAGGCGTTTCCGGAATCTCATGAGATCCACCACCGTTCTCGCCGCATCGTAGATGCGCACGGACTCCCCCGGCCCGGCCTCGAACGCTGTCAAACCGAGTTCAAACGTGGCCTCCTCGAAGCGAAACACCGTCACGGGCGGGTAAGCGATCGCCGGCGTATGCGACCGTTTGGGAACCGCGATCTGCACCGACGCCGGCAGCTCGTCCGTCAGGTCGTGAATCGCTGCCGCCGAGATACAGCACACGATCGCCCGAGGAGCGCGGTGCGCCACGGCGATCATGTCGGGGTACGACGCCGGGGGCGCGTCTGCTCGACGGAAGACCCCGCGCGAGAGTTCGATGATCTGCCCGCCATCTCGCCAGGCATACAGGTCTCGCGGATGCACACCGTGCGCCCGCGAGACCTCCGTCGTGAACGTCGACGGGAGCGACTCGTCCAACTCCTTCATGGATACAATCCTCGCATAGGCCACGCAACTATGTGTGGTTTTTATCCACCTCTGGTCACCCGCTCTTCTCGTTCTGGTCAAAGACCTTCTGGTCGATATAGGCGAAGATCGTACGTCCCGCGTTGACAGCCAAGAATGCTTCCGGCTCGGCGAGGAGATCCTTTAGAAATCCCCCGGAAGCGTGGAGGCATGGACTATGAGAAGTGACCATGCCAGAAGTTCGGAGGAAGTACGACGAGAACTTCCAGGAGGGAGCGGTTCGAATTGTCCGGGAGACGGGCAAGTAGATCGCCGCTGTGGCCCGGGGCATGGACATCAACCCAGCCACCTTGGGCTGCTGGGTAGCCAGGGACAAGGTGGAGCGGGGCGAGTCGGAGGGCCTGAACACAGATGATCGGGCCAAGCCTGTCCGGCGGTCAAGGGTTTCTTCGACGCGTCGGGTGGCACCTATGGTTCGCCGCGGATCTTCTACGGCCTGGTCGAGGCCGGCTGTCAGGTGTCGGTCAACAGCGTTGCCGAGTCGATGGTCCACCAAGGCTTGGTGGCCCGTCCCAAGCGGCGGTGTAAAAACCTGACACGGCCGGACAACAAGGCCCGGCCGTTCCCCGACCTTGTCAAACGTGGCATCTCGGCGCCGGCGGTGAACATGACATGGTGGGTGATATGACAGAAATACCGACCGCTGAAGGGAAGTTGTATTTGTCCACGGCATTGGACTTGTTCTCCCGCCGATTGCTGGGGTGCTGCACGAGTAACAATCCTGGGCAATGCTGGCGGTGGCCACCATCGGCATAGCTGCGGTGGTTCGCGGTAGTGACGTGGTTGGCGTAATATTCCACTCAGATTATGCCGAGGTTTTCGTTAAGCCGAGGTTTGGCGGATCCACCTGGGTGAGGGTGGCTGCCTGACCGGTTCCTCGGCTTAACGATCGGTGTTATCTGAGGCTGTAGAGGGCTTCGAGCCTGTCTTGGGTTAGCGCCTGGGTGGCCGGAGCGTCGATGGCTTGGCGCATCATGTCGATGGTTGCGAATGCGTAGAAGGCTGCGGGGGATATGTTTTGATGGCCGAGGAGGCACATGATGATATGGAGGGTGGAAATGTCAAGTAGAAATGGCCCCAGATCTCAGGTTAGGCGACCGACCCTCTGACACCCACCGCCAAAACTGGTCCAGCTGGAATGTGAGCCACGGCCTCCAGAATGGAGATGGAGGACCGACACCATGAAGTCAAAGCGCCATAGCTCCGAACAGGTCATCGGATAGGTTGCCGAAGGTGACGAGATGCTCAACAAGGGAGCGACTGTTTCAGAAGTGGCCCGCTCCTTTGGGATCACTGAGGCCACCTGGTATCGATGGAAGAACACCTAGCAGGGATGAAAGCCACCGAGGCCAAGAGGCTGGCAGAACTTGGGGTTCCCCCCGTAGACCGGACACCAACCTACGCTGCTCTTCGCTGCTGAAACGACTCCTCGAACTCTAGGGGTGACATGTAGTCAATAGAACTGTGGAGCCTCTCTGTATTGTACCACATAATCCACTTAAATATACAGTAGCCGCGCCTCTTCTCTTGTGGCAAAATTGCCGTCGTCTACGGGTTCCCTTTTCAGCGATGACCACAGGCTTTCGGCCATCGCATTGTCATAGGAATCACCGACAGTTCCCATTGACTGGACAATCTTCATTTGGCGACAAACCTTCTTGAACTCGACGGAAGTATATTGACAGCCGTGGTCGGTGTGAAGCCGAATTCGGCTTAACACCGACCGAGGATCTACCGGACTTCACGAAGGCCTACCGGGACCTGCGGGTGGTGCAATCGATGGGCGGGACCGGGTCTGGCTATTTACCGGCCAAAGCCTTTGACCACTTCTCGCCCAATGCCACCTGTCCCGAGGGCGGACCTGGCTCACCTGGCTCCCCACGACGGGTATCTGGCTGCAGCTGGTAACGGAGGTGGCACAGACCTCGAGCCGGGTTCCCTTTCACTTGAGGGCGGATAGGAAGCCTTGGTTTTCCTGGGGGACAAAAGAGAGCTTTCCTAAGTGCCAGCCGGTGTCGCAGTTTGCGCGTCGGCTTTGCCCATTAGCTTTCAGGGGAGTCCGTCGCAACACATAGCCCAAGTGAGGTAGATGCAACCCAGCCAAGGGCCTATGACAAAGCCCGCCCCAGGCCAAGGACCCAGAACTCCAAGACATTTCCCCTCATCCCTGCCGCCCTGGGCGGGCATGGCTCTCGGGGTATCACGGGTGACCTGTGCCTGGCTGGTGGGATCGGTGCCCTTCACCAACTATGCGGCTCTGCGTTGGGCAGGCAAGGACCTCCGGCATGTGGGTACAGCCACGGTCTCCGGCACCGCCCTCTACCGCGTCGCAGGGTTTTGGGCCCTGGCCCTGGTGGGGCCCGCCGAACTCGCCAAGGGAGCCCTCGGGGCCTGGCTGTCGCCCGGCACGGGCGGCGTTGCTGCGGTGTGCGGGCACAACTGGTCCCCCCTGCTCCGCTTCGAGGGGGGACGGGGCCTCTCCCCGATGCTGGGAGCCACCGCTCTCCGCACGCCAGAGGCGACAGTGGCACTGGCAGCCGGGATGACGGCCGGCCGGCTGGCCTCCAACACCGGCCTCGGGTCCTTTTTGGGCCTCCTGGCCGCAGTGACAGCCACACTTGCCCGCCGTGGTCCAAAGGCCGCAGGCCCTGTTGCGGCCATGGCTACCTGCGTCGTAATCAAGCGGGCCGCGGGGAACGGGCGTCCCCGCTGGCCGGGACGGGAGTTCCTTTTGCACCGGATCTTGTTCGACTGTGACCCCGGGACCCGCCGGTGAACGGCAAGGAGGAGGAAACGGATCCTTCGGCCCCGGCGGGGATCGTGGGGATAGTGACCGATTCAGCCGCGGCCATCCCTACCGATATCGCCCACGACCACGGCATAAAGGTCGCTCAGATGCACATTACGGCCGATGGGCGCTCGGCTGGCGAGGACCTTTTTTCCGAACAGGATCTCATCGCTGCCATGGGGCGGCCAATCACCACCTCGGCCCCTTCACCGGGAGAGTTTGCAGCCGCCATCTCCGCCGCCGACCAGGGTGCCGGCGTGGTGGTGATCACCGTCGGATCGCGCTTTTCGGCATCGGCCACCTCGGCTCGCCTTGGGGCCGATGTTTCGGGTTCCAGGGTGAAAGTCGTGGACTCTGGAAGTGCTGCGGGCGGGCAGGCATTGGTGGTGCTCGCTGCCGCAGAGACTGCCAGGCAGGGGGAGGGATTGGATGCGGTGGCAGAAAGGGCGGTCGGTGTAGCGTCCCGGGTTCGCCTCGTAGCAGCCGTCGACGACTTGGCACAGCTTGCAAAAAGCGGCAGGATTCCCGCAATTGCCCAGTGGGCCGGCAACAGGCTGGGGGTCCAGGTGCTGTTCGAACTGAGCGAGGCAAGCGCTAAACCCCTCGCACCGGCACGCAACCGCTCCGCCGCCAACCGGGCCGTGCTGCGCACCTGGCGGCGGAGCGCCCTGGCAGACTCCCGCCTGCACATAGCGGCCCTTCACTCCAGGGACCGATCCGACGCCGAGGAACTCCTGGCAGCGATAGAGGCGGAGATCACCCCCGCGACCGCCATCATCACCCGCTTTTCACCGGTGATGATGGCCCACACCGGGCCCGGTGTCCGAGGGCTTGCGTGGTGGTGGGAGGAGGTCTAATACCAGCCCCTTTGGGCGCCTGGGTCGTGGCATTACCGATGGGAGTTCTGATCTAATAGCGCAGTGCCTGCCCAGACCCAGCAAAAAAGTCACCACCTGATGCCCACCAAGACCTCGTTACGCCCCACCCACTCGGGCGGGCCTGAGGGTATCTGAGATGCTCAAAAAGGCCGTCTGGATCGTGGCCGCAGCGGTGGTGCTGGCCTGTGCAGGAGTACTGAGCGTCTATGTGGTCCATCGCCAGCAGGCGACTCGGCAACCGACGCCTGGATCCTCGACTTCCACCTCGGTTCCCAAAGCGTCCTCCACCACCACGTCGTCCTCGACGACGACAACGTCATCCACCACGACCACCTCATCCACCACCACGACCACCCAGCCCATCCAGCGCTGCAGGTATGCAGACCTTGGCGTTGCGGTGGGCCACGTAGGCCTGGTCGCTCATTACCAGAGGTTCCTGGTCCGCTTCCGGAATACCACGTCAACCCCCTGCAATCTTTCCGGCTATCCCGGCCTTGCTTTGACAGACAACGCAGGGCGGAACGTGATCGGATCCAGCACCCGTGTTCCCGCTGGTGGATCCACCGCGACGCTGTTGGGGGTCCCGGCCAACAACGTGGTGCTGCAGCCGGGGGGATTTGCCTTCTTCCGCCTCGCGTGGGAATGGCAACAGGGCAATCCCACCTGCGCCTCCTCCGCTCGCTTGGAGATCACCCCGCCCAACGCTGACCACTACTTCGTCCTGCACGAGCACTGGCAAAATATCTGCAGTTCCACCGTCTATGTCCAAGCCGTGCAGCCGACTGCAGCTGCCACCGCCTGAGGATCGCTGGCCAAGTAGTTGCCGGGGTGGCCGGTCAAGTAGTTGACACAGCCACCATCTGGCTCGCCGGTACTAGGCTGCAGAGGGGACCAGAGCTCAAAAGAGGTGGGGCATGCCAGCAGTAACAGTCCAGGACACCACGACGCTCCCAAAGATCCTCCCGCCGCTGTTGCGCCGCGAGCGAGCCCTGGCGAAGCTGACAACGGCTCCCTCGGGATACGAGGGCGAGGGCTTCCCGGTCCGGCGTGCCTTTGCCGGTGTAGACCTTGGCGAACTGGATCCCTTTATCCACATGGACCAACTGGGCGAGGTGGAGTATGCACCTGGAGAGCCCAAAGGCACCCCATGGCACCCCCACCGTGGCTTTGAGACCGTCACCTACATAATCGACGGCGCCTTCGAGCACCAGGACTCGACCGGCGGGGGCGGCCTCATCACCAATGGGGACACCCAGTGGATGACGGCCGGAAGTGGCATATTGCACATAGAGCGTCCTCCCGAAGGACTGGTGGTCACAGGGGGCCTGTTCCACGGGGTGCAGCTATGGGTCAACCTTCCCTCCCGCTCCAAGCTCACTGCGCCCAAATACCAAGACCTGCGAGGGGACGAAAGCGCGCTGGGGACCACGACATCAGGCGGAGCACTCATCAGGGTGATAGCGGGAGAGATGGGCGAACTGCGGGGGCCGGGCTCCACCCAAACCCCCATCACGGTGGCACACCTGAGCATCGCTGCGGGCGCCGAGGCGGTCCTGCCGTGGGATCCCCGGTTCAACTGCCTCGCTTACGTGCTGGCCGGCAAGGGGCTCCTCTCGGCCGCAAGGGTACCTGCGGAAATGGGGCAGCTTGGCGTGTTCGGACCCGGTGACACGGTGGTCATCACAGCTGCCGAGCGACAAGAGACCCGGTCTCCGATGCTGGAGGTCCTCCTCTTGGGCGGTGCACCCATTGGGGAACCGGTGGCCTGGATGGGGCCGTTCGTGATGAACACCAAGGCAGAACTTGCCCAGGCCTACGAGGAGTTCCGGGCGGGGCGGCTCGGCTCCTACCCAGCCGCCTCCAACTCATAGAGCACGACGGCAACCATCCCTGTCGGATTGGTCGAGAGTGCTCACCTTTTCCACAATGGGCTCGAAGGCTTCGGCAATAGGGACCTCATCGAGTTGGGATGAGCCCCAGTCTCACCAACTACGCCGGCTCATAGACCCCCAGAGTCCGGTCATCAAGGGGAGCCTCGAAGCTGTAGGAGACCCAGAGTCGGGCCTCTTTCATCACCGAATGACCTGCCAGCTTGTCCGGCCCACCCCAAGGACGACGATGTTCAGCTCACAGGAGGCCGTGAAGCTCGGTAGTCCCCGGGCAACGGCCATGGGACTTCAGGCCCGTTGTTCCTCCTCCCCCGCCTCCAAGGCCTCCACCGGAGGCGGCCTCCGCAGTTCCTCCTCGGGACGCATGTCTTTGAAAAAGAACCAGTACATGGCGGCATTGGCCGCCTGCAACAGGGCGGCCACCTCGAATGGGAGATCCAGGCTCACCTCGTCAAAGAGGTAGCCGGCCCCGATCGGGGCAATCGCCAGGGCCGCAAAGCTGGGGAGATTCGACAGTGCGGTGACCGCAGCCCGCTCCTCTGGGTGTGCCATGGCAAGCACGTAGGACTGACGGAGGGGCAAACCGATCCGCTGCACCGCCATGCGGACCAGATAGATGGCGCCCGCTTCCCAAAACGTCGGGGCCAGCACCATGGGGATCAACAACACCGCCTGCAGAGCCCTCACCACCGACAGGGTCTTTATGATGCCCCAGCGGCGGGCCAGGGGTGCCCCGAGCAAGCTTGCGCCGGCGGTCGTCAGGTTTATGACCGTGAACAGCACCCCGATCTCGGCGGCGGAGGCACCGTAGCGGCGGAAGAGCCAGTAGGTGATGAAGGGCCCGAACATCCCGACCGCCAGCCCATTAACCGAGTTGGTCGCCCACAACTTGACCAACAGCGGCTTGGAGCGCTTTGGCATGGTCCAACTCGGGGTTCCGGCATGTCTCTTTCGCTGCTCGTGGGGCAGTGCAACGGCTATTAGGCCTGCCAGGCCGGCAAAGCCGGCGGCCAGGAGGAAAGCGGGCCGGAAGGCTGCGGTGGCTGCCGCTCCATGTGGGTGACCGGACCCCGCAGTTACTGCGGCCAAACCCCCCACCAGTGCCCCGATGGAGGAGGCAAACCCCAGCCTCCCAAACGCGGCGTTGCGCCTTTCGGGCTGCAACGCCTCGGTCACCAGTGCGGCCTCTGCGGGCTGATAGGGGCCGACCATGCCGGCCCCGGCCCCGGCCCCCCGTCCGAAGCTCCCTGCCGCTGCAGCCGCCACCAAAAGCCACGGACTGCGGACATAGGCAAAGACCACGCCCGCCCCGGCGGCCAGGAGCGGGATTGCAACGACGAACACCTTGCGACCCACGCGGTCTGAGTAGAGGCCGATGAGGCTCGACATGACAGCCGCTGCGGCCGAGACTGCGAGCATCACCTCCCCGATACGAACCGCCGAGAAACCGATCAGAGCCAGATAGAGCGGCGTCACCACACCGGCAAGGGCCCGGGACGCGCTCATCGAGAGCCTTGCCGCCACAATGATCCCAAGTGTCTTTGGGCCCCTGGCGGTTTTCTGCTTCTCCGGGGTGCCCGAGGTCTCCGCCAGACTGCTAGAGCGCAGCGTGTCTCCCCGCCGAGCGCACCCCGTCACCGGGATGGACGGTCTCCTGGGAGGCCGAGAGGGCTATGGCGTGACCGAGCACATCGGCGATCGCCTCGAAAGACTCAACCGCTCCCTTGGGAGAACCCGGCGTGTTGAGCACCAGGGCGGTCCCAATCGTCCCCGCCACGGCCCTGGAGAGCCGACCCAGGGGACTGGCCCCCCTCATCGCCTCTGCTAGCCCGGGTGCCTGGCGTTCCAACACCGCCAGGGTGCCCTCCGGGGTCTGGTCACGGGGGCCAAAGCCGGTCCCCCCGGTGGTTATGACCAGTCCGGAAAAGTCCCTGCAGGCCTCTAGCAATGCCGCAGCGACACCCTCTGCCCCATCTGGAATCGCACGGCGATCCACCACCTCGTAGCCGGCTGCAACCAGCGCCGCCGAAAGTGCCTCACCGGAGCGATCCTCCCTGGTGCCGGCGACCACGCCGTCGGAGACCACGATCACCTTGGCACGGAGATCCCCCGTCATGACTGGGACTCCCCACACCAGCGCCAAGGCATAACTCCAGCCTAGCCTTGTCCCTCGGCAACCCTGGTCCCACCATCACCGGGACCGAACCTGTGACACCCCCCCTACCGCGGCTGTTTGGATCTCCCGGCAGACAGGCGCAGCAGGTACATCCCATCTGTGCCCGCTGCCTGGGGCAGAAGCAAAGCTCCCCGGCCCAGTGGCACCCAGGGCGGCCCCGGTGGATCGAGAGCCGTCCAGGATGGGTAGTTGTCGGCCAGCCACCGGTCGATCTCCACCGTCTCGGCCCTTGTCATGGTGCAGACGCTGTAGGTGAACTCGCCGCCGTCTTTCACGAGCGGGAGGGAGGCGGCAAGAATCTCTTTTTGCAGCTCTGCCAGGTCGGAAATGTCGCTTTCCCTGAGCCGCCAGCGGGCGTCGGGCCGCCGGCGCAAAGCGCCCAGCCCGCTGCAGGGCGCATCCACTAACACCTTGTCGGCGCATCCCGGTCGCAGGCCGGGGAAGCGGGCGTCGGCTATCACGACCGGCATCGGACCCCCTCCCACCCGCCTCGCCATCCGCCTCGCCCTGCCCCGATTCGCCTCGGCCGCCACGACCAGGGCGGGGGGTCCGGCGCTTGTCTGCAACAGGGCCGTCGACTTGCCCCCCGGAGCGGCGCAGCAGTCCACCACGATCTCTCCGGACCGGGCCCCCACCGCTTCGGCCACCCACTGTGATGCAAGGTCCTGGGCATAACCATCGGCACGGAGCGGGGTGGGGGTCGGGTGGTTCATCGCATCCAGGGCCCCGATGGCATCTTGGTGACCAAGGTCCTCTTCAAGTCGCCCCAGCAACCAATCGGGATAACCAAGGCGGGTGCCCTCGTCGGGCCACTGCAGTTCCACCTTGTTCTCTATGTCGGCCGCCAGGCGGCGCAAAACCGCGTTCACCAGCCTGGCTGCATGAGCGGGAGCCAAAGAGGCCGCCGTGGAGACCGCAGCATGGGGCGGCTGACGCAGGAAGTAGAGCTGATAGGCACCGATGCGCAAGGCCGTGCGTGTGCGGGGGCCGGCCTTGGAGCGCAGGTAGAGGGAGACGAGATGGTCACAGGCCCTCTGGTGGCGCAGCACTCCGTAGACCAACTCGGTGACAAGCGCCCTGTCCCGCTCGGACAGCTTTGACGCGGACAACTCCGCATCGAGGACCGCATTGACATACGCTCCCCGATGGACCCGGTCCAACACGTCGGCCGCCAGGGCCCGGGCGGGGTTCCTCAACTCCCCAACACGATGCCGGCATCGCGCCTCAGCCCCCTCAACCACTCTCCGGCCGATACGATCCCCCGTCCTTCGGGTTGGACCTCCAACAGTTCGAGACAGCCATCTCCAGTCGCAACGAAGGTCTTGGTCACGGTCCCCGGAGGCCCACCGCCGTTCCCCTCGGGCACCGGACGCGCACGGTGGATCAGGAGTCGTTTGCCCCCAAGTGTGGTCCAGGCACGCCCCACCCTCACCAGGCGGGAGAGGTAGAGGGCGTCTCGATCCCATGACAGCTCGAGTTCGTCCCTGGCGAGTTTTTTGGCATAGGTTGGCTCTCCCTGCTGTGCAATGGGTTCCCCGAGGCCAGCCGATGCCAGCTTCTCCAGGAGCAGATCGGTTCCCTCGGCAACCAAGCGGGCGGTCAGCTGCGCGGACGTCTCCTCCTTTTGTATCTCCACCTGGCGGCATCCATACACCGGGCCCGAATCGAGTCCCTCTTCGATCCTCATGAGGCACGCTCCGGTCACCAAATCCCCCTCCAGGATTGCCCGCTGCACCGGGGCCGCTCCCCGCCAGCGGGGCAGAAGGGATAGATGAAGATTGACAAGTTCCAAGGCATCGATGAGTGGGCGACGCAGGATCTTGCCGTAGGCGAGGACGACGCCCAGTTCGGGGCCGTAGGAGAGGACCTCGTTGGGGTCCGAGACGACCGGGATCCCCAGTTCCTCCGCTCGCAACCCCACCGCCGTCGGCTCCGGCGGGGCTCCCCGGCGGCGGCGGGAGGGCTCCTGGGTCACCACGACGACAATCTCGTGGTGCTCGGCCACCAGAGCATCCATCAAGGGCACGGCGAAAGAGGGGCTTGCAAAAAAAGCCAGTGCTGGCACCGCTCCACCGTAGCGGGGGATCCGTGGCGGTCTTTGGCCTCAGACGGCCTGGGGATCGACCTCCACCCTCACGCCGCTGGGTCGGCGGCCAAGAGACGCCAGGGCATCGCACAACACCTGGGTGTCTCCCGCCCGCAGCACCAAGCGGCCCTCTCCGATCTGGGACAACTCCACCGCCCCATGCGACCCGTCCCGGCCCGGACCACTTCGCCCGCCGCCCACATCCTCTCCCAGCGGCGAAAGCCACTCCTCGGCGTGCTCTCCGCTCACCATGGCCAAAGCCGCGAAGGGGGGGAGCGCAAGCTGGCGGCGCAACGGCTCCTCGGAGCGTGCCAGTATCTCAGGGTCTGCCTTCATGGCGGCCTGGAGGACGGGATGGGATGCCAACCTCGTCTGGACGACCACCCTGCCCGCCCGGCCCCCAACTGCACGAGATGCCCTCCCAAGCAGCGCCAGTGCCGACTCTGCCGCCCCGAAATGCGCCCGCAGCAACTCCTGGTCGAAGTCCGCCATCACCACCACCGAGGCCCGGACGCGGCGGTGGAGCAGCGCCTCTGTCCCCACCATCACCGGAGCAGCCGTCTCCCCCTCGGACACCTCCACTCCCAGCAGGGCCAGCTGCTCGGCAAGCCTGGTGACACCCGAGCGCAGCGTTGCCAACTTTGTCGAGCCACAGGAGCCACACACCACCGGCCGGACAAGGCCGCAGCGCAGACAGGACAAGCTGTCACCCCCAGATCCCACCAATGCTGCTCCGCAGGCTTCGCAGCGGGCCAGGGCCTTGCACTTGGAACAGCCAAGGAGCCGTGCCCGCCCCTTCAGGTTGTAGACGACGGCCAAAGGAGAGGCGGCAGATGCCTGGCGGGCAATGGCGGCAAGGCGGGTAGAGACGATCCCGTTCCTGGGGTCCTCCTCGGTCATGTCGACAACTTCCAACGGCGCCCAGCCTCGCCTCTCTGAGCCCCTGGAGGTTGTGAAGACTCCCACCAGGCTCGAAAGCGCAAGGGTCGGACAGCACGACAACCCGATCCAGCGCGCCCCCGCCCGGCGACACCGCTCCAGGGTGAGCGCCGGCACCTCCCAGGTAGGGGAACGGGTCTCCTTCCAGGAGCGGTCGTGGCAGTCCAAGACGACCACCGTCCCGAGTTGCCCTGCCGGGGCCCAGGCGGCCG
The DNA here is from genome assembly GCA_021823165.1 of Actinomycetes bacterium. GTDB lineage: Bacteria > Actinomycetota > Acidimicrobiia > Acidimicrobiales > JAKAOS01 > JAKAOS01. Next base: position 1,925 of record JAKAOS010000025.1, on the reverse strand, counting down.
ACCTCGTCCCCACGATTACCCGCGCCCCGGCCCGTGCCATCGCCCATCCGTCGGGCAAAAGCGCGACCGACACCCCCTCGCCGCGCAACCCTGCCGCCAGGGCCGAAGCACCCGCCTCGGTGGGCACCAGGACCAGGATCTGGCCTGCGCTGGCGGCCAGAACTGCTTTCAGATACGGCAGTCGGCCGGTGCCGGGAGCTACCCGGATGATCCCAAAACGAGCCTCCCAGGCCTCGGCCAAGCCCTCGGGTGCCCAGGATGGAAGCGGGGCCTCCTCTGCCAAGCCCTCCCGGGCCGACTCGGCGGCCGAGACGATGCGGGGTGGGGACGCCGCTTGGAGAAAGAGGCGCCTTGGTCCGGCCCAGCGCCACGACGCCCAGGCCGAAAGCTCCACCAGGTCGGCCGACGGCCCCAACCCCCGCCATCCCAGCACCTCTTTGAGATCCTCGGTAGCGGGGGTGGCAGGCTTGGCTATTACCCAGCCCCCCACCCGGCGGGGCCCCAACGGGATCCGCACCCGGTCCCCCACCGATGCCGGCCGGCCCGGCAGGAGCCGGTATGGCATGAGGTAGTCGAACTCCCTGTCCAGCGCCCCGGCGGCCGGCAGCACCCTCACCACCTCGGTTTCGCCGGCACTTATGCCGGCGATGGCGGTGTCCTTCGCCGACACCGGGCGGCGCTCAGCAGCCGAGGGCGGAGCGCACCTCATCTACACGGGGGGTCGCCTCCCAGGGGAAGTCCTTGGCCGAACGGCCGAAGTGGCCGTAGGCGGCGCTCCGGCGGTAGATGGGGCGGCGGAGGTCCAATGCGTTGATGATCGCGGCCGGACGCAGATCGAACAGCTCCGACACCATGCGCTCGATCCTTACAGGATCGACGGTCTCGGTCCCGAAGGTCTCCACCATCACCGACACCGGCCTCGCCACGCCGATCGCATAGGCGATCTGGATCTCACAACGCCGGGCCGCTCCCGCTGCAACGATGTGCTTGGCCACCCAGCGGGCCGCATAAGCCCCCGAACGGTCGACCTTTGAGGGATCCTTGCCCGAGAAGGCGCCGCCGCCGTGCCGAGCCGCCCCTCCATAGGTGTCGACGATGATCTTGCGCCCCGTGAGGCCGGTGTCGGCCCGGGGACCGCCCAACTCGAAGCGGCCCGTTGGGTTGGCAAGCAACTCGACAGAGGAGGAGTCCAGGCCGGCGGGAATGAGGGGGGTCACCACGTGCTCTTTCAGGTCTGGGAGCAGGAGGGTGTCCAGATCAATGCCGGCTTGGTGCTGGGTGGAGATGAGAACCTTGTCCAAAGAGACCGGGCGGCCGTTTTCGTAGGTCACACTCACCTGCGTCTTACCGTCGGGCCGCAGGTAGGGGAGCACGCCTGCCCGGCGGACCTCGGCCAGCCGCTGGGCGAGCCGGTGTGCAAGCCAGATCGGGACGGGCATCAGATCCTCGGTCTCGTCACAGGCGTAGCCGAACATCATCCCCTGGTCGCCGGCTCCCTGGTCGTCCAGGTGGTCGCCGGCGGCGAGCCCGAGCCGGCTCTCATAAGCCTGGGTCACGCCCTGGCCGATGTCGGGAGACTGCTCGTCGATGGAGACTATGACCCCGCAGGTATTGCCGTCGAAGCCGTAGGACTCCCGGTCGTAGCCAACCTCGCACACCGTGGAGCGAACGATGGTGGGGATATCCACATAGCCAGACGTCGTTATCTCGCCGGCCACCACCACCAGGCCCGTAGTCAGCAGGGTCTCGCACGCCACCCGGCCGAAGGGGTCGGATTGGAGTACCGCGTCCAGCACCGCGTCGGAGATCTGGTCGGCAAGCTTGTCGGGGTGACCTTCGGTCACCGACTCCGATGTGAAGGTGTAGCGGGCCATCTTGTCAGGCTCCCATCATTCTTGCGGCGGCGTCGAGCACCGCAGCGGCTA
>JAKAOS010000155.1 GCA_021823165.1 Actinomycetes bacterium | reverse complement strand
CGATCTAGGACCGAGATCCGCTTCGCGGAGACGATAAAGATGTCCACCTACCTGCTGGCCTTTATCGTCGGCCCGATCCGGCGAAGCCCATCTATAAGCGTTGCCGGCGTGGAAATAAGCGTTGTTCACGTACCGGGGAAGGAGGGCCTCGGCGACTTCGCCCTGCAGGCCGCAGCCCACGCTCTGGAGTTTTTCGGGGAGTGGTTCGGCGTCCCCTACCCAGGAGCAAAGCTCGACCTGATTGCAATACCCGACTTCGCCTTTGGCGCTATGGAGAACTTCGGCGCCGTGACCTTCCGCGAATCGGCTTTGCTGGTCAACCCATCTGAGGCATCGCGAGCCGAGCTGGAGCGGATTGCAACGGTGGTGGCTCACGAAATCGCCCACATGTGGTTCGGCGACATGGTGACCATGAAGTGGTGGAACGGCCTGTGGTTGAACGAAGCTTTCGCCACCTTCATGGAGTTGTTGTGCACCGACCACTTCCGCCCCGAGTGGGAGGTGTGGGGCGGCTTCGCTCTCCTGCGGGACGATGCGATGACGGTGGACTCACTTCATTCCACCCGTTCCATCGAATACCCCGTCGCAACCCCACAGGACGCAGAGGGGATGTTCGACAGGCTCACCTACGAAAAGGGCGGTGCGGTCCTGAGGATGCTGGAGCAGTACCTGGGAGCCGAGCGCTTCAGGGACGGAATCCGGCACTACATATCCTCCTTCCTCTACCGCAACGCCGATACAACCGACCTGTGGGACTCGATAGAGGCCGTGGTCGGAGAGCCCGTCAGGGCCATGATGGACAGCTGGATCTTCCAAGGCGGCCATCCCATGGTCGAGGCTGCTCTGTCCGACGGCCAGACACTGGAGTTGTCACAGCGCCGCTTCCTCTACGGGTCCCCAGGCGACCAGGAGTCCAGCGACCCTGGGAAAATCTGGCACGTCCCGCTGCGGATATCTCCGGGGGATGCCAGCGCTGAGCGGAGGCTGCTTTTCAGCTCGGCCAGCCAGAGCATCACACTGGAACCAGGGGAGACCATAAGGACGCTCAATGCTTCGGGCACCGGGGTATTCCGGACGCGCTTCTCCTCCGGCCTGGACCAAGAGGTCCTCGGGGCGATCAACACCATGGGCGAGGCGGAGCGCTTCAGCGCCGTTGCAGACGCCTGGGCGCTGGCAGTGTCCGGAGGGGCGGCGCTGGAGGAGTGGGTGGCTCTGGTAAGGGCTCTTGAGCCAGCGCCAGACCCGAACCTCTGGGCATCGGTTGCCTCTTCGATCTCCCTCCTCTACCACGTTGCACCCACCGACACCCTGGGGGCCGTTGCCAGCTTCACAAGGGAACTGCTCCGTCCGGTGTTGGACCTCATCGGGTGGGAGCCCTCGGACGGGGAACGCCCCCTGGTGCCGACCCTGCGGGCACGGCTGATCGCAGCTTTGGGGACCATAGGTGAGGATGCCGACGTGGAGGCCTGGACCCTTGAGCGATTCACCGAGTCCTTTGCGGGGTGGCGGCTGAGTCCGGATCTGATCCGGTCCGTGCTGAGCTGCGTGGCGCACCACGGTGGCGAACCCGAGTACGAGGTCTTCTCGGCCCGGATCAAGTCGGCCAAGACACCCCAAGAAGAGCTCCGCTATCTCTTCAACCTGGCCTCGTTCCCCTCGCCCTCCCTGTTGGACCGCACCCTGGAGGCGGCCCTCACCGAGATTCGCAGCCAGAACGGCCCCTTCGTCATAGGCCAGGCCCTTTCCTCCAGGCGCCACGGGAGGTCCGCCTGGGCCTTCGCTGAACGGCAGTGGTCCGAGATGGAAGGGCGCTTCCCCTCCATGGGCCTGGGGCGGGCGCTGCAGGGCCTTGAGGCTCAGGGAGATGCGGAACTGGCACGGGCGGTTCGGGCCTTTGTCTCCCAGCACCCAATCCCCTCCGCGGAGCGCACCGTGGCGCTGGCACTGGAGAGGATGGAGGCCCAGGCGGCCTTTGCCGACCGGGAGGCCAATCGACTGGAAGGACTCCTTGCCCGGCCCTGAGAGGTCCCTGGGTCGCCTTCGATTCTTCGTGGATGGCAACAACCTCATGGGATCGGTCCCAGATGGATGGTGGCGCAATCCCGCCGCGGCATCCCTCAGGCTTGAACGTCGACTCGCAAGCTACGCCGAGGCGACCGGCAACGAGGTCACGGTGGTCTTCGACGGGAGTGGACCGCCAGAGGGACAAAACATGGGCGAAGCCATCTCGGTACTTTGGAGTGCTGCCGCCAGCGCCGATGACACCCTGGTTCGGCTCGTGGCCGAAGATCGCGCGCCCGAATCCATTGTGGTTGTGACCTCGGACCGCCAACTCGCTCGGCGCGTCGGGGAGGCCGGGGCCGGCACCGAGGGAGCCGGGACATTTCGCCGCAGGATGCAGGCGGCTGGCGCGATCAACACGGCTTAGGGCTCCTCCTCTCCCCACCGCTCAGATATGGCATCGACCCTCTTGTGGAGGGCATCGAGTCGATCGGCTGCCGCCCGGCGCAGCGCACCGGCCCGCTCGTAGAGGTCGGTTGCCTCCTCTATCCCGACCTCGGGATCGGACATCTTTAGGATTGTCTCTTCCAGCAGGGAGAGGAGCCGCTCAAATGGCAACGATGCCAGAGCCGAGCCAGGCTCATCATCACCCTGGGCGATGCCGGGATTGTCGGGAGAAGGGCTCACATCACCTCTTTCTGGACCGTTCCAGGCGGGCCAAGGCCCCCCCTACGCCGCCCGTGGCCTCCAGCTCAGCGCGGCTGAGCACCGACTCGACGGTAGCGGAAAGGGCCCCTTCGGCCAGGACCACCTCGAGGGTCTCCCCCTCGCTGGCCTCCCCCGCCCGGCGAAGAGCCACTCCCGAGGAACTCTGCACTACCGCATAACCCCGGGCCAGCACCGACCTCGGGTCCAATGCCTCAAGCGTTGCGATCTTCGCCTCCAGGTTGGCTACGGCCCCGGCAAGGCGGCGATCCACCGCCACGGAGGGTCGCAGCCCATCGAGGGCTCTCCTGGCCCGCCGCAGATTACGGGAGGGATGACGCCGGGCCGCCAGCTCACCGCTGTGGCGGAGGCGGTCCATCGCCATCCCGACCCGGTGCGAGAGCGTTTCCCCGGGCCGGAGTGCCAAAAGAGCCGAACCACCCCGCTCGAGGCGGAAGGACACGGCCTCAGAGGCCCGGCGGTAAAGTTCGGCAAGCTGGCGGTCCAGGTCCGAACGTTCAGGGAAGACCGCTGCCGCTGCAAGAGAAGGAGTCCCGAACCTGTGATCGGCCACCTCATCCGATAGGGGCCGATCGCCATCGTGGCCGATGGCGGAGACCACCACCGCCCTGCGAGCGGCGATGGAGCGACAGAGGTCTTCGTCGCTGAAGGGCAACAGAGAGGCGGCATCCCCGCCGCCGCGGGCCAGGATGATCACCTCCAACCCGGCGACTGAATCCAACTGTTCCATCGCAACGCGCACACGGTTGGCCGCGCCGGCGCCCGATACCGTCGTCTCGGCAAACACCACGGGATAGTTGGCAAAGCGCTGCGCTATGACCGACTCGATGTCGGCCCGCACCGCAGCGTCCTTGCCGCAAACCACCCCCACCAAACCGGGAAGCAGCGGCAGCGGCCGGCGGGGACGAGTCAGCAGGCCATCGGCCTCCAAAGCCCTCCGGATTGCTGCAATCGCTGCGGCGATGGCTCCCTCACCGGCGGGCACAATCTCCTCGGCCGCCATGCGCGCCGCACCACGCTCTGCGAGCCATTCGAGGCGGCCGGTGACCCTGACCCGTTCTCCGTCAACAACAAAGCCCCGGCCAGGGCAGGACGAGCGCACCAGGACCGTCAACTGGGCCCGGCGGTCCCGCAAGTCGAAGTAGAGATGGCCATGGCGGCTGTTGCGGGGTTTTACCGCCTCCCCCTCCACGGCCACCCGGCCGAGGCGGACCAGTTCCTTGGCGATCATGAGGTGCAGGCGAGCCATGCTCACCAAGGGCGCATCGTCAGTGGGCGGGGTCTGCTCCAGCCCGGGGAGAACGTCGCCGGGGCGCCTCATCGCCCAGCACCCAGACATTGCGGGCCAAAGGGGAACCACACCGGAGGGCTGGGATGGCTCGGGGTTCCCATCGCCTGAATCGTAGGAGTGCAGCAGCTCTTTCCCGTGCGCCTGTTTTTCTGCCCTACCAGGTGGCCAGATTCCTCCGAAGGGTGCCTCTCCCCCAAGTCCGGCCCATTGAGACTGTCCGGTCGGCACCGGGATCAAGACAAACGGTGGGTTTCCTGCGCCGTAGCGCCGTAGCGCCGTAGCGCCGTAGCGCCGTAGCGCCGTAGCGCCGTAGCGCCGTAGCGCCGTAAGTGCAAT
>JAKAOS010000154.1 GCA_021823165.1 Actinomycetes bacterium | reverse complement strand
ATCTGCTTCTCCTCGCTGGCATTGCCCTTGGACGAGACCCTGGTTGAGGTGGCTCTGGATATTTCGGGTCGGCCCTTTTTGTGCTGGGAGGTGCCCCTTGTGGGCGCCCAGGCCCTTGGCACTCCAGGATTCGAACCTCAGTTGTCCGAGGAGTTTTGGAGGGCCGTGGTCACCAATGCCTCTTTGACCCTTCATGTCGACCTGCGCAGGGGCCGGAACACCCATCACATCGTCGAAGCGGTCTTCAAAGCCATTGCGAGGGTGTTGGGATCGGCATCGGAGGTTGTCGGAGAAGGGGTGCCTTCGACCAAGGGCGTGTTGTGACCACGACCGCCAGGCCCCGCATAGCGGTGCTCGACTACGGCATCGGCAATCTGAGATCTGCGGAGCGGGCTTTGGTCAAAATGGGCGCCGATGCGGTATTGGTCACAGAAGCCGACCAGGCTCGGGGTGCCGATGGGGTCGTGCTGCCCGGCGTGGGCGCCTTTGGGCCCTGTGCCGAAGCACTCCGCAACAGCGGCCTGGAGTCCGTTGCGCTTCGTGCCCTGGAGGCCCAGACACCATTTCTGGGGATCTGTGTGGGACTCCAGCTCCTCTACTCCGGCTCCCAGGAGGACCCCACCGCCAAGGGCCTTGGCGCGTTTCCCGGAGCGGTAATCGGGCTACCCGAGGGCGAAAAGCGGCCCCAGATGCAGTGGAACCGGCTCGTGGCGACAAGGGGCGACAGCGTGTTGATGTCGGGGGATGCGGATGGCTCCTGGGTCTACTTCGTCCACTCATACGCTCCGGTGCCCGGCCCAGAGACCGTCGCCACCTGCGATTACGGTGGCCCGGTGGTGGCAGCGGTGGAATCGGGGCCAATATGGGGAACCCAGTTCCATCCCGAAAAGTCCGCCGACGCTGGCCTGGCCTTCCTGGGCCGATTCGTCGCCGCATGCGCCAAGGAGAACTGATGCACCTCTATGCCGCCATAGACCTCCTGGACGGCCGGAGCGTCCGGCTACTACGGGGTTCCTTCTCCGAGGTCACCGACTACGGGGATGCGGTCGAGGCCGCCTCGGCTCTGGCCGGTGGAGGGGCGGACTGGTTGCACGTGGTGGACCTGGCTGCCGCTCGGAGCGGTACCCCGGCCGAACGTTCTTTGATTGGCGAAATAGTGGAGGCCTCCACGGTGCCGGTGCAGGTCGGTGGGGGAGTGCGGACCGAGTGGGACGTGGCGGCACTGCTGGCCGCCGGGGTAAGCCGGGTCGTCATGGGCACTGCGGCACTGGAGGACCCATCGCTGTTCGAGCGGATCTGCGCGGCCAATCCCGGATCGGTCGCAATCGGCCTCGATCATGGAGGTGCGCCCAGCTGGCGGCTGGCGGTGCGCGGCTGGGAATCCGAGACCCCCTGGTCCCTGGCGGATGCGGCGGCCCGCTTCGAACAGATCGGGGCGGCGGCGCTGGTTGTCACCTCCATACCGACCGATGGGACCCTTTCGGGCCCGGACTACCCAGGCCTGGAAGTGGCGCTGGCCGCCACCTCGGAGGTGGCAATCATCGCCTCTGGCGGTGTTGGCAGCCTTGATGACCTTTCGGGGCTGGCGGGAGTAAACAAAGCGGGGCGCTCTCTGGAAGGCGTGATCGTCGGCAAGGCGCTTGCGGCGGGGGAGTTGAGCATCGTAGATGCGGTGGCGGCGTGCGCACAACGCGTGTAATCCCCTGCCTCGACGTAACGGGGGGACGGGTCGTCAAAGGGGTTGGATTCGTCGACCTGACCGACGCCGGTGATCCGGCAGAACTGGCGCAGCGCTATGGCGAGGAGGGTGCCGATGAGGTGGTGCTTTTGGACATCACCGCATCCTCTGATGAACGGGACACCCTGATCTCGGTAGTGGAGCGGACCGCGGAGCGGATCTTTGTCCCCCTGACCGTCGGTGGGGGCGTAAGGAGCGTCGAAGATGCCCGGCGGCTGCTGCGGGCGGGGGCCGACAAGGTGAGCATGAACACGGCCGCTTTGGCCAATCCCTCCCTGGTGGCAGAGGTGGCCGCCATATTCGGCCGGCAATGCGTAGTGGTTGCCATTGACGCCAAAAGGCGCCAGGGCGGTTGGGAGGTGGTGACTCACGGGGGCCGCCGGCCCACCGGCCTCGATGCGGTTACCTGGGCAGTGCTGGCACAGCGGCTCGGGGCGGGGGAGTTGCTCGTGACCTCCATGGACAGAGATGGGACCCGATCCGGATATGACCTGGAGTTGCTCTCTGGCATCACCGCAGCCACCTCGGTCCCCGTCATAGCCTCCGGAGGCGTGGGAGGCCTGGAGGACCTGGTTGCGGGGGCGGCGGTTGGCGGGGCGGACGCGGTGCTTGCGGCATCGATTTTCCACTTCGGCTCCCACACCGTTGCAGAAGCCAAATCTGCCATGGCGCAGGCGGGTCTGGTGGTGCGGCCCAGCTAAATGATCTCCTTTCACCTCGCGGGATTGGCAGCGCTTTCCCATGGTGGGACCTCTGGGGCGCTCGGGAGCTTTTTGCATCCCTTTGTGACGATGCTGGTAATCACCGACCCCGTGGGGTCGATTCCGATGTTTTTGGCCTTGACGGAGCATCACAGCACCATCCAGCGCCGCCGGGCGGCACGGCAGGCATCGGTGGTCGCGGCGGGGGTAATCCTGGGATTTGCCCTTTTCGGCCAGGCGATCATGGCGGTCATGGGAATCGGCCTCCCCGCCTTGCGCACCGCAGGCGGTTTGCTTTTGGCCCTTGTTGCATTGGAGCTTTTGGACCCATCGGGCAAGGGGACCGCCAGCCCCACCACCGGCAACAACGTGGCAATGGTTCCCTTGGGCACCCCACTTCTGGCGGGACCCGGGGCCATTGCCACAACGATGTACTACATGGAGTCGGCCCGGGGGATCCAGGAGGTCGCCGTCGTTCTGGCGGCCCTGGCTGCGGTGGCGTTGGTGATCCTTGCCACCCTCTCCTTTGCTCCGGCGATCGGGAGGCTGCTGGGACCCAACGGGGTGTCGGTTCTCACCCGGATAGCTGGGTTGCTCGTGGTGGCCATTGCGGTCCAGATGGTCACGGGCGGGGTCCAGGGGCTGGTGGCTGGCGCATAGAGATGGCTCCGCCCCGATCCCCTGGGAAGGCTTGAGGTGGCAAACCAATGCCCTCGGCCATCGGTGCCAGGCTCGCCGCCGGGTACGGTGGCGGTGTGGAGTCGGCGAATGTGGCGCCCCGGGGGGCAACAGGGGATCAGGTTCCCGACGAGAGACTTGCACGGCAGAACCCCGCCAAGCAGTCCATCACCATGGCCGGCGACCGGCTTTTGGTGCAAATGCCACAGAGCGAGGAAGAGCGGAGATCACGCTCGGGGCTGCTGATCCCAGCAACGGTGGAACTGCGCAAGCGTCTCGCCTGGGCGGAGGTGGTTGCGGTGGGGCCCCAGGTGCGATCGGCCAAGCAGGGCGACCAGGTTCTGTTCAATCCCGAGGACCGCTTCGAGGTGGACCTGAAGGGAGAGGAGTACCTGATCCTTCGCGAGCGTGACGTCCATGCGGTGGCGTCGGATCGTCTCGACAGCGGAACCGGCCTCTACCTTTGAGCGTGACGGCTTCTTTTCGCTCGGGTACTCCCCTGGAGGGTGCAGGCCGGCCGCTTCCCCAGCTCCGCTGGGACGCCAAGGGCCTCATCCCGGCCATCGCCCAGGAGCGCTCCACCGGCGAGGTCCTCATGTTGGCGTGGATGAACAAAGAGGCCCTGGCACAAACCCTGCAAACCGGGCGCGCCTGTTATTGGAGCCGAAGCCGGTCGGAGTTGTGGTTCAAAGGCGAGACCTCCGGCGAGCGGCAGTGGGTTCATGAGATCCGCGTGGACTGCGACGGGGACGCGTTGATCCTGATCGTCGACCAGGACGGCCAAGGGGCCTGTCACACCGGTCACCACAGCTGTTTTTTCCGCACCATCCAACAGGCCCAGGGCGAAAGCCCCGACCAGGACCAAAGCGGGGATCGGGGCCAGGACGACGGAGGCATCCAATCGTGAAGGCGGTGACTCAACCAGGGCCTGAGGCGCTTCAAACCGGCGAGAAGGTGGTGCCGCTGTGGCGCGAACTCGCAGCGGACAGCCTCACTCCAGTCAGTGCATACTTGCGGGTCGTGGGCGACCAGGAGGGCTTTTTGCTCGAATCCGCCGAGGGTGGGGAGCGTTGGGGGCGCTTTTCCTTCATCGGGCGGCGTCCTGCAGCAACCGTGGTCGCCCGGGGCAGCGACGTTCGCATCGAGGGCAGCATCGGAGCAGACCACCCTGCCCCCGAGGGGTTCCTGGCGACTTTGGAAGGGCTGTTGGCCAGGTATGAATCCGCCCCCCAGGAGCACCTGCCGCCGCTGCATGGCGGGCTGGTCGGCTACATCGGCTACGACGTGGTCAGAGAGATC
>JAKAOS010000001.1 GCA_021823165.1 Actinomycetes bacterium | reverse complement strand
CCTTCCCCGGCGGCGCCCAGCGACATAAGCGATCACGACCACTCCCAAAAGAATCGCCGCCCCGATGCGGACCACAGAGGGCCGAACCTGGTCCACCTCGTCGCCCAGGCGGTCCTGCACCTGGCGAAGCTTCGCTTCGATGTCCTGGGGTCCGACCTTGCTCATCTCCTGCTTCTCCTTCCCTTGGCGGCCGCCCCGGCCGCCGCCGCAGCCACCACGATCCCGACAACCGCGACAATCAGGTAGGGAAGCCAGCTCAACTGGCCCGAGAAGGCCCCTCCCGTGCCGGATTGCAAAAAGCGAAGGCCTGCCAACAACAACGTGCCCAGGCCAACGGCAAGCATGACCGAACCCAGCACACCTGCTATCACGAAGCGGACCAGACCCTTCAGGGGATCCACGGTCCGCTGGCGGACATAGGCAACTACCAGCCCCTTCAGATCCGAGATCAGGTCAGCTAGCGAGTCCTCCTGCCGCATTCCGCTGGTTTGGGACAATTGCTCGCTCTCCTTAGATCGAGGCCCGCGGGCCGCCCGGTGTTGCATACCCGGTCTTGGCACTCCTCTCCCCTCCGGCCCCTGTAGTGGGGTGCGGGCGGGGCTGGTGCAAAAGACTAGAGCCGCGCCGGTGCTTCCTGCTACGGTAACCGGGTGCCGCCTATCCTTCTCGGAGCCCTGATCGGCCTGGCTCTATGCCAGGTCGCCCTATTCCTCACCACGGTATTCCTGCACCGGACGCTGTCGCATAAGGCGATGACGCTCTCACCGCCGCTTCGCATGGCGTTCCGGTTCGCCACCTGGATCCTCACCGGTATTCGGCCCAGGCAGTGGGTGGCCGTGCACCGTAAGCACCATGCCTATACCGATGTTCCCGGCGATCCCCACTCCCCGGTCATCGAGGGGTTCTGGGCGGTGCAGCTGGGCAACGTCGCCCTCTACCGCAAAGCGGCCCGGGACCAGAGCATCGTAAACAAATATGCCAAGGATCTCCCCGAGGACGCCTGGGACAGGATCATCTTCAACCGTTCTTTGGTCGGCCTCGCCATTGGGGTGGCGGTTCTTTACTTCATCTTTGGGGCCGAGGTCGCCATCGTGGCCGCAGTGGTGCACACGGTTTCCTACCTCTTGCTGAATGCTGCGGTGAACGCGGTGGGCCACGTATTTGGGTCCCGCGACTACGAAAACACCGCCACCAACAACCAGTGGCTTGCTTGGCTAACCGCCGGCGAGGGGCTTCACAACAATCACCACGCGGCGCCTACCGCAGCACGCCTGGCCTTTTCACAAGGCCAGATAGACCCCGGTTGGTGGGTCATCTCTTTGTTCGCAAAGATGGGATTGGCCCAGGTGCGCCACTCAACGGTGCGCTTCAAGGGAACCCCAACCAAGGTGGCCTGAGCAGGGCCACAGAGGCGGTTGGCCCTGGAGTCTTGCCAGGGGCGGGTACTGCGCGCCCGTCTGGCCGGATCCGGTGCCGCTTGGCTAGGGTGTAGCCATGGACACGTCGGACATCGAGCAGCTTGGTATCAACGTCATTCGGGGGCTGTCCATGGACGCCCCGCAAAAGGCAAACTCTGGGCACCCCGGGACTGCGATGGCACTTGCGCCACTGGCGCACGTGCTGTGGTCCCGCATCATGCGCCACGACCCGAGCGACCCCGGCTGGGCCGACAGGGACAGGTTCGTGCTTTCGGCTGGCCACGCCTCGATCCTGCTCTACTCGATGCTCTATCTCACGGGCTACGGGCTGACCCTTGATGACATAAAGGCCTTCCGCCAGTGGGGAAGCCTCACTCCGGGCCATCCCGAGGTGCACCACACCAAGGGCGTCGAGGTAACCACCGGTCCCCTCGGCCAGGGGTTCGCCAACGCAGTTGGCATGGGCCTCGCCGAGCGGTGGCTCCGGAACCGCTTTGGGCCCGAGTTCAGCAACCACCACACCTTTGTGATCTGTTCCGATGGGGACCTGATGGAAGGCGTCAGCCACGAGGCCGCCTCCCTCGCCGGCCACCTCGGCCTCGGCCGCCTCGTATACATCTACGACGACAACTACATCACAATCGACGGCTCCACCGATCTCTCCTACACCGACGACCGGGCCAAGCGCTTTGAGTCCTACGGATGGCACGTGGAGAACCTCGGGGACATCGCCAACGACACCGACGGGCTGGAGCAGGCCATACGGTCTGCCATGGCCGTCGAGGACCAGCCCTCGATGCTGATTTTGCGCAGCCACATCGGCTGGCCCTCCCCGAACCGCACCGACACCAAAGAGGCGCACGGCGAACCCCTGGGGGATGCCGAAATTCGTGCGACCAAAGAGATCCTCGGCCTTCCCGCCGACGAGAAGTTCTGGGTGCCCGATGAGGTCCTCGAGTACTACCGCAGCTGCATCCCCCGTGGCCGCAAACTCCGCGAAGAGTGGCAGGCCCGCCAGTCCAGTTCGGAAGAACTCACTGCAGCCCTCGAGGGTCGGGGCGTTTCGGGCTGGGCATCCAAGCTCCCCTCCTTCGAGGCCGGGCAGTCAATTGCCACACGCAAGGCCTTCGGCACCGCCCTGAACGCAACCGCCGGGGTTATACCTGGGCTGATGTCGGGTGGAGCGGACCTGACGGGGAACACCGGAACCGCCCTGGACGGCGAGGAGCTGCAGTCCAAGACCTCTCATTCTGGGAGGCAGGTCGCCTATGGCATTCGCGAGCACGGCATGGGATCGATCATGTCCGGCATGGCTCTTCACGGCGGAGTGCTCCCGGTGGGTGGCACCTTCTTCGTCTTCAGTGACTACATGCGCCCAGCTGTGAGAGTGGCGGCGCTGTCCAAGGCACACGCCGTCTATGTCTGGACCCACGACTCGATCGGACTCGGTGAAGACGGGCCCACCCACCAGCCCATCGAGCACTTGGCATCATTGCGTGCCATGCCCGGCCTGCGGGTGATCCGCCCGGCGGATGCCAACGAGGTTGCCCAGGCCTGGCGGATCGCAGTGGAGGGAGAGGGTCCCACCGCATTGGTGCTCACCCGCCAGAATGTCCCGGTGCTTGAGGGAACCGCCGGCGCCGCCGACGGGGTGAGCCGGGGTGGCTATGTGCTGTCAGAGAGTCCCACGGGGAACCTGGACGTAGTCTTGATTGGCACCGGCAGCGAGGTGCAGCACTGCGTCGGTGCTGCGGCAATGCTTGCCGAGGCAGGCATTGGCGCCCGCGTCGTATCCCTGCCGAGCTGGGACCTCTTTGAGGCCCAGGGACCGGAATACATCGCCACGGTGCTGCCCCAGGGCGTGCCGCGTCTCGCCGTAGAGGCCGGGTCCTCTTTCGGATGGGACCGCTGGGCGACCGAAACAATCGGAATCGACCGCTTCGGCCAAAGCGCCCCGGGCGGGCTCAACATGGAGAAGTTCGGCTACACGGCCCAGAACGTGGCCTCGCGTGCCGAGGCCCTAGTCATGCGCACAAAGGGAGAATCATGACCACACTCCAAGACCTCTTCGACAACCAGGGCCAGAGTCCCTGGATCGACAACCTGACTCGTTCCTGGTTGAGCAACGGACATCTGTCCAAGCTGATCGATCAGGGCATCCGGGGAATCACCTCCAACCCGGCCATCTTTGCCAAGTCCATCCAGACCGGTCCCGAATACGACGAGGCACTGGACTCCCTGCTTGGGTCCATGGGCGTCGAGGAGGCCTACTGGGAACTGGTCACCGAGGACATCAACGGGGCGTTGGACGCGTTCGCACCGCTGTATGAGTCCTCAAATGGTGGAGACGGCTTTGTTTCCCTCGAGGTTGCTCCCTCCCTCGCGAGGGATGCCGAGGGCACGCTGGCTTCCGCCAAGCACCTTCACTCCAAGATCGCCAAGCCAAACCTGTTGGTGAAGATCCCGGCAACCATCGAGGGCGTCGAGGCCATCCGCGAGGCGATTTCGGAGGGGCTCAGCATCAATGTGACCCTCATCTTCTCCATCGAGCGGTATGAGGCCGTGATGGAGGCATACATCTCCGGCCTGGAGACCCTGGCGGCCTCCAGGGGGCCGGGAGCCGACCTCTCCGACGTGGCAAGCGTCGCTTCATTCTTCGTCTCCCGAGTGGACACCGAGGTGGACAGGCGCCTGGAGACCCTGGCGGCCCAGGGGGCGCTGGGCGATGGAGAGTCGGTCGAGTCGCTGCGCGGCCAGGCGGCCAACGCCCAGGCAAAGCTCGCCTACCAGGCCTTCCTGGAGCGCTTCTCCGGTCCACGCTGGCAGGCGCTTGCGGAGCGGGGTGCCAGGGTGCAGCGCCCGCTGTGGGCATCCACCTCGACCAAGAACCCCTCCTACCCAGACCTCCTCTACGTCGACAACCTGATCGGCCCGGACAGCGTCAACACCATGCCCGATGCCACCGTGGACGCCTTTTTGGACCACGGCAGCGTGGCACGCACCGTCGACACAGATGTCGCTCAGGCCAAAGCGCACCTCGATCGCCTCGCCGAGGCGGGTATCGACATGGCCGACGTCTCCCGTCAGCTGGAGGAGGAGGGTGTCGCTGCCTTCGCCAAGGCCTTTGACGAGTTGATCGCCAAGATGTCAGAAAAGGCAAACGCTCTGGCATCCCGTCACGGCAGCTGAACCACGCCGCCCCACCGGGATGAGATAGCTTCCCGGTGGGGCGCAGCGCTGCATCGCCCCTAGCCACCGACCAAGGAGCGACACATGAGCGACCTGGCAGAACGTATCCGGCGCAAAGACAGCACCCTTTGGAAGCCGGGCAATGTGTCCGCCAATCGACTGGGGTGGCTGGATCTGCCGACAGGCTTTGTGGACCAGGCAGCGGATCTGCACTCCTGGGCCAACAACCTCGATGCCGAAACCGTGGTGCTATTGGGCATGGGAGGGTCATCACTCGGGCCCGCCGTGCTCTCCGCGGTGGCCGAGGCTACCGGTAGGCACAACGGCCGGAAGCTTGTGGTGTGCGACACCACGCATCCAACCACCGTCGAACAGGCCCCATTCGAAGGCTCCATGGTGCTTGTTTCCTCCAAGTCTGGCACCACCTTGGAGCCCAATGCACTGCTGGCCTACGCACTCAGCCGCCAGCCCGATCCTTCGGCCTATGTGGCCATAACCGATCCGGGCACCACTTTGGATTCACTGGCGCACGACCGGGGCTTTTCCCGAGTGCTCACCAACCCCTCCGATATAGGCGGTCGGTACTCGGTGCTTTCGTACTTCGGACTGGCCGCTGCGGCACTGGTGGGATTTGATCCATCTGAACTGCTCGCATCTGCGGCCGAGGTCGACTGGGAACAGGCCGTGGCACTCGGTTCCGCCATGGGCGAGGCCGCTCTTTCCGGCACCGACAAGGTGACCATCCTGGCCGAGGGCCCCTGGGCATCTTTTGGGCTGTGGGTAGAGCAGCTGATCGCAGAGTCCACGGGGAAGGACGGAAAGGGATGTGTGCCGGTCCCGACCTCCCGGCCCGAGGTTGGCCCGGACAGGTTCACAGCCTCGCTCGAGATGACCGACGCTTCCCAGATCGGTGGCGAGTTCTTCCGCTGGGAACTGGCAACTGCGGCCGCCGGGGCCGCTCTTGGAGTCGACCCCTTCGATGAACCAAACGTGGCCGAGTCCAAGGCAAATACCAAAGCCATGCTGGACAACCTCCCCCTCCCAAGCGAGCAGGCCGCATCGGCAACCGAGCTGGAGGGCTGGCTACAGCGCAATGCTGCACCGGGAAACTACGTCTCTTTGCAGGCCTACTTCCCCTTTGGCCACGATGCCGAACTGGAGGCCGCCCGCCGCCGGATTGGGGACCGACTCGGTGGAATGGCCGTGACCGCCGGCTACGGCCCCCGCTTTTTGCATTCGACCGGCCAACTCCACAAGGGCGGCCCCAACTCGGTTCTTGCCGTCCAGGTGGTCTGTTCGGCGGACCGGCCGGATCTTGAGATACCGGGTTCGGATTACGGCTTTGGCACCCTGATCGATGCCCAGGCCCTCGGGGACCTGCAGAGCCTGCGCCGGCACGGCCGGAAAGTTCTGCGGATCGAGGCCGATTCCCTGGAGGAAATCCTTCCCTGATCCCGGGTTGGCTCCAAGGGCGGTGCAGGGGATGCTAAACCGGACATGTCCGTGCCAGGACATCACGGCGAGAGGAGCAGGGTGCAGATTGGGATGATCGGCCTCGGCAAAATGGGGGCCAACATGGTGCGCCGCCTGAGCGGCGGTGGCCACGATGTGGTTGCATTCGATGTTTCGCCGGAGAGCCGCCAGGTCTTGATGGACGAGGGGATCGAGGTGGCCAGCAGTCTTGAAGACCTTGTCGCCAGGCTCCGGCCACCACGGGTCTGCTGGGTGATGGTCCCAGCCGGGGATCCCACTCGGTCGACGGTGTCGGCTCTGGGGACCATCCTCTCCTCCGGAGACGTGGTCGTAGATGGCGGCAACTCCAACTACAAAGAAGCACCGGCCCAGGCGGCCGAGTTGGCCGGGGCCGGCATCTCTTTGGTGGATGCGGGGGTATCGGGGGGAATATGGGGCCTCACCGAGGGCTACTGCCTCATGGTTGGCGGGGATGCCGATGCAGTGGCTCTGGTGGAACCCGCCTTCAGGACCCTGGCACCCGAGGGTGGCTATGCCCACGTTGGGCCCCTCGGTGCCGGCCACTTTGTAAAGATGGTTCACAACGGCATCGAATACGGCATGATGCAGGCCTATGCCGAGGGCTTCGAGCTTTTGGGAGCCACCGACGAGTTTGGCCTCGACCTCCATGAAATTGCGGGGATCTGGCGGTATGGGTCGGTGGTGCGGTCCTGGCTGCTGGATTTGATCGAAAGGGCGATCGCCCCAGGGGCGGGCTTTGAGAAGGTGCGCGGCGTGGTGGCCGACTCGGGTGAGGGCCGCTGGACCGTGGAGGAGGGCATCGAGCGGGCCGTGCCGACCCCAGTCATCGCAGCTGCGCTGTTTGCGCGCTTTTCCTCCCGCCAGGACGACTCCTTTGCCGCACGGCTGATCGCGGCGCAGCGAAACCAGTTCGGGGGACATGCCGTGGTCACAGAGGACGCTCCTCGGGGGGGCGCCGAATGAGCACGGACCTCGGCATGGGTGAGGCACTGGAGAACCCATTTGCCGAACTCGACGGCTCGACACGCCACAGTGGCCCTCTGGCCCTGGTCATCTTCGGGGCCTCGGGAGATTTGACGGCCCGCAAACTGCTTCCCGCCCTTGCACACCTGGCGGCTCGCCGCGCCCTGGACCCGGCGGTCAACATCGTGGGCGTGGCGCGGACCGAGATGGGTGACGAAGACTTCCGCAAGCTTGCAAGGGATTGCGTCCCCTCCCCCAGTCCGGCATGGGAAACGATCTGTGCCCGCGGCCGCTACATCCAGGGGGACTACGGCCACCCTGACACCTTTTCCAAGCTGAAAGACGTACTGGCACAGCTGGAGACGGAACAGACGGGTTCCGGGAACCGCCTCTACTACCTGGCGACGATCCCCGAGATGTTCCCAGTCGTGGCCGAGGCCCTCGGCGAACACGGATTGGCTTCGGAGGAACACGGCTTTGCCCGCCTGGTGATCGAGAAGCCCTTTGGGCGCGACCTGCAATCGGCCGAGCAACTCGATGCGTCGGTTCACAAGTACTTTTCCGAGAGCCAGGTCTACCGAATCGATCACTACATGGGTAAAGAGACGGTGCAGAACGTCCTGGCCCTGCGCTTTGCCAACGCCATCTTCGAACCCATCTGGAACCGGCGCTATGTGGACCATGTGCAGGTGACCGTCGCAGAGAGCCTGGGAGTGGAGCACCGCGGCGGCTTTTATGAGACCGCCGGCGCATTGCGGGACATAGTGCAGAACCACGTGATGCAGGTGCTCACCCTCACCCTCATGGAGCCGCCTGGGGGCGACGCCGAGAGCATCCGGGACGAGAAGATGAAGGTGCTGCGCTCGATGGAGATCCCCACTCCCGCCCAGGTCGCCACCAGCGTCGTGCGTGCCCAGTATGACCGGGGGTGGGTGGGAGGCAAAGAGGTCCCCGGCTACAGAGAAGAAGAGGGCGTGAGCCCCCAGTCCAAAACGGAAACCTTCTTTGCCATGAAGCTGCTGGTGGACAACTGGCGCTGGTCCGGGGTGCCCCTGTATGTGAGGACCGGCAAGCGGCTGCCCCGGCGTTTCACCGAGGTGGCAATGCAGTTCCAACGCGTTCCCCATCTCCCCTTCGTTGGCTCCAACGCCTCCCAGCTGGGAGCCAACGCCCTGGTTCTGCGGATACAGCCCGACGAGGGCATAACTTTGCGCTTTGGGGCCAAGGTCCCCGGCCAGGAGTTCCGTCTCCGGACGGTGTCGATGGACTTCTCCTACGGCGGGGCATTTTTGGAAGAGACTCCCGATGCCTACGAGAGGCTGCTGCTGGATGCCATGGTCGGGGATCCCACGCTCTTCATCCGCTCCGACGAGGTCCGCCATGCCTGGCAGGTGGTGGATCCGGTGCTCGAATCCTATGCAGATCCCGCCTTTCCCCTGGCTCGTTATGTGGCTGGGACCTGGGGCCCGCCCGAGGCCGAGGCACTATTGCGTTCCGAGGGACGCATCTGGGGAATTCTATGAGCATGGTCGACCAGCAGCCGAGCGAGGTCATCTGCACCTGGTCGGAACGGGACACCACGGTGGAGGAGATCGAGGCCGCCGCCGGCCGGCTCCGGGCCGAACGGGCGGGCACGGCCACTCGCACCAGCGTGGTCAACCTCGTCGCGGTGGCACACCACATGCGCACCCTGGAGCGCACCTCGGCCGCCATGAGGGAACTCGGCGCCCGCCATCCCGGCCGGTCGATCTCGATACATGTCATCCCCGAGGGAGATGACCGCCTCGATGCAAGCGTGTCCCTCCACCGTTCTTCGGTAGAGGGACATCATCTGTGGTGGGAGGACATCTGTCTCACCGTGAGGGGACGCCCTGCGGGACACCTGGATTCGGTCGTAGCGCCCCTGGTCCTGTCGGGGCTGCCCCTGGTGGCTTGGTATCCAGGAGTCCTTCCCAGCCCCAACGACCCCCTCGCCGTCTCTGCCGATGCCGTCATCACAGACATCCGCTTCGCATCCCGGCCCTCTTTGCCTTTGGGCACCCCCACCGTCGAAGCCCAGGACGTAGCGGCCCTTGTGGATCTGGCAAGCACTCAAAGGGTGCTGGATCTTTCCTGGCTCCGGCTCCGGCTCTGGCGACAACTGATGACCGCGCTATTTGATGGAGCAGAGGAACGGGCCTATGGGGCGGCCTGCACCCAGGTGGAGGTGCGAGCCAACCGGGGCCCTGGGCTTTTGCTCGCGGGTTGGCTGGGATCGAAGCTGTCTCTGGGCAAAGACGCCTTCACCATCACCCAAGCACAGCACGCCAGCATGCGGCTCAGCTGTGAAAAGGACGGGTCTGCCGCACAGTTCTCGGTGTGGAGAAGCGCAGAGGACGTGGTGTCGGCCGAGGCGAAAATCGGTGGGGAATCCAAGCTCTGTCTGGCCCAGCCCCTCCCGATGCACGGTCTCACCTGGTCACTTGCCAATGCCCTGTCCGCCCTCGATCCCGAACCCTCCTACCTCCAAGCCCTTCGTTGGGCGGCTGATTTCCTGGGAGGAGGCCGGTGAGCCCCGTTGTTCGCCCTCGACGCCGATGAGCTGGGCAGAAGGAGTGGCTGGCGAGCTGATGGTCGCAGAGGACGTAGCGGCAGCCTTTGCAGATGCCATGGAGGTCGCCTATGCCCGACGCAGTGGGCGAGCCTTCAACGTCGCTTTATCGGGGGGTTCCACAGCAGCGGCCTGCTATGCAGAGCTGGAGCGCCGGTTCGGGTCGGCTTCGATCGACTGGTCCAATGTCAATTTGCTCTGGGGGGATGAACGGTGTGTCCCTTTGACAGATGAGGCCTCCAACTACCGCCTCGCCTCACACGCGATGCCGAGGATCCTCTCGGCCGCCGCTTCGGTGTTGCCCATGGTCAAGGGCGAGGGTGCAACCCCCTGTGGGCAGGGGGCGGCCGAGGCCTATGGCGAGACCGTTGCATCTTTGGGGGGCCTCGACGTGGTCCACCTGGGCGTCGGCCCCGATGGTCATACCGCATCGCTGTTCCCTGGCTCCCAGGCTCTGGAGTTGCCCGATTCCCAACTTGTGGCCAACAACTCCGACCCGAGGGCCAACAACCCCCTCCCCCGCATGACTCTGACCTTCTCTGGGATCCGGCAGGCGAAACTGGTGGTGCTGACGGTCGCAGGAGCCTCCAAGGCCAACGCGCTGGCAGCCATCAAAGACGGGGCTGATCTGCCTGCATCCCGGGTCCAGGGTGGACAAGTGCTTTGGATAGTCGATCACCAAGCCGCCCCGTGGGCAGCATGACACCGGCCGCACTGGCAGAAGCATCCCTCGCCGGCAAAGTCGGACCCGAGGATTTTTCCAGGCTTTGTGCCACAAGCACCGAGGTGCTGAACCAGGCGGCATCTCTGGTGCGCGACGCCACCTACGGCAGGGTGGTCACCTACTCGCCCAAGGCCTTTTTCCCCCTCACCATGGCCTGCCGGGACCGCTGCGGCTACTGCACCTTTGCCAAGCCTCCCTCGAGGCTCCAGGACATCTACATGTCTCCCGAACAGCTGAGTGGCCTGGCCGGCACCGCTAGCAAAGCCGGATGCCAAGAGGCCCTGCTGACCCTGGGGGAGGCTCCCGAGGAGCGCTACCCCGCCGCCCGGCGGTGGCTCGAGGACCATGGATACTCCTCCACCGTCGAATACCTGGTCCAGGCCTGCAAACTGATCTCCAGGGAGTCCGGCCTGCTCTGTCATTCCAATGCAGGCGCCCTGAGCGAGGACGACCTGGCCACCCTGCGGGACGTGACGGTTTCCCAGGGAGCCATGATCGAGTCCCTCCGACCCGATCTCCCCTGTCACACTGCCAGCCCCGACAAGGATCCTTCTCGCCGCCTGGCCACGCTGCAGGCCGCGGGCAGGTTGCAGATCCCCTTTACCACCGGCATCCTCGTGGGAATCGGGGAGAACGAGCAGGACCGCTGCCACGCCCTCTGGGCCATTGCCGAAAGCCACCGCCTCTATGGCCAGGTGCAGGAGGTCATAGTGCAGAACTTCCTGCCCAAGGCCGGCACCGCCATGTGGCGTAACCCTCCAGCCGGGCTGGACGAACACCTCCGGGCGGTCTCCATCGCCCGTCTTTTGTTGCCCCGCGAAATCCATGTCCAAGCGCCGCCCAATCTTGTGGCGGACCCAGCGAGGCTGTTGGCCGCCGGGATCGACGACTGGGGAGGGGTTTCTCCCCTGACCCTCGATCACGTCAATCCCGAGCGTCCCTGGCCAGAACTGGAGCGGCTTGCAAATCTTTCGAATGCTGCAGGCCACATACTGGTGCCACGCCTACCAGTCCACCCCTCCCACCTCTCCGACCTGGCCCGTTGGGAGGCACCGGGGATGGCGAGGCTCGTCCTTGCCTCCTCCGACGCCTCGGGGCTTGCCAGAGAAGACCCATGGGTGGCCGGCGGAGGCGCAGACCCCCCCGTGCTGGTCCGTTCCTCTTCCCCCGCTCCGCCGCTGGATCCCTTGGTCGGCCGGACCATATCCGAACTGGCCGAGGGAAAAGAACCAGAGGAAGCCGACATCATCGCCCTGTTCGGCGCCAGGGGGCCAGATGTGGCTGCGGTTGCGGCATATGCCGACTCCCTCCGCCGCCAACGGGTGGGCGACGAGATCACCTGGGTGGCAAACCGGAACATCAACTACACCAACGTCTGCACCTTCGGCTGCTCCTTCTGCGCCTTCTCCCGTGGCCCACGCTCCCTGGGGAACCGAGAGGCTCCCTATCTCATGTCACTGAGCGACGTGGCGGACAAGGTCGCAGCGGCCGTGGAGGCGGGAGCCACCGAGGTATGCCTCCAGGGCGGAATCCACCCCAGCTTCGATGGGCAGCACTACCTTTCGGTGATAAAGGCCGTCCGAGAGGTATCTCGGGACATCCACATCCATGGCTTTACGGCCCTGGAGGTATGGGAAGGCGCACGCCGCCTGGGCGAAGGACTCCCCTCCTATCTGCAAAGGCTTGCCGATGCGGGCCTCCGGTCCCTTCCCGGAACGGCAGCCGAGATCCTGGATGACGAGGTCCGAGCGGTGCTCTGCCCGGACAAGATAGACACCGATACCTGGCTGGAGGTGCACCGACAGGCGCATCGCATCGGCCTCAAATCAAACGTCACCATCATGTTCGGGGCCGTCGAGAACCCCCGCCATTGGGCCCGGCACATCCTGGCCACCCGGGACTTGCAAAAAGAGACCGGCGGCTTCACCGAGTTCGTCCCACTCCCCTTTGTGCACATGGGGGCGCCTATATTCCTGAAAGGGAGGTCCCGGAGGGGACCGACGTTCCGGGAGGTGGTGCTCATGCACGCCGTCGGTCGGATCGCTTATGACAAATACATTCCGAACATCCAGGCCAGTTGGGTAAAGACCGGCGTGAAGGGAGTCCGCCAGCTTCTTTTGTCGGGGTGCAACGACCTGGGCGGGACGCTCATGGATGAGAACATCTCCCGCGCAGCCGGAGCCTCTCACGGCCGGGCCATGGACGCAGCGGCCTTCGCTTCGCTCGTGGAACCCCTGGGGAGGACCTTGTCGCAGCGGACAACGTTGTATGGGCGCATTGCGCCCTTGGCAGCTTGAGCGGCATCGAGGAGCGCCCCAGGCCGGCCAACTCCCTGGACCCACAGACCGCCGCCGCCGTTGGCAGCCTGTTGGATTCGGTTGGAGCCACCCAGCACCGGGACCTCTTGGCGGACATCATTGCCGTGGCCCTCGGCCTGGCCTCCCAGCCGACAGAGCGGTTGGATCTGAAAATCATCCGGGCCGCGATCACAGAGATGGGCGAGGCCAACCGCGTCTTCGCCCCCTACCGCAGCATCCCCAAGGTCACCATGTTCGGCTCTGCCCGGACCCTTCCCGAGGACCCGCTTTACGCGCAAGCCAAAGAACTTGCCGCGCGGCTTGCCGCACAGGGATGGATGGTCATAACCGGGGCCGGGCCGGGGATCATGGCCGCCGGGTTGGAAGGAGCGGGCCGGGAACGGTCCTTCGGCATCAACATCCGCCTACCCGCCGAACAGGGTGCAAACTCGGTCATAGCCGAGGACCCCAAGCTTGTGGAGATGAAATACTTCTTCACCCGCAAGCTCATGTTGATGAAGGAAACTGACGGCTTTGCAATACTCCCCGGCGGATTCGGCACCCAGGACGAGGCCTTCGAACTCCTTACCCTGACACAAACCGGCAAGTCGCAACCGGCTCCAATCGTGTTGGTCGATGTCCCCGGCGGCACCTACTGGCACCGCTGGCAGCATTGGGTGGAAGAGGAACTGGTTGCAAGAGGCCTCGTGTCCAAAGAGGACCTCTCCCTCTACCGCATAACCGACAGCGTGGATATGGCTGCAACCGAACTCCTCTCCTTCTACCGCAACTACCACTCCTCCCGCTTCGTGGGGAACCAGTTGGTCATCAGGTTGCGCAAGGCCCCCGGGCCAGAAAGGCTTGCAGAGCTTTCGGAACGCTTTGCCGAGATCTGCGACCATCGCGGCATCCATCTGGTTCACGCCATGGCGCCGGAGCGAGCCGAGGGTGACCACCTCGACCTGGAGCGGGTGGCCCTTCGCTTCGACCGCCACCACTATGGCCGGCTCCGCCAGCTGATCGATGCCCTGAACGACGAGGTCCCCGCTCGCCAGACCCCCACCTCGCCACCCGACAAGACCCCGCTCGCGCCCGCCTGAGCCCTGGTTCCGCTCACCAGGTGGGCGGCTATGGCCGCCTCACCAGGCCACCGCCCTGACCGGTGAGCCATCGGCGGATGGCACCGACAGCGGCAGGCAGGCAAGGGTCCAGGACCGGCCGCTGCCGTCCAAGAGGTCCAGGTTGCAAAGATTCTCCACCACCAACACGTCGGCCCCCAAAAGCACACGGTGGACCACGCTTTTGTTTTGCATGGTCGAATCGACGTTGGGGGTGTCGATGCCGACCAGGGAAATATCGCTTTCGGCAATCGCCATGGCGGCATCCTGTCCCAGAAATGGGTGCCGCCAATACCGGGGGGATCCCCAATGCCGGGCCCATCCGGTATCGATCAACAAACACCGCCCCGGCCGGCTCCCAGCACCGGCGCCACCCATGAGTGCCCCCGAGATGGCGGCTTTGTCGATCACCTCGTCCATGCCCAAATCCAGATGCGCGACCGTGGCAGCCAGGATGAAGCGGGAAACTTCGTAGGCGCCCAGGCTCTTTCCCCCATCGGGCTGCACATGCAGCGGCGTGTCGAGGCTGGTTCCGGCATGCGAGGACAGAGAGATCTCGAAAGAGACAAAGGGGCCGTTGTACAACCTGCGAAGCATTACCGGAGGTTCGCCGGGATATGTGGCCATGTCCTCGGTCACCGGGCGAGTCAGGTCCACAAAGCCACCATCGGCGGCCCATCGGTTCCCTTTGGGCACAACTGGATTGGCGCCTGGGTCTTTGGACACCCTAGGTGTCTTTCACCTTTAGACGTCCTTGCCCTCATACCAGTAGCCAAGGGGCATATCCAGGGCCGTCTTGGCAATCCACTCGGCACACATCTCGTTGGTGGGCCCCATGATCGCCCCCGCCCGGCCGTCCCTGTAGGCCTGCTCGATGGCGCCCCGGCGGTAGCCGCGGCCACCGGACACCTGAAGGGCCAGGTTGGTGACCTCTATTACGGTTTTGGAGGTAAGGATCTTCAGTCGCCACAAAGCCTCCAGGTCGGACCCCAAGGGTTGGCCGGCGCGATCGAAGCCATCCAGGGCCCTGGCAACCTCGTAGGTCAGGGCCCTGGCCGCCGCCACCTTTACCGACATGTCTGCCACATAGGAGCGCACCACCTGGTACTCGCCGATGCTGTGATTGAAGTCCTTGTGCACCGTGCGTTTGGTGTGCTCCACCGCCCGTTCAAAGGCACCGGTAGCGATGCCCAACCAACAGGCGCTGGAGCCCAAGAGGAACACCGGATCGACTGCGTTGTCATTCCAGTAGGCGGCATCGCCGTGGTTCCCGAGCACCGCCTCCTCTTTCACCCTCACATCCTCAAAGCGCATCGGCCCCGATGAGTTGCCCCGCAGGCCCAAAGCGTCCCAGGGAAAGGGAGTATTGATGCCCGGTGAGCCACCATCTATCAAGAAGTAGGACATGTTTTCGGGAGCATCGGAGTCGGGCGAACGGGTCTGCATCACATACCAGTCCGCCTCACCGGCAGAGGTGACAAAGGACTTGTCTGCGACCAACACGTAGCCGTCGCCATCGCGGGCGGCCTGGCTCGTGCAGTACCAGAAGTGGCCCCCGGTGCCTGGCTCGCTGAATGCCAGCGAACCGATCCGACCCTCCGAGGCCCCAGCCAGATACGTCGCCTTCTGGGAGTCGCTGCCCGCCAGCTTGACCCTTTCCACGGCTCCGGTGTGCATCACATAGACCATCGCCGTGGACGCGCAGTAGGAGGCAATCACCTCTACGGCTGCGGTAAAGGCTTCGTATGAAAGGCCAAGCCCCCCATACTCCTCCCCTACCGTTATGGCCCCCATCCCGACCGAGGCCAGGGCGGCCAAGCCGCGCCGGGGATAAACCCCGGCGTCGGTCTCGGCCCTTGCGGGTTCCAGAACCTCCTGGCCAACTTCGTGACAGACCCTTCGGACATCATCCAAAGACCCAACCACGGCTCTGTTCACGAGGCCTCGGCTCCGGCGTCTTCGATGTTGATCTCCGAATCGGGAGTATCCCACTGCACCCGGGTGGCCCGCTTCATTCTCCGAGGCTCCTCGAAGTAGTTGCGCACCGCCCACATCACAATCGACAGGGCCAGGACGCCCACACCCAACAGGAGGGGCCCGGCGCCATAGGAGGGCGCACCCACGATAAGGAACACGGTGTTCAAAGCGATCAGCAGCACCCCTCCACCGACCCACGCCGGCTTCAGCTTGATCGGCCTCGCAACGTCCTTACGGTCCCTGCGCAGCAGCACGAAGGATACGAGCATCAAGATCCATGCCACGAAGTAGCCGACGTTGGAGGCAACCAGGATCGCAATGGGGTTCTTCAGTGCCCAGATGAAGGCAACATTGACGATCAGGTCCAGCGTCATGCCCGCGGCGGGGATCCCCCGCTTGTTTACGTACCCAAAGATCGTAAGGATGTGACGATCCCTTGCCGCCTGGTAAAGCGTGCGGGACCCACCGATGGTGGCCAGGTTTGCCGACAGCACCAAAGACGCCAGCACCGTTATGATCACCACCCCACCCGCAGCGGGGCCCAGGATCTTGTCCAGCATGGGAGCAAATGCGGTATAGGGGCTCTTCTGGATCTGGCTAATGCCGAGTACGCCGACGGCCGCAAGGGGCATCAGCACGTAAAAGGCCATGCTTATGGTCGCCGAACCCCGCAGCGCCTTGGGCGTATCCCGGACGGTGTCGTGGTATTCCGGAGCGAGAGTGGCCGCCGCCTCTGTGCCATATGCGCTCCACCCCACAATGAACATCCACGTAAGCACCACTCCCAATCCCTTCATCGACGTCCAGCCGATGTGATTGGGTAGGGCGACCTGGGCCAGATGACCCCAGTGGAAGGACCCTCCGAAGAACGCCCCGACGATCATCAGCCCCATCGGGACAACCGTGGCCACCCCAAGTGCATACCCCGCCCAGACGCCGGGCTTGAGGCCATAGACGTTGAAGAGGTAGAGCAGCACCAGCATCACGGTGCCCAGCAACTCGGGCGAGGCCGATGGCCAGATCGTCGCCTTGATGTAGTCGCCCACCAACACGCCGTTGATGGCCATGACAATGGTCCAACCGAACCAGTAGGCAAAGGCCGCCAGCGCACCAAAAGGCTTGCCATACCTGCTGATTCCCTCGGATGCCAATATCCCGATGCCGCCGCTTTTTTCGGGGAACATCGCGGCTACTTCCGAGACCATGTTGGCCTGGAACTTACCGATTATTGCCGACAGGGCCCAGACCACAGCCGCCCCAAGTGCCCCCAGGGCGACCACGGAGGAACCCACGCTCGGATACAGCAGACCAGGCACGCCGAAGCCTATGAGGATCACCCCGTCATACCAACGCACGCTTTTGACAAGCGTTCGTTTATAATGCTCCTTTTCCTCC
The DNA here is from genome assembly GCA_021823165.1 of Actinomycetes bacterium. Classification (GTDB taxonomy): domain Bacteria; phylum Actinomycetota; class Acidimicrobiia; order Acidimicrobiales; family JAKAOS01; genus JAKAOS01. Next base: position 59,160 of record JAKAOS010000001.1, on the reverse strand, counting down.
CGTTCTCGGAGGAGTTCGCTTTCCATCATGGCATATCACCCTCTCGATAATTACTGAGCCACCTGTCGGATATCAGTTACGTCTAAATGTCAGTTCCCATGGGGATCTGACCGATACAAACCACCGGTCCACTCGTTTCAGTTCCTAACGTGGCTGGTGAGATTGAAATGAAGTGCTATTCAGATATTGAGAACCAACAAATCACCCGACGTGCGGGATACGCACGGAAGAATCTGCTGATCGCTCCTATCGCCCTTAGAGAAGTAGTCATCCCGATGATCCGGCGCTCCCTCCAGCACCTCTACGAGGCAGCTTCCGCATCCGCCGATCCTGCACGAACTCGGGATCTCAACCCCCTCCCGTTCGATTGCATCGAGCAATGTTTCTTTCTCACCGACGGCAATAGTTTTGTTGCTCTTGGCAAGATGAGCCGTAAATGCTTTACCCGTCCCGGCTTGGCCGGCTTGAAACAGTTCTCGATGCACCCTGGTATCTGGGAACCCGACCTCGAATGCCTTTAGCCGATAGGCGTCAACCATTCCTCGTGGCCCACAGAGATAGAGATGGGAACCTATCGGAGCCTTCTTAAGTCCCGCGGCATCAAACCTGTCGCTTGCGCCCTCCCTTGTGAAGTAGATCGTGGTCTGGTCGCCGAACTCGCGTTCCAGCAGAGACCTAAAGGCCGCTTCTTGTTTGGTGCGAGCCATATAGTGCAGTTCTGCCGAACGCTTCTGTTGGCGCAGCTGATATAGCATTGGGATAAACGGCGTGATGCCAATCCCGCCCGCCAAGAAAATGTGATGGGTGGCCTTTGGGGCCAGGGAAAACTGGTTGCGGGGCAAACTCGCCTCGATGACGTCACCGACGCGAGCCCTCCGATGCCAAAACGCGGCACCACCGTCGGATGCAGTAGAGCGGGCAACGGCTATGGAGTACGTCTTGGTGGCCCTCGGATCCCCCGTCAAGGAATACGACCGGCGAAGCACTCCCTGGTCGGTGGGCAGTTCGGTTGTTATGTGGGCACCTGGGCCGAATGCCGCCACGGGCTCTTTGCCCACCCTCTCCAGATGCACAAGCCTTACAACAGAACCTTCGCTCCCCAGGCCTACGATGCGGAGCCGTTGGGTGGCTGGCCGATTTGCCCTCACGTCTTTGCCATGGACTTCGGGCCCGCCACCAACGCTTGTCTCTCATCTACCAACATGGGAACGCCCACGGCCAAATAGGCCCGTAAACGCCGGGAGTAGTGGCCAGACACCTCGATCCAGGATCCACACGATATGCACTGCAACCGCCTTTGGCCCTTGGCCAACTCTGTTTGGCAAACCACTGAGGAACATGGCGCGCAGTAGATCCGAAGGGAAGAATCGCCCTCTTCGCTCCGTTCGATCATTCCCAGATCGAACCCGCCGACCATGGCGGCCTCCTCCAGCAGGCAGGCCCAGTCGGGCCCCGTTGCCAAGATCAGCCTCGTCCCCATGACAAGGCGGCCAAGGGCTTCAGCCACCGGCTCTATGGATTCGGCACAGCTGCGCCAATCTAGATCTGCCAAACCCACGGTGGCCAAAGACCCACCCAGGCTCAGCCCGCCAGAGCGCAACTGTTCCGAAGAACCTCCGAGTCTGTCCGAAAAACAAACAATCAGAGGTTCTTCGGCCTGAAACTGGACCTTTTCAATCCGTCCAGCCAGGGTCTCCCCCGTTGTCAGATCGCGAGTCATGTCTGAATCCTCTGGCCGGCGACGATCTAGCTAAAGTCCGGGTCCTGAATGCGATGCCCCACATACACCGCGGTGCCGTCACTTTCCTTGTCAAATATGACGGTGGTCGTGGGCCGGAAAATAAAGATATCGCCGGGCTCCCCGACATAACGCGTGCCTGCTTCGTCGCGGACAATGATCTTGCCCGTAACCACAACCTTGACTTCCAGATACGTATACACGTAGGGAAAGTCGACGGACTTCTGCATGGCAAAGCGCCCGGCTGTCAGCGGTAACTCCCCCAGGCTCACCGGTATGTCGGCAATCTGCGACCGCAACCCGGGAATGCCCATCCGGTCCTCGAGTTCATGCAAGCCAAGAGTTCCCGCCTTTAGCAGCGTTATGCCTGGTGCCTCAACTATGGTGCTGGTTTCCATCATCTGCTCCTTTCTTAGTAATGACATGGGGATTGGTTCACTTGGTTCTGATAGACCTACTGAGGTGTAAGTTGGATCCGAGGTGTAAGTTGGATCCAAGGTGTTGACTCGGCCCGAGGTGTTAGTCCGCCTCGGAGTGTTAGTTGGACCTGCTGACCAGCTCTTTGGCACTGGGATAGCTTTGCTTTGCACAGTATTGGATAACTAAATCCTTGTAATGTGCAATTTCTTTATACTCTGCGACGGTGTCTGGGAGGCTTGCCATCACCGCCTCCAGCCGGCTGGTCCACTCTGGATTCCCCACGATTTCTTCGAGTGGCTGCATATAGGTATGGATGGTGAACAAAAGGAGGTTGCTCACCGGAAGCCGGACGAACTTTTGGACCTCGACCCGCAAATGCACAAGCCGACCCACGTTGTCGAGATCGAGACCCAAAGAGTCAGGCTGCCAGATGTGGTACTTCTCCGCCGAGGTATCCAACCGTCTCTTAACCGTCATGGTCCAGTTCAGGCGCTGCCACTGCTCGTAGGCCTGGATCCGCTCCAAAAACGCCTGAGCCTTGGGTGCCAAATGTTTGCCGAAGTAAGGGACCGGGGAGTGGATCTGGGTGTAGCTCATGCCTGCGTCGAAGGGGAAGGACCAGTTGGCGGGGAAGCACACCGATCCGGCATCGAGGAAGAGGTCGTCCTCCCTCTGGGCAAGGAGTATGAGGTCCTCCTGCACGTGTCTGCCGGCGAGGTCCAGGGGCTGGCAATCCAGGGTCATGTCATCCCACATGCGGAAACGGAGGATTTCTCCGGAAAGGCGATTCTCGAACTCGCATCGTTCCCCGTGAATATCCAGCCTGAAGTGCTCCGGCGCCTGGGTCGCCAGGGCGGCGAGGCACAAGCTGAGCACCTCCCACTGCGCCTGCATCGTCCATGGTTCGGCCTGGAAACAGCGGCTGTGCGCTTCGTCGAGGAGGGACCGGCGCTCGGTTATCTCGGCCAGATACCAGTCGTCAACCACGACCGGAGCCTCATCGGACCGCCGCAAATTGATGCTGTATCGATATTCGTCGGAATCGAAAGGGAAAGGAAAGCTTTGGGAAATCGTCAATGGAGGATCTTTCGCCTGTCGTGAACGGGTCGCCTCAAACACCGGCCCGAGCGTTGTGGAACAGCAACCTTCCTGGCCGCAATGCCAAATTCAGAACTCGGCAGCTCAGGCTGTAATAGCCGTGAAGTATGTAGGCCTCATAGAACGGTTTGACCTTGTGTCATCTATTTACCTATAGGCTATTTATTTAAGATTTCAGCTTTGTTTCGTGATGGTTGAGCGCGGGTAAACAAAGTTGACCCCTCAGCGGGCGTGAAGCGTTTGCCAACGCCCGGGGTTGAGCAGCTCGGCCCGCTCTGGTTGAAGCCGGGCGGTGTTCGCTCAGAAGATCGTGATCGAAAGAAACCGGATCGGTAACTCGACCAGTGCGCTGGGTCCATGGGTGATGTCGCCCTCGAACTGCAGGGTGTCGCCCGGGCACATCCTGTAGTGCTGGGTCCCATAGCCATAATCCATTACGCCCTGGAGCATGTAGAGGATCTCCACGCCGTTGTGTTGGAACAGGGGAAAGACCTCGGCGGGTTCCTCCAGGGTTACCAGAAGTGGCTCCACCTTGTGCTCCTGGCCGCGCAGGCTGCCCAGCAGGCGATAGTGATGTCCGGCCCTGGTGCCCTGGCGGATTATCTCCGGGCCCGCCCCCGCCTTCACAAAGACGGCGTCCCTTTCTTCCGCCAGTCCACGGAAAAGAGCAGTAAGTGGCATGTCCAGTGCCGCAGCGATGCGGGCAAGGGTACTCAGGCTGGGAGAGGTATGGGCGTTTTCTATCTTGGAGAGCATCCCCTTGGATATCCCCGCACGGTCCGCTACCTGGCTGACGGTCTGGCCGAGTTCGGTCCTGCGTGCCTGCACGTGGTGCCCGATTACCCAGCCGAGCTGTTTCATTGTTGCTTCGCCAGCTTCGGGGTCGGAGGAGGACCCCTCCCCCGTTTCCTGCTCGATCTCCCCTTCCTCGGGCACGCGGCGGCGGTTCCCCTTGTCCAGGTCTTTGGCCATGCCAACAGATGCTAACTGCGACCGGGTCTCTGGCACAGGACCCAAGCTCACCCACCTTCACGCCTCGGCCCCCTCAGCGCATCTCGCCGGCACCCACGTAGGGGTGCGGGCTCAGCAACGGTCGTTTCTCAACAAAGCGTTGGAGCTGGAAATCTTTGTGATCAATGCCGGGATACTGGCTTTCCCCACAACAGATCAAATCCGCCATAAGCTCCCCTACGGCCGGCGAGATCTTGTAACCATGACCACTGAATCCAGCCGCCAGATACAGACCCGCAATTGGGGTGGCTGATATGACCGGGTTGTAGTCGGGGGTTACGTCGTAATAGCCGGTGTAGGAGGAGACTACGGACGCTCCGGTGAGTTTTGGGAAGCGGTATTCGAATTTGGATAGGGCATCAGACATGTGGGCCCACGTGGGCCCCGTCGGGTAGCGGTCTGGGTCCACCCAGGTGGGGTTGTTGTGGTCGCTCCCACCCATGAGCAGCGAGCCCGCTCCGTCGGGCCTTACATACTGCAGAGAAACCAAGTCCGAAAGAACCGGGATGGCTCCGGTTCTCTGCCCGGGGTCCACCAGGAAGATGGGCGCCAACTGCGCTCGGAGGGGTACCGCGATACCCAAAGGTTGCATGAGTGCCGAGCTATGCATGCCGGCCGCAACCACCACCTTTGGCGCCCTGATGACGCTGCCGTCTGCCAAGGCGACACCGGTGATCTCCCCGGCGGAGTGAACAAGGGACTCCACAGCTGTCTTCCGCCGCAGTTCGGCGCCCAGATCCTTTGCCTGGGATGCAAAGCTCTGCGCCGTCTGGTAGCCGTCGCCGTAACCGCCGCGGGGTTCGTAGGCGAAGCCGGCGAAGTCGTCGAGTTTGGCATGGGGCCACAGCTCGGCTGCCTTGCCGTGGTCTATGAGCTCCACTTCTATGCCGAGTGCCTGCTGTGTGGCCACATTTGCCTTGAGGGCAACGGTGTTTTGCTCGCCAACTCCAACGACATAGCCGACCTGGCGAAATCCCGCCGCCATGCCCAAGTCCTCCAGGATGCCGACGGAACGCCAAGCCATCGCAGCAAGGGATTCCACCCCGTAGTGGCACCGCACTACCCCACTTGACTTGCTGGTCATGCCCGAAGCCAAGTGGGCCCGCTCCAAAAGGGTCACCGGCCCGACGCCCCGGGCGGCGAGCGCCCGGGCGATCGAAAGGCCCTCTATGCCCCCGCCGACGATGATCACTGCCCGATCTTGTTCAGCCACGGCAACCACACTTATAAGGATTGTTTCTCAGGTTCGTGCCGGTCACGGCCTACCCATTCCCGGGATCCAGTCGGTGCCTGCCAGTGGAACCCTCGCCATCGCAGCGGCCTCGATGCTCAGGGCCACCAAATCCTCCGGCTCCAGGTGATGCACGTCGGATTTCCCACATGCCCTGGCAATGGCGGTCACCTCCATGGTGGTGGCGCGCAGGAAGTTGGCAACATGCTCCGCGGCCGCCTCCACGTCCAATCGTTGCTCAAGGGCCGGCTCCTGGGTTGCAATACCGACCGGGCAGAGCCCGGTGTGGCAGTGGGCGCACTCCCCCGGCCTGGTGCCAATCGCCCTGTAGTCGGCCTCGAGGTCCACAAGCTTGCCCAGTGGGCTTTGGTAGTGCCCGCGATTGCAACCCAATGCCACCAAGGATGCGACACCAAGAGAGACCGCATCGGCGCCCAGGGCTAGTGCCTTGGCGACATCCGCGCCGGAGCGGATTCCTCCCGAGACAATCAGCTGAACCTCGCCATCGACATTGGCATCGGCAATGGCCTCGGCGGCCAAACGAACCGCGGGGAGGGTCGGGATCCCGGCGTGCTCGATAAAGACCTCCTGGGTGGCGGCTGTTCCGCCCTGCATTCCATCGACCACAACGACGTCGGCTCCAGCAGCTATCGCCAGCTTGACGTCGTGGGTAACCCTGGTGGCACCAATCTTCACATAAACCGGGATCTCACCCCCAGTGGCCTCCCGGAGCTCCTCGATCTTGATTTGCAGGTCATCGGGGCCGACCCAATCGGGGTGCCGGCTGGCGGAGCGCTGGTCGATCCCGGCGGGCAAAGTCCGCATCGAGGCCACCCTCTCGTCGACCTTCTGGCCCAGAAGGAGGCCACCGCCTCCGGGCTTGGCACCCTGGCCGATCACGATCTCCACCGCATCGGCCTGGCGGAGATCCCCCGGATCGAAGCCGTAGCGGGAGGGGAGCAACTGGTAGACGAGTTTGGCCGATGCCTTGCGCTCCTCTGGGGTCATGCCGCCATCGCCTGTGGTGGTAGACGTCCCAACCGCACTCGCCGCCCTACCCAGGGCCTCTTTAGCCGAGGCCGACAGGGCGCCAAAGCTCATGCCGGCAATGGTGATTGGTATGTCCAACACGATGGGCTTGGCACCATTGCGTGCCCCCAGCACCGTCTGGGTGCTGCACTGCTCCCGATAGCCCTCGAGGGGGTATCGGGAAGCGGACGCGGTGAGAAAGCTCAGGTCATCGAAGCTTGGCAGGCGCCGCCTCGCCCCCAGGCCCCGGATCACGTAGTTTCCGCTCTCGGCCATTTCGTGTATCCGGCCGATCACCTCTTTGGGGAAGCTGTGGTTGTGCGGTTCGGGAGCGGTTTTCATCAGTAGATCCCCCGGTGCTCGGAGCGGAAGTGGTAAAGCTGCTTGGCAGATGCAACCCTTGTCACATCGCCGGGCGAGATATGGTCGAATCCCGCCTTTTCCACGAGGTTCTTCACCGCAGCAACGTCCTCCTCTGTCAGGTCCTCTATCCGGGCGTCGGCGCCCAGGGAGCGAATACGCCCCGCCACATAGATGACCGCTTCGAACAATGAGTCCCCAAGGGCGTGCCCGGCGTCCCCGCCAATGAGGATGGTCCCGGCCTGGGCCATGAAGCCCGTCATCGCCCCGCTGTCTCCTGCGACGGCGATGGTGGCCCCCTTGAGCGAGATGCCCGTGCGCAGCGATGCGTCACCCTCCACCACAATCAGCCCACCCCTGGCCGAGGCGCCGGTGCTCTGAGAGACACTGCCCTCCACCACGATGGTGCCGCCCATCAGGTTCTCACCGGTTCCCCAGCCAGTGAACCCCTTCACCCTGATTTCGAGACCCGTTGCGTCCTTGGAGCCGCACAGGCCACCCAGGTAGTAACCCGCGTTGCCCATCACCTGGACTTTTATCGGCTCCGATACGCCGACCACCAGGTTGTGGCGGCCACCTGGGGCCTCCAGCACCGCCGTTGCACCCTCGGGGAGGGACTGGAGAGTTCTGTTGATCTCCCTTGTGCCCACACCCTCGCAGTTCAGCGTGACCACGTGTAGACCTCCTCGGGCTGCGGCTCGAACACCTTTGCCAACTCGATTCCGGGAAGTGTCGCCAGAGCCCTGTACTCCGAGGCGACCGCTACGTAATCTTCGGTTTCGGCAACCACTGCGGGCTTGCAGGAAAAGGCGTCCCGCACGACCGATATCTCATCTGCGGTGGCGACCACGAGGGTGAAAAAGCCGTCCATCTCCACAGTCAGGTGCCGAACCGCTCCATCAAGGGAGTCCCCCTCGCCCAGGCGCAGGGCCAAAAAGCGGGCGGCCACCTCTGAGTCGTTGTCGGTGTCGAGTCTGATGCCCTCCGCCTCCAGCCTTCTTCGGACGGTCGCGTGGTTTGAAAAGCTCCCATTGTGGACAATCGCCAGGTCCTGGCTGGGGACAAAGGGATGGGAATGCTCTGCGGTCACTGCGGACTCCGTAGCCATACGGGTATGCGCCAGGCCGATGTGGCCGGCCAGGTTCCCAATGCCGTACTCCTCGCACATCTGGCTGGGTGCCCCGGTGGCCTTCAGCACCTCCACCGAACGGCCCCAGCCCAAAAGAGCCACGCTGGGCACCACAGCCTCGAGGGCCTTGGAGAAAACAAGGGGATCGGAGTCACATAACAGAGTCGCAATGGTCCCATTCGCCCCTGCCCTACGGCCCAGGGTGACATCGGCGCCGACTTCACCGGCAAGATCTGCCGCCAGGTCCTCCCAGTTGACACCCGGTTTGGCTAAAAGGGAGAAGCGAAGACCTGCGGGTTCCCCGGGGCCGAAGATCGCAATACCCGCCGAGTCTGCTCCCCTCTCCTCCATGGCCTGCACCATGGGAACCATCAGCTCACCAAGACGACTTTGCAGTGAGTCGTCCTTCAGCAACAGGCAGGCTATTCCGCACATAGGCGCCTCCTCGATCGGCTGGCGATCCCCTGATCCGAGCCAGCAATGTTTCCTAGCATACTACTTCGTTTCTTTAGAGACAACTCAGACCCGGGAAAGATAGGTATCGATCTCCCATGAACTGACCTGAGAGTGATACGCAAAGAACTCCTGCCGCTTGAGCTCTGCGTAGTAGTCGATGTACTCCCCGCGGGGGGTCTTGCCGAGGGCGGAACGCAGCACGTCGTCTTTCACCAGTTCATCGGCGGCATGCAGCAGCGTCGGGGGGAGGGAGCCAAGCCCCGCCTTGTCTGCAACGCCAGCCTCGAAGAGGTTCGCGGTATTCGGCTCCCCGGGGTCCAGTCCCCTGTCGACTCCGTCGAGGCCGGCCTCCAGGAGCACGGCAAAGGCGAGATAGGGATTTGCCAGCCCATCCACCGCCCGGTTCTCGACCCGGCCGGGTTCGGGGATCCGCAACATGTGTGTTCTGTTGTTGCCCCCATAGGCGACATATGCAGGTGCCCATGTGGCACCGGACAGGGGAGGGCCGGCCCCCATGCGCTTGTAGGAGTTCACCGTGGGGCAGGTAATGGCGGCGGCGGAGCGAGCATGCTGCAGCATTCCTGCAATGAACTGATAGCCAAGACCAGAAACCCCGAGGCCCCGGGGGTCATCGGGATCCACGAAGAGCTCATCGCCCTGGTGGGACCAAAGGCTCAAATGAACGTGCAAGCCGTTGCCGGTCAGGTTCGAAAATGGTTTGGGCATGAAGGTCGCCTCCATGCCCGCCTCCTCGGCCAGGGAGTGGACCAGGTATCGGAAGAGCACGAGCCTGTCCGCGGTCGTCATGGCATCTGCATACCGAAAGTTCTGTTCGAACTGCCCGTTGGCATCCTCGTGGTCGTTTGCGTAGTTGCCCCAACCCAAAGAGTTCAGATGCCGCGACACCGCAGCAAGGTGGTCATACATCCGCATGAGGCCGCGAACGTCGTAACAGGGGGAGGCTGCGCTGTCCTGGTCGTCGGCGAGGATCACCTCTCCCTCGGGCGAACGGCGCACCAAGAAGTACTCCGCCTCCGCTCCGCACATGAGAGTCATCGAACGCTCCGCCAAAGCGGCAAGGCGCCTGCCCAGGATCACCCTGGGGGCAAAGGGCCAGGGTTCTCCCCCCACCGTCGGGTCGCACTGGACCACGGCCACCTCCGGCTTCCACGGCAGCACCGTGTAGGAACGGGGATCGGGAATGGCCGCAAGGTCGGGATCGGCCGGGGTCTGGCCCAGTGCGCCGGCCGCAAAGCCCGCAAAGCCCGCACCAGATTTGGCGGTCTCTTCCACCGATGAGGCGGGAATCAGTTTGGCACAGGGTTTTCCATGCATGTCCACAAACATCGCGAGCATGAACTCCACCCCGTCACGTTCTACGGCCGCGGCGAGTTCCTCTGCAGTGGTGGGAACCGGGTTGACAGAAGCTGCGGGATCGCTGGCTGACATGACCTCTCCTGGGAAACGGTTGACATCCGCTGGCCCCTCCTCGGGACCATCACATCAGCAACTTTGGTTCCTCCAAGGAAACGCATCATTTCTCCCCTGTTAACGCCGCGTGTCCATCTACTCCCCGCCACCACCGCCCGAGACGGCCCCAGATCGGGCTCCCAGCCAATGGGGCCCGAGCGCTCCGCCTCGGCAGCTGGGCCATGTGCCCAGTACAGGTGCCCAAGAGACTCGATACCGGCGAGGCAATAGACGCCTTTGGGAACATGACGACAGGGGCGGGATCGCGGCACCTGGGTGCCCAAGGGTTCGCTTCAGGGACCGGCTTCGTTTACAACCATGCACCAACCCAGGGGTGGCATCGCGGCCAAACGGGTGCTGTCATCACCCCCGGACCGTTGTTTTTATCTCCCGGGCTGGCTTTGGCCTGTGCTTCCCATCTCGGCGCGTCCCAGCTGCAGCCCAGGATCCTTCGGCGACCAACCGAAGTGGTCGAGGGGTCCTTTCCCCTCTCCCAGTTGCCATCCCGCAGCCGCCTCTATCGCTTTAGAGACATATGCCTTGGCAAAAGAGATCGCATCCCAGGGCGGCTGGGCCTTGGCCAATCCTGCGGCAATCGCCGAGGCAAAGGCACAACCCGAGCCGTGGGTGTTGTTCGAAAAGACCCTCGGTGATCGAAGCATCTGGATTTCCCGGCCATCCCAGATGACGTCAATCGCCTCCCGGGCGCCGGGGCCCTCCAAGAGATCCCCCCCCTTCACCACCACCCAGGCGGCCCCGAGGGCTCCAAAGGCCCTGGCGGCCTCGGCCATATCTGGGATGGAGCGGATATCCCCCCCCAGCATCACCGCCGCCTCTTGGGCATTCGGCGTGAACACGGTGGCATGGCGGACCAGGTGCCTGACAATGGCCTCCCCCACCGCCTGTCCGCCCAGAGATCTGCCCGTCGAGGCAGCAAGGACCGGATCCACCACCAGGTTGCCCAAAAGGCCCTCGGCCGCCAGGGTCGCAACGACCTCCACGTTTGGTGCGCTGGCAAGCATCCCGGTCTTGGTCCAACCGGGGCGCATGTCGGAACAGACCGCTTGGATCTGGGCGGAGACAACTGAGTCATCCAGTGCCACCACGGCCGATACGCCCATCGTGTTCTGCGCCGTGATTGCGGTCACTGCAGTGGTTGCAAAAACCCCCAGGGCGGAAAGCGTCTTTATGTCCCCCTGGACGCCGGCGCCTCCTCCGGAGTCCGATCCCGCCACCACCAGTACCACGGGGGGTCCGCTGGATGGGGACCTGGGAATCACTGCTCTGCGAAGGTCTCGGCCATGTCCGAAAAGCTCGTAGATGCCAGCGCGTGGCGCCGGCGGGGTATGCGGCCCGCATGCGCTGCCATCCAGCCCGCCCTGACGGCGCCTGCCATGGCGGCCGCCATCAGCGGGGGATTTTCCGCCCGGGTTATCGCCGATGCCACCAGCACTGCCTCACATCCCAGTTCCATCGCCAAAACCGCATCCGAGGCGGTGCCCACCCCGGCATCCAACACCACAGGAACCTTGGCTTTGGATGCAATCAGCTCGATGTTGTGGGGGTTGCAGAGCCCGAGTCCCGTGCCGATGGGGGCCCCACCCGGCATCACTGCGGCGCACCCGGTTTGTTCCAGTCTCCATGCCAGGACGGGATCGTCGTTGGTGTAAGCGAGCACCACAAAGCCCCGGCCGACCAGTTCCTCGGCTGCATCGATCAGCTCCAGGGGGTCGGGAAGAAGCATCTTGTCATCGGCTATGACCTCCAGCTTCACCCAGTTTGTCTCCAATGCCTCCCGAGCCATCTCGGCGGTGAGGACGGCTTCTTTGGCCGTCATGCATCCCGCAGTGTTGGGCAGGGTCCTCACGCCCATGGAAACGAGGAGATCCAGCACGTTGCCCTTGGCGGCTGGGTCCAGACGCCGCATGGCCACCGTCGCCATCGCTGCCCCCGACGCCTCTATGACCTCACCAAGGACTTCGAGACTCGGGGCCCCGCCGGTGCCCAGGATTAGCCTGGGGCCGATCTCCTCCCCCGCTATCACAAGTGGATCTGAGGCCATCACAGCGCTTGGGTCTGTCCCTGTCACGTCATCCTCCCTGGGCCGGTGCCAGCAGTTCGAAACGGTCTCCGCTACAAACCACCACCGCAGGCCAGCTGCTGCGCGGCACGACCTCCCGGTTGCATGCAACGGCCAAACCCCTGGCCGGTTGGGCACCGGGCAGCACCGATGCCACCAGGTCCGCAACGGTGCTTCCCGCCCCGACCAACATCTCCTGGCCGTTCAGGTAGACCGAAACCATCTCTGATCCACCCCTATCCGCGCTCGGTTCAGCCAAGGCCCCCCTCCTGGAGTGCTGGATTCTTTCGCTCGACCAGCCGGGAGGGCAAAAAGGATGGGATGCTGTGGCGGCTGTTCCCGAGGATCTCGTCGGCAACCAACTCGGCGGTGAGGGGCGCTAGGAGGATGCCGTTGCGGTAATGCCCGCAGGCCGCCACCAGTCCCCTGGGTCCCACCCTGCCCACCACCGGAGCGTTGTCGAAGGACCCCGGCCGCAACCCCACCCCGATCTCGGTCAGTTCGCAGTGATCTATGGCCGGCAGCACGGCCCTGGCGTCCTGCAACAGGTCCCCGACGCTCCCTGCCTCTTTGCGCAAATCAAAGCCGCGTTCCTCGCTGGTGGCCCCCAGGACCAACTCTCGGTCCGCGCGGGGAACCAAATAGACCGGGCGGCCGTTGACCAATCCCCGCACCGTGTGGGACAAAAGAGGAAGAGGGCCGGCCCGTTCGGTGGGCGACAACCGCAGGATGTGGCCCTTTATCGGCCGCAGAGCGGAGGTCAGCGAAAGGGGCAGGCCCGATATCCCCGCGGTCCAGGCCCCGGCCGCAACCACAACCCACTCCGCAGCGATCAGCTCCCCGCCGGAGATGGTGACACCTATCGCCGTGGCATCCGATGTGGCGACCCCCGATGCAGCCTCCTGCACAAAGTCCACTCCCGCCGTCTTGCACGCCGCCAGCAACGCAGCATGAAGGGATCGGTTGTTGACGCTGTAGTCGCCGGGAGCAAAAAGGGCCCCGGTGAGATTCGGCGACAGTAGCGGTTCTCGCCTGCGAAGTTCCCTGGCCCCGATCCACTCGGCCTCAAGGCCGATGGAGTTCACAAAACGGCCCAGCTGCGCCAGGGCATCCCGGTCTGAGGGATCACCGGCCACCACCAGAGTTCCGGCCCTCTCCAAGCCGACCACCATCCCCGAAGCGGCCTCCAGCCTGGATGCATATCCCGGCCACAGCGACAGGGACAACACGTTCGCCCCCGCCAGATCGGGTTCGGTGAAGTGAGCCTCGGTGACCGCCGCGAGCATTCCGGCGGCCACCCCCGAAGCTCCAGAACCGGGAGCGGGGTCAACAACTGTCACCCCGAGACCCGATGTGGCCAACTCCCAGGCGACGGACAGACCGATCACGCCCGCCCCGATGACCGCTACTTGCTGGGATGAGGACCGAGACATCTGGGCCAATCTAGTACCGGCACCTACCAAGCCCACTGGCCAAGACGGCGACCTGGGCCTGCTCAGCTTTGCTTTGTTGCCATGGGAGTAAATGCGCCAGCCCTGCGACCATGGGAAACCAGCCTCGGCGCTGCGCTCTGGGCCATGGCCGCTGCTGTGTCCAACAGGGTGCAGATACCCCGGTGGCGGTGCTCCGCAGCCAGGCTTTCGACCGCCTCCGCCCTCTCTGGCACCAAGCCACTGTCGACTCCCGCCGCCATGGCCTCGGCCAGACGCGCGGTGCCGGTGACACAGATTGGGCAGGTGCCGCAGGTTTCCCGGGCGAAAAATGCCGCAATGGCCGCCGCTGCAGAACCAAGCCCCCGGCGCCGTCCGACCACGATGATCGAAGCCCCGAGCCCGGTGCCAGCCTCGGCCAGGGCCACTGGATCCATGGCGAGTCCCAACTGGTCGGCCCCCAACCACGGCAGGGAGTAACCCCCAGGCAGCACCCCCGCTACCTCGTCGCCCCTCATCACTCCCCCCGCCTGGGACAAAAGCGATTCCAGGCTCACCCCGAGGCTCGACTCGACCACGACCGGAGTGGAGACATCCCCGGTGACGGAGAAAAGAATGGGGCGTTGGTTTTGATACCAGGCCGGCCCGAGACGCAGCACCGCCGAGACATGTGCCAGAGTCTCGACATTGTTCACCACCGTGGGTGATCCATACAGCCCGCGCTCGGCGGGATAGGGGGGCTTTGGCCAGGGCCAGGGCGGCCGGCCGATGAGGGCGGCAAGCAGCGCGGTCTCCTCGCCCGCAATGTAGACATGGTGCTCCACCCGAACCGAGAGCTTCGGGAGGGCCTTTGCCAAATCACTGGAACCCAGTTCCCCAGCGGCCGCCTCCAGGGCGGCTCCCGCTTTTGCAAAAAGCCTGTTTACATACACAACCGCCGTGGTTGCACCTATCGCCCTGGAGGCTATGGCGATGCCCTCCAACACCTGGTGCGGCGCCCGGGCCATCAGATGGCGGTCCTTGTAGGAGCCGGGTTCGCCTTCGGCTCCGTTTACCACCAGGTAACGAGGGCCGGGATTGGCCGCAGCCATGCGCCATTTGGCCGCGGCGGGGAATCCCGCTCCCCCCCGGCCGACGACGCCGGCCTGGTCCACTTGGGCGGTGATCTGTTCGGGTTCCATCGACAACGCCCTGCGCAACCCCTCATAACCACCGCGCCCGACATAGGACTCCAGTGTCTCGGCGGGGCCGAGGGCGTCAAGGTCTGTGATCCGGCCAACTGCCAACAGCTCAGACATCCTCCGACCTCCCCCGGCCAGCGGCCGTGCCAAGTTCCAACTCCTGGGGTATGGCGGTGGCCGGCAGCACACCCGGAAGCAGCCACTGCTCCCACATCTCGTCGATCTGGGATTGGAAGTAGTCGATCTCCTCGTCGCCGAAGTGGGCAAAACGGCCCTGGATCTGCAAATACTCTGCCACCGGGCGACGTTTCAGCGCGCCTTCCACCAACTGGCGGGTGACGCCCTGGTAGCGAAGCTCACCCTCCAGGAAGTCCCAAAGCACCGTTATCCCGCACTCCACGGCCAAGATGGCCAACTCATGGGAGCGCCGGGGATCGAAGTCCCAGCCTTTGGGGCAGGGGTCGTGGGTCTGGACGAATGTGGGGCCTCCAACGTCCAGCGCGATGCGGACCTTTTCCATGAGGTCCATTCCGAACCCCGAGGAGGCCGAGGCGAAATAGCGGCCCTGGGGGTGCCCTGCCATGAGCAATGCGGGCACGTTCTTCTTCCAGCGGTGCTGACTGATCTTTTTCTTGGTGCCCGAAGGGGTAAAGGAGGTGACCGCACCCCAGGGGGTCATGCCGGAGGCCTGGATGTCGGTGTTGGCGTAGGACTCGTTGTCATAGAGCAGGATCAAAAGGTTGTAACGGGTGTCCTGCATTGCCGCAGAGATTCCCGACAGCCCCATGTCACCGCCGCCTCCGTCGCTGCAGAAGGCGATCACATTGATCTTCTCCCTGGGGATCTTGCCCTTGCGCATGAGCGCCTCCAGGCCCGCCGCAGTGCCCAGGGCCGAGGAACCCGCCGCTCCCAACTGGGTGTGTGCCCAGGGCACCACCCAGGGGGTCGAGTTGTAGCTGGTGTTGGCCACATACATACACCCCGTGGTGCCCGTCACCACCGTACGCGGCCCTGCCACCTTGGCCATATACCTCATAACGAGGGCCGACTCACAACCCTGGCAGGTCCGGTGCCCCGAGGTGTACAGCTCCTCGAGCGGCAGCACCTTCAGCCGCCGCCCGACCGACAGGTCCGCCAATGCCTCCGCGACTGTCGCCATCACCGCTCACCCCCCTTGCCAACATGTTCGCGAACGCCTATCCAGTGGCAGTCGACCTCGGCCGGCTGCGATGCGATGTGTTGTTCGACAACACCTTGTATCTCGACCATGTTCTGCACCGAAACCTCCCTGCCCCCGAGCCCCGCTATGAAGGGGACCACCACCGGACGGCTCCCAGATGCATAAAGAGCGGCCGCAACCTCGGTGTAGAGGACGCCTCCCCAAGCATTGGAGCCAAAGGAGTAGTCCCGGTCTATGACACCTATGCCCTTCAGTCCGCCGAGCAGGGACCGCAGGCGAGATGCGGGGAAGGGGCGGAACCACTTCACACGCAAAAAGCCGACCTTCTTTCCCTGCGCGCGCATCTGGTCGACGGCGACCTTGCCAACCATGCCGACCGTGCCCATACCCACCAGCGCGTATTCGGCATCCTGCATCATGTAAGCCTCGACGAATGGATCCTCGGGCCCCCGCCCGAACACCTCTTTGAACTCAGCTGCGGCCTCCTCTATCACCCCCGGCACTCTCCGCATCGCAGCGTCGCTCTGGCGCCGGGCCTCCATGACCCAGTCCTCGTTGAACTGGGGGGCCACCGAGATGGGATTGTCGGGGTGTAGCCTGCGGTCCCCCAGGTCGTATTGGGGCACAAAGCGCTCCACCGCAGCCTTACCGGGAACCTGGACCACGTGCTGGGAGTGGGTCAGAAACGCCCCATCCATGGAAAGGGCGCAGGGCAACATCACCCTATGATCCTCGGCCACCCTGTAGGCCATGAGTGTCATGTCCAAGGCCTCCTGGGCGGTCTCGACCCAGTAGAGCAGCCAACCCGTGTCCCGCACCATGAGCGCATCGTTGTGTTCGACGCCAAAGGCCCCGGGATCATCCAGAGCCCGGTTGCCGACCAGGGCCACAACCGGGAGCCGGAGTGAGGAGGTCACCACCAGTGCCTCCATGCCATACATCCATCCCACACCCGATGACCCGATGAAGCTCCTGGCTCCCACCAAAGAGGCGTGCTTGCCAATCTCGAACTGGGAATGCTCGGAGTCGGCGATGATGAACTCGGCGTCCATCTCGCCGTTAGCGATCATCTTGGCCACCGTCGCCATCACCGCGTCGTAGGGCCTTATGGGATAGCCAGCCAGCACATCGACGTCCAAGAGCCGAAGGCTCTGGGCGACTGCATCACAACCGGTCAGGATCTCCTCTTGGTACCCGGGCCCTCCGCCTGCCGGGCCCGGGGTCGAAACCGGCTTTTCGATAGTTGTCATATGACCAACTCCTCAGAAGATCCCGTAATGCCGGACCGGCCCACCCGCCGTAGCCAGGGCCGCCTGGCGCAGATTCCCATAGCCCTCGGGATCGGCCTCGTAGATGCGGTGGAGATCGGAGTTGTCGGAGAATGCCAGCTCATCCACCATCTCTATGCAGCCCTCCACCGGGCAGGCATTTGCACATATGCCACAACCGCAACAGTGGCCGTAATCGACCGCGTAATGCCCCGAGGGTGTCGGGTCGAAGGCTTCGTCGGGACAAACGGTGTAGCAGATCTGGCAACGAACGCAGCGATCGAAGTCCACAACGGGCCTCGCGGTCCGGGTCGTGAACTTCTGGAACAGCATGTTCCGCTCGCCTTTGGGAACGCCCCTTATCGCTACGCCCTCTCCCATCTCGTCCCACGCGGGAAGAGCGGGGGTCTCATAGGGCCATTCCCGCCCCACCCCCGCGCTAATTGGTGCCACCTGTACCGAAGAAAAGCCACTCTCCAACAACTCCGCCCGCCGGGCGGCATCGGAGCCTGCAGCGGCTGTGGCGACAAGGCTCTCCAGGGCGACAAGGCCCCCCGTCACCCTGGAGAGTGCGCCGAGAACCTCCATGTCCGTACCGTCGTCGTTGTAGACCCAGAGGCCTGCGAAACTCGTCTTGCGCGACAGCACCGCAAGTCGCCAATCGAAATCAGCCCTGGGCATCCAATCCGCCAGTTCTTCGATGGGTCGCTCGGACACGACCAAAAGGACTCCACCGGGGCTGAGGCTGGCATTTACCGCCTGCACCCCATACCACGCCCAGGATTCCAACCCCTTCACCAGGGTGTCATCCAACACACAGGTCGCCACCACGGTGTCGGGCTCATATTTGGCCATCTCCACCCGGAGCGACGTCTCCTCATCTGCAATGACAGCAAACTGCTTTGCGGGAATCCCATTGCGCTCTGGCGAATCGCTGTAGCGCTGTACCGTCCCGCCAATCTTGTGTTCGTGCCTGGCGGCTTTTACCAGCGCCTTTGTGATTACGCTCGCAAGCGACTTTTGAAAAATGCCTCGGTATGTAACGTCGACCGATCCGACAGCCATCAGGCATCATCCTCCCCGAGAGCGCGAAAATGTAGATCCGTCATCAAAGCCCTACTCCTGGGGCCGCCCGTCCGCTCCTCAAGAGGCCTTTACGACAGCTACCTGCGACTTTGCACAGTGCCTTCCGGCTCCACCCCTAAAGCACCACGATCTCTACCTCTAACATCAATGCATTTCCTGCAGCCACCGACGCTTTCACTTTCCGCTTCTGCAAATCACTGTTGACTGCGTCAATGGCCTTTTCTCCTTCGGACGCATCAATCGTATCGCCGCTGGTATACCAGTCAAGAGTTTTTTTTGTCTCGCTCTGAATTGGGACCCATCGCACATCTTTACCCTTGCGCGTCTTGGCGCCTGTGTTAGGCTGAGCTCCGTCACAAGCTGAGCATGCGGGAGACCAAATGGAATGCATCGTTGCGGCCCGTCTGGTAGCTGGAAGGGCTCGGTTCAAACGGGGTGGTCCCGCGCAGACCTTCGCCGTCCTTCTCCCCATCACTTCAAACCGGTCGCCACCGCGGTGACCGGCTGGGCGGGCATTGCCCCCCGGTCCGCCCAGGCCGCTTGGAAGGGTCAGATCTCGATGAGCCGGTTGGCTTTCGGATCGTCCCCAGGACTAACAAGGCCCCGCCTCGGCTGGGCTGAATGGATAAACCAGGCCCACTGCAGGGTCCACCGTGCAGGGGCAGTCAAAACTAGGGGGAGCAAATGGCCGCATCAGACGGCACCGTCTCCGGCTACCGAGAGGTTGTCGGATCGACCGGGCGAGTCTTCCGGGTCGGGGAAAGACCCGTGGACATCCTCGGTTTCCCAAGGGCCATCGTCATCTTGGCCGCCTGGCTTGCAATGTGTCTGGCCGGGCTTTTGGAGTATACGTGGGGGGCACTTTCGGGATCGTTGTCCTCCGCCCACCACTGGGGCACAGCCCCAACATTCTGGCTGTTTTCATTTTTCGTCATCTTTGAATCCTTCGTCCAGATCGGGACGGGGTATCTGCGAAACCGCGGCGTCCTGCCTGTCCGCTGGGCAACGATGCTGGGTGGCCTGGTCTGTGGAATCGTCGCCTACGGCATCACCGCCGAGTCCACCACCATCTGGACTGCGTATCTCGGATACGCAGTGCTCGGCGGCATCGGTTCGGGCATGGTCTATTCCAGTGCCATAAACATCGTCGCCAAGTGGTATCCAGAGCGCAAAGGATGGCGGACAGGCTTTGTGAACGGTGGCTGGGCATACGGCTCGGTGCCCTTCATCATCGCAATTGGCGCCCTCAGCACCAGTTCGGGTGCAATCCCGCTTTCCGTTGCCCAGGTGAAGAACTTCATCATCGTCCAGGGGATCATCATGACGGTGGGCATAGCCCTTGCCGGTGCCTTCATGAAGGACCCTCCCAAGAACTGGTGGCCTGCAAGTGTCGACCCGCTCAACTGGGCCAAGAACCGCAGGACCGCCAGGGACCTCATTTCCAACCCTCCGGCTCTGCACCACTACAACCTGAGAGAGACCTGGTACACACCCCAGGCCAAGTGGCTGGGCATCCAGTTCGCGTTGTATGTGGGATGCTCGCTGTTCGGAGTCGCCTACTACTTCCCCTTTGCCGAAGCCATGCATCTGGGGACGGTGGCAGCTGTTGCGGGTGTGGCGGGGTTCTCCCTGACCGATGGGATCTTCCGGCCGTTCTATGGGCTTTTGTCGGAATACATCGGGCGGCGCAAGACAATGACCGTCGCCTACAGCGGGAACGTGGTCTTCCAGCTGGCCACCCTGGCGGCGGGTTTTGCACACCAGCCAGTGCTCTTTGCAGTCTTTGCAGTCATCTCCGGTGGGCTGTCGGGGGCCAACTTCCCAATGACCGCAGCGATTGTCTCGGACTACTACGGGGAGAACAACAACGCCATCAACTACGGCTCCATCTATGCCTTCAAGGCACTGGGGGGCAGCTTTGCAGGTGGACTTGCCGCTCTGATCATGACCGGCACCCTCTATGGGACCGCCACCTTCCACTGGGAGAGAGGCTTCCTCTTCGGTGCCGCACTCGGGGCACTGGCGGCGGTCGTGGTCTACTTCCTGTGCCGGCAGCCAACCCTGGAGCAGATGCACAGCGCGGTCGAGCGTGCAGAGGCCGCTACTCACCACCACGGCACGGCCGGGCACCGTCCCGCGGCAATTTAGGCCAACCTTGGTCAAGCCGGAGCACTCGGCAAATGCCATAGGGAAACAACCAACACTTCAGGACAACATGCCCCCGGCTCGGCCGGGGGCATGTTGTATGCAGCGATCCCCAGATGCCCCAACACAGCGGTTCTGACCTTGCCCTCTGTCGACTCGGGCGTCGCGGCTGGCTCTGAAAGAGCCGGTGCTAAAGTCCCAGCGTGGCACAAGCCCCAGGAGGCCCTCGGATGAAAGCGGCGCTCGTGGCGTCACCGGGACAGTTGGAGATCGCTTCGGTTTCCCTCCCTCCCCCCGGCCCCGGTGAATGCCTCATCCGGATGCGCCTTGGTGCGGTGAACCCCCTCGACACCTACGTCGAGGCGGGCCTGGTGGGATCCGGGGCCCCCTATCCCAGGGTGCTTGGCGTGGAGGGGGTTGGGGAGTACCAGGGCAGTGATGTCGTGGTGTTCGGCCACGGCATTGGGACCGTCCGGCACGGCACCTGGGCGGAGTACTGCGTCGCCCCGGCTGATGCGTTGGTGGAGGTCCCACCGGGGATTGCGCCAGAGACCGCCGCCACCTGTGGTGTCACGGGAGCAACCGCAATCCGAGTCGGGCTGGATCTGGCGGATGCAAAGCCCGGGGAGCGGGTGCTGGTCCTGGGATCCTCGGGCGCCGTAGGGCTCGCTATCTGCAGCCTGCTCAGCGGCACAGGAATCCACGTAACCGGCCAGACAACCAACCCCGACAAGGCTGTTGCCGTGGAGCGGGCGGGGGCGGATCCCCTCGTGGCGAGCGACCCAGCCTCCTTTGTCTCCCAGGTGGGCCGGATCGGGCCCTTCTCGGTGGTCATCGACGCCCTGGGTGCCGATTGGACCTCGGCGGCCCTGGGCCGGCTCAGCCCATTTGGTCGCCTGGTCTCCTATGGCACCTCCGCCGGCCCAGAGGCAAGGATCGATCTCCGCTCCATCTACCGCAACAACATCACCTGGCGTGGATATGGGGGCATGGCAGAGGACCCGGCGCGGATCAAAGACGCCATAAAGCGAGCCCTGGTGGAGATCGCTGCAGGGCGCATGTGGATCCCCAGCGGGCCGACAATGGCCCTGGAGGATGCCTCCCAGGCCATCAGGGCAACCCGGGCACACACCGAGGTGGGACGCATCATGCTTCGGCTTTGGGGATAAGGACGCGGAACACACAGCCGGCCTGAATCGTTCAACTAGCTGTGAGCCTTTTATTTTCCCCTCTTTCAATCCGTTCGACTACGTTCCCCAATCGGGTCTGGGTATCGCCGATGTGTCAGTACTCCGCGGTCGATGGGATCCCCAACCAATGGCACCTGGTGCATTTGGGCTCCCGTGCGGTGGGTGGAGCAGGCCTGGTGATGGCCGAGGCGACCGCGGTAAGTGCAGAGGGCCGTATCAGCCCAGGTGACCTGGGGCTTTGGAATGGCCAGCAGGCCGGAGAGTTCTCTGCGATCACCCGGTTCATCCGCTCCCAGGGCTCGGTGCCCGGTATTCAGATTGGACATGCCGGGCGCAAGGCATCATGTCACGCCCCCTGGGAGGGCGGCGCTGCCCTCTCTGGCGCCGAGGGCGCCTGGAGCACCGTTGCCCCCTCCACCGTCGCCTTTGGCTCCAATCCAACCCCAGTAGAACTCGATGAACAGGGCATCGCCAAGGTGCGATCCGATTTTGTCCGATCGGCCTCCCTTGCGCTCCAGGCGGGCTTCGAGGTCCTGGAGATCCATGCCGCGCATGGATATCTGCTCCACAGCTTTTTGTCCCCCCTCTCCAACCGGCGCACCGACCGCTACGGAGGCGACCTGGCAAACCGGTCGCGCCTGGTTACAGAGGTCATTGCCGATGTCCGAGAGGTCTGGCCCGAGTCCCTGCCGCTGTTTGTCCGGATATCGGCTACGGACTGGGCAGATGACCGGGGCGGCTTCAGCCTCCCCGAGGCCATAGAGGTCTCCGCCCTGGCAATAGCCGCCGGGGCCGACCTCATCGACTGCTCTTCGGGCGGGTTGGTGCCCGATGTGGCGATACCCGCCCGTCCCGGGTATCAGGTTCCCTTTGCCGCCTCTGTCCGCAAAGAGGCCAAGGCCCTCACGGCTGCCGTGGGGATGATCACAGATGCAGACCAGGCCGAGGCAATCCTGGCGGACCAATCGGCCGATGCGGTGTTTTTGGCCAGGTCCATGCTTGCCGACCCCTACTGGCCCCGCAGGGCACGCCAGGTTCTCGGCGAAGCACCCGAATGGCCGATGCAGTATGGGAGAATCCCAACCTCTTGGGACTGAGAGGGCCAATACAGCCCCGACACCGGCGCCCTGGAGCGCCGGTGTCGGACCTTTGTATTCAGCCCCGTCCCGATGAGCGCTCCAATGCGTCCTGAAGGCGCTTTATGCCATCCGAGAAGTGCTGGCGCAAAGGGTCACCCAGTTGCGAGGCGAGCCACTGGTCCCACTTCTGGGACCGCTTGGCCAGCTGATCGGAGAGAAGCCGCCCCGATGCGGTGGCCTCGAAGCGGCGGACCCGCCGGTCGGCGGGATCCTGGCTGGAGCTGACCAGGCCTTTTGCCTCCAGTCCATCCAGGATCCGCTTCGCACTCATTGGATCAATGTGGAGATAACGGCCAATCTGTCTCAGGCCCGATCCCGGCTGCTCGGTCACTGCACGCAGGAGCATGGCCTGCACCGGGGTGACACCGAGATCCGAAATCTGTGCAGCCCAGCCGTCTCTCAAAAGCCGCCGGACGCGACCAAAGCGAAACCCCAAGCCGTCTCGCAGCAAAGCACTCACAAGTTCCTCTTCGGCACCCTGCCGCCCGAGCTGAATCGAGGGACCCACCGATTAGGCAACGACCTCCCCGATCAGCTCCATGGCCATGGCATATGCGGGCATGCCCGCCGTTATCAACGATGTCTCGGCAACCCCCACCAGTTCTTCAAGAGTTGCCCCCGCCCTTGCGGCCGCCGCAGCGTGAAGTCGCGCCGGCTCTTTGGCACCCAGGGCCAGCAACTGAGCAAAGTGCACCAACTGCTGCACCTTGGCTCCGAGTGCGTTTTTGGCCAATAAGACCCCCCGAAGGTTCTCTATGGCCTCGGTCGCCGCACTGCGACCGGCCGCCTCGGACAAAGCCATTCGCGCCGCGACGCTGGGCGGGAGCACTCCAAAGGTGGCCTCATAGCGGCCGGAGATGTCCTGTTTTTCCGCCTTTTCGGCACTCATTTGGCAAACCGTGACATTCCGGCCCGGATCTCCTCCGATGCCCCCTCCGGCAGGGACCGGGCTCCCCCCAAAGCCTGTGCCGCCAGCTCCGCGTCTGCGGCCTCCTCGGCCACTACCACCACCATTGCTGCGGTGACGGGGTCTGGGCCAAAGCTGAGCACCCCGTGGTTGCCCAACAGCACCGCCTTGGTGCCGGGATCCGCCTCCAACGCCTCCACGATGGCACCAACCGACCGCTCGGTCCCCCTGGGGGCCCAGGGCACCACCGGGATGTCGCTTGCCTGGCCGAAACGCCTGAGTGCCTCATACCTGCTCGGGAGCGGGCGATTAGCCATGGCATATGCCAAAAGGTTGGGGCTGTGGGTATGCACGATGCCACCCACCTCGGGCCGTAGGCGGTAGACGGCGGTGTGCATGTCGATGATCTCTTGGTTGGTCGGGTCCACCTCTCCCTCGACCACCTTGCCCGAAACCTCGACCAAAGCAAGCGAGGATGCCTGCAGATCTCTCACAAAACCCTGGGTCGTAAGCAGGATCAGATCCGGAGAGACCCGGGCGGACAGATTTGCATGCCCACTGGCCGACATCACCCCGGCTTCGAACAACCGCTGGACTGCGGCGATGATCGCATCGCGGTCAGATCGATGACTTAGTTCACTCATTGCTGCCTCCTCGGCATCGTGATACCCGCCGGTCGGGGAAAGCACTCAACCAGACCGTAGGAATACTTACGACTATCCCAACAGGACGGGTGCGCTCTGCATTCCCCGGCCCAACCAACGCTTCGGAGTTGGCCGCTCAACGCCGGCCCGCATCGATTCCAGGTTCTGTTTTGGTGCTGGGGGGCCGTGGTCCAAAACCTCCGATAGACACCTGTGAACTTCACAGGAGCACTGCAGAAGGAACAACAACGCCGCAGCACCCGGCTGGAAAGGCTTCCTAGGCGAGCCATGGGGGCCTGTCGAGCAAATTTGGCATCACCGACGGCGATCACCAGCTGCGAAGCGTCGCTACTGGCCCAAGCCAGCCTCGGGCGGTGAGTACAAGACCGGGAGCGATGGTTATCGGTCCTTGAGGCCCGCACCGGCAAAGATCGCCGCCTGGGCTAACATCGCTGCGTGCAGCCCGGTGAGGACACCAGCCCGGGGGGCCATGCCCCACGGCCCGTGCCCATCTCCACCGCATTGGGCCATTCCAGGCCGGGATTTATACCCAAATGGTTGCTTGCCACGGTGCTGATCTTCCTGCTCGGTGCTTCTTGGAGTTCCGTTATCCCGCTTTTCGGTGGCCCAGATGAACCCGCCCAGATGGTAAGGGCGGCGTCTTTGGTAAGGGGGCAGCTGATCGGTGCTCCCATGAAGGGCCAGCCTGCAGCGACGGTGTTGGTGAAGCTGCCCCTGCGCCTCGGGCGGCCAACGATAAGCCCGCCATGCTTTGCCACCCACGGCGCCATACCCGCAGGCTGCAAGGCCCCCTGCTGGGCATACACCCCTCTGCCGCCACACTGTCGCTCCCCCTATCCCTACAGGGGCAATACCATCACGGTCCCGACCTACGTGGGCCGCTACCCGCCTTTGTATTACGCACTGGTCGGCTGGCCGAGCCTTTTGTTTCCGAACCTTGTTGGTGTGCACCTGATGCGCCTGGCGAGTGACGCTTTGGACTCCATCTTCTTGGGACTGGCGATAGCGGTGGCGATGTGCTTTGGGAGCACCCGGCTTTGGGCGGCGGGACTGGGGGTAACAATCACGCCCACGGTCATGTCATTGATCGCCGTGATCAATCCGAGCGGCCTGGAGATATCTGCCTCGATTGCGGCTTGGACCTCGGGGCTCATCCTGATTTGGGATTCACCCGGTGCGATCTCCCCGACCCTGGTCCGGGCCACGGGAGCCAGCGCAGCGGTACTCGGCCTCACCAGGGCACCATCCCCACTATGGGTGGCAATCATGGGCGTCTTTTTGGTTGTGATGGCCTCCCGCAACCGCAGGCATCAGTTGATCCGCTCGCCCATTGTGCGCCGTTATGTCTATCTGGTGGTCGCTGCATGCACGCTGAGCCTTGGCTGGACGGTGCTGGCCCGTGCCACGGCGATAACATCGGTGGCACCCAAGCCGCCGGCAGCGGCCTCTTTTATCCAGGTGTTCGCGCTCGCTGCTGAACACGTCGGGTCGATTGTCAACGAAATGATCGGGGTTACCGGCTGGCTGGATGGCTTCATGCCCAGCTTCGTCTACCTCATCTGGATCGGGGCAGTTGGTGCCATCTTCTTCTATGCCTGGGCAATGGCCGACCTCCGCCACCGCCTCGGCATGCTTGTAGCCCTACTTGCCAGCTTCTTGGTGCCAACCGCCATGATCGTCTCCCATGCCCGAACCGACGGCATCTTCATGCAGGGCAGGGATGCACTTCCCCTCACGGTCTCGGTGCCCCTGGTAGCCATGGCCGCCCTGGCGGCCGCTCAGCGCTCCAAGAGACGCGAACCAATGGGTCCAGAGGCGGCGGGTGCGGTGACCAGAGCGGTGCTGTATGGGACGGCCCTGGCCAACATCATCTCCTTTGCCGCCTTCTACCGCCGTTTTGCAGTCGGACTCAATGGCCCCTTCGACTTCTTTTTGCATGTGAAAAATGGATGGCAGCCGGCGATCTTCGGACCACTGCTCATGGCTTGGTTCGCACTGGCCAGCATCGCAGTCGCACGGTGGCTGGCACCCTCTCAGTCCAACTCCGAAAAAACCCTGGATACGGGCGCCTCCCCTTGGACCTCATTGCAGCGACACAGCACGCCCGGCAACAGGAGATCCAGGCTTCACTAGAGATGCATCTCAAGGCATCTCTCTCCAGGCAGGACTCTGGAAATAAAGACGGCCGGCGGGTCCCATAAGGACTCCTGAGCCCTGGGTGGCGACCCCGCAGCTTTCACACGGCCGCTGCAGCGCTGTCCCAGGGGCGGCGGGGGACCCTGCAGCGCTTCTTTGAACAGACCATCGGACCCCAGATGCGCGCTCTGTGTGTTGCAATCGACACGCTCCGTCTTGCCCGAGACAGTGCGTAGCTGGTAGTCATGTATGGCCGTAGAGGGCACGAGATGCCGAATCCGACTTTGCGTGAAGGTCTAACAAGTTCAGCCAAAGAAGGGCGTTGCCGATAACAATGCGATGCGAACACGGCGAGATGGCTTGATGCGAGGACGCCTCCGCCCTAGGCGGTTCTTCAGCAAGACACCCAGGGGGGCCTTCAGGCTGGCCTTTGCCCGACTGGCTGGCGCATCGGCACTGGCGGCGGGAGCTACCGCAGTATTCGCAGTCACCCCTGCCTCGGCGCAAAGCACCGTCTCCTCGATCACTCTCTCCGGCCACGGCTACGGCCACGGCATCGGCATGGGCCAATATGGGGCAATCGGATATGCCCTCATGGGCTCGCCCTGGACCTATCAGAACATCCTTTCCCACTACTACGGCGGGACAACCCTTGGGACAATGCCCACTCCCAACCCCAACATCCGAGTGGTATTGACCTGGAATGACAACAATCCCATCCGGATCACCTCACAAAGCTCATTCAGCGTTGCAGGCGTGGCGTTCTCGGCAAACCAGGTGGCAATGCTCAGCCTGAACAGCTCGGGGTCGTGGTCCCTCGCCCGCTCTTCGTCATGTTCGGGCCCATGGTCTGCAGTCTCATCGGCCACCTACTCCACCACACAGGCCGTCGCCATACCTGCCAGCCAATCTCCGACCGCCTCTGTTTCCCAGGTGCTCACCTTGTGCAACAACAACGGCGGCACCACCCCCTATCGCGGCGAGATCCAGGCCGCTAGCTACAACGGCTCTCCACGCACCGTGAACGTGCTCCCCCTCAATGAATACCTCGCCGGCGTGGTGCCATCGGAGATGCCGGGCTCCTGGGGCAACCTCGGCCCGGCTGGCCCGCAGTCCCAGCCCTGGGGATTCCAGGCGCTGGAGGCCCAGGCCGTGGCCGCACGCTCCTACGCCGAGGCCCGCCTGGGTTCCCTCGGCTATGCCGACATCTGCGACTCCACCTACTGCCAGGAGTACCTGGGCATGTCCCAGGAGTACTCCCAGGCGACCGCTGCGGTCAATGACAC
The DNA here is from genome assembly GCA_021823165.1 of Actinomycetes bacterium. Lineage (GTDB taxonomy): Bacteria > Actinomycetota > Acidimicrobiia > Acidimicrobiales > JAKAOS01 > JAKAOS01. Next base: position 31,525 of record JAKAOS010000001.1, on the reverse strand, counting down.
CTCCGGCGTCGTTCTTTACAACTCCGGGGGAGCGATTGCATCGGCGATGTATTCCGCCTCAACCGGCGGCTATACCGCAGGCGGACCCTTCCCGGCGGTGCCAGACGCCGGCGACGCGGTCTGCAACTCCTCGGGCTGCAACCCCTACCACAACTGGTCCGTGACCATAACTGCCTCCCAGATCGAACAGGCCTGGCCCCAGTTTGCCCAGGTTTCCTCCGTCACCATCACCTCGAGAAACGGTTATGGGGACTGGGGCGGGAGGGTGCTGCAGATGAGCATTTCCGGGCTTTCCTCCTCGGGTCAGGCCACCTCGGTGAGCATCACGGGGAATCAGTTCATGTGGGACATGGGCCTGAAATCCAACTACTTCACCATCTCCTCGGTCGCCTACAACGCACCACTGCAACCGAGTGGTACTGCGGGCTATGACGTGGCATCCTCCTCGGGCCCGGTCAACGCCTATGGCGCCGACACCTCCTACGGCCCCCCGGCCGGGACGAAGCTGGCTTCGCCGGTGGTGGCCATGGTGCCCACACCCACACACCAGGGCTACTGGCTCATAACCCAGGCGGGCAACGTCTACAACTTCGGCGATGCCAAGTGGTTCGGGTCCCTGGCCGGTGTCAAGCTGGCCGCTCCCGTCGCCGCCGCAGGAGCCACACCCGACGGTGCTGGCTACTGGCTGGTCACCCAGGCGGGCAACGTCTACAACTTCGGAGATGCCAAGTGGTACGGGTCCCTGTCGGGAACCACCATCCCCTCACCCATAACGGCGGTACTGCCCAGCCACGACGGCGCGGGCTATCTCCTTGTGGCAGCCTCGGGAGCCACCTACGCCTACGGTGATGCCACCTCGTATGGGCCGGGCGCTGGTATTACCCTCCCATCCCAGGTGGTGGCCGCGGCCTCCACACCCGACGGTGCTGGCTACTGGCTGGTCACCCAGGCGGGCAACGTCTACAACTTCGGGGATGCCAAGTGGTACGGGTCCCTGTCGGGAACCACCATCCCCTCACCCGTGGTCGACGTATCTGGGACCTCTGACGGTGCTGGCTACTGGCTGGTCACCCAGGCGGGCAACGTCTACAACTTCGGAGATGCCTCCTGGCAGGGATCGCCGTCAGCCTCCAAGGCCGGTGGCAGCTGGGCAGCTATCGCCGCAGGCTGAAGCGGAGGGGACTGAGTCACCTTTGCACCTACAGCTCAAAGGTGGTTGGCACCGGTGTCCTCAGGAGACCATCTCCTCCAGCACAAATGGGAGAATGCCGCCCGCCAGGAAGTAGGAGACCTCCTGGGGCGTGTCCAGCCGTGGCTGGGCAAAAAACTCCCTGCCATCGGCCCGCACCAGGACGCGCTGGGGAACCTCGCCCTCGCCCAGGGCCTCCATCCCGGCTATGTCGAATACCTCTTTGCCGGTGAGCCCGAGGGAGCCAACGCTATCCCCGGGCAGGAACTGCAGCGGCAGGATTCCCATGCCGACCAAGTTGGACCGGTGGATGCGCTCGAAGCTTTCGGCAATTACCGCCCTCACCCCGAGCAGTAGTGGGCCCTTTGCGGCCCAGTCCCGGGAGGAACCCGATCCATACTCCCTTCCAGCCAACACCACCAGGCCAATGCCCTGTTGGCGATAGCGACGGGAGGCCTCGAAGATGGTCACCACCTCGCCGGTCCCAAGATGGGTCGTAAAGCCTCCCTCGGTCCCCTCCGCCATTGCGTTGCGCAGCCTGAGGTTGGCAAAGGTGCCCCTCATCATGACTTCGTGATTTCCGCGCCGCGCACCATAGGAGTTGAACTCCTTTTTCGCCACTCCGTGTGCGGCCAGGTATTCACCCGCAGGACTGTCTGCCGGAATGGCTCCGGCAGGCGAGATGTGGTCCGTGGTCACACTGTCGCCCAGTACAGCCAGGGCCCGCAGTCCCGCCAGCGGAGCTTGGACTTGGGCCATCTGGCCCTCTGCTCCCACAAAGGGAGGACGCTTTACATAGGTGGAGTCGTCTTCCCAGACAAAGCGCACACCCTCTCCCTCTGCAAGCGAGGACCAGGCGGGATCTCCCTGGTAGAGGGAGGAGTAGACCGAGGAGAACATCTCTGGGCGGATGTCGGCCCGAATCACCTCGGCAATCTCTTGTGAACTGGGCCACAGATCCTTCAGGTAGACCTCCCGGCCATCGACGGTGGTGCCGAGGGGATCCTCTGCAAGATTGACCTCCATCGAACCTGCAATGGCATAGGCGACGACAAGCGGCGGAGAGGCCAGCCAGTTCATCCTCACGTCGGGATGAATGCGGCCCTCGAAGTTCCGGTTACCCGAAAGAACCGCACTCACCGAGAGGGCATTGGCTCGCACCCTTTCGGAGACCCCCTCCAACAACGGCCCGGAGTTCCCGATGCAGGTGGTGCAGCCATATCCGACTAGGTCAAATCCCAACTCCCCCAGCGGCTCCATGAGCCCCGAGCGTTCCAAGTACTCCGTTACGACCTTGGATCCGGGAGCAAGCGAGGTCTTCACCCAGGGCTTGGAGGAAAGCCCAGCGGCCCTGGCGGCCTTTGCCAACAGCCCAGCCGCCACCATGACCTCGGGATTAGAGGTATTGGTGCAGCTGGTTATGGCTGCCAGCACCACAGATCCGTCCTTCAGCTCCCCAAGCCGGTCGGCGGCGAGTTCTTGTTGTGACCCTGCATCTGTCTCCGGCCCCGCCGGAGCCGCCTGGCGGCCGAGGGCCGTTGCAAAGGCGCCGGGCGCACTTGCAAGGTCCACCCGGTCCTGGGGCCTGGAGGGCCCCGAAATGGAGGGCCTCACTACAGAGAGATCCAGGTCCACGACGTGGCTGTAGGAGGGATCCGGGCTCTCTCCGCCATAGTGGAACATGCCCTGTTCCTTGCAGTAGGCCTCGACGAGTGAAACCTGGGAGGGGCTTCTCCCGGTGAAGGCCAGATACCGCAGGGTCTCTTGGTCCACGGGGAACAAGGCACAGGTGGAGCCATACTCGGGGGACATGTTGCCGATGGTCGCCCGGGTCTCGAGGGGCACCGATGAAAGTGCGGGCCCAAAGAACTCAACCAGGCGTCCCACCACACCCACAGAACGCAGTCGCTCGGCAATGGTTAGGACCAAGTCGGTGGCGGTGGCCCCAGCCGGCAACTCACCCGAGAGCCTCACGCCCACCACCTCTGGCAGGGTCATCGAAAGCGGCTGGCCGAGCATCGCCGCCTCGGCCTCGATCCCGCCTACGCCCCATCCCAACACACCCAGGCCATTGACCATGGTGGTATGGGAGTCGGTCCCCACCAATGTGTCGGGATAGGCAACCCCGGCATCGGAGACAAAGACCACCTTGGAGAGATACTCCAGGTTCACCTGGTGGCAGATGCCGGTGTCGGGCGGCACGACCGAGAAACCCTCGAATGCCTGCTGCGCCCAGCGGAGCAGATGGTAGCGCTCCCGGTTGTGCTCGAACTCCACGGCTGCGTTGTAGCGGAAAGCATCCACCGCGCCCGACCGCTCGGCAACCACCGAGTGATCGATAACGAGGTCGACGGGAATCTTGGGAGAAATGGAGGCGGGGTTTTTGCCGAGGGCTGCGACTGCGTCCCTCATCGCCGCCAGATCCGCCACCGCGGGTACTCCGGTGAAGTCCTGCATCAACACCCTCGCCGGCCGGAAGGCGACCTCCGCATCGCCTGCGGGGCGGCCCTGCCACCCCAAGAGCGCTGCTATGTCCTCGGGCCGGACGCTTATGCCATCCTCGTGCCGGAGAAGGTTCTCTGCCAGGACCTTCAGGGCAAATGGCATGGAGTCGAGATCGGCTCCGGCCGCTTGGAGCCGGTAGATCCGATAGGAAGCACCGCCCGCATCGAGAGTGCCCTGCGCTCCGAACGAGTTGTGCGACATGCGCCTCCTGGCTAGGTGTTCTTTACCGCGGCGACGAGTTTCGAAAGGGATTCCTTGGCGTCGCCAAAAAGAAGAGTGGTCTTTGGATTGTAGAGGAGTTCGTTATCGATCCCGGCAAAGCCAGGCCGCATGCTCCGCTTGAGGAAGACCACAGCTTTGGCCTGGTCAACTGAGATAATTGGCATGCCGTATATGGGGCTGCCCTTTGCGTCCCGGGCGGCAGGGTTCACGACGTCGTTGGCCCCGACCACCAGAGCCACGTCGGTAAGGGACATGGTCGAGTTCGCCTCGTCCATCTCCTTCAGCTGCTCATAGGGGACGTCGGCCTCGGCCAACAGCACGTTCATGTGTCCCGGCATCCGGCCGGCAACGGGATGAATGGCGAAGATGACCCGCACCCCCCGCTGTGCCAATGCGTTGGCAAGTTCCCGGATCGTGTGCTGGGCCTGTGCGACCGCAAGGCCGTAACCGGGGACGATCATGACCTGTTCGGCATAGGAGAGCATGGTCGCAATATCCTCTGGCGACCCGGTGCGCACCGGCCTGTCCTCACCACCGGCCTTGCCTGCCGCAGTGGTGCTGGCCGATCCGAAGGCGCTGAAGAGAATGTTGGGTAGCGAGCGCCCCATGGCCTGACTCATCATCCGGGTGAGGATGGTCCCCGATGCCCCAACCAGGGTCCCTCCCACGATGAGCACGGTGTTGCTGAGCACAAAGCCCGAGGCGGCCACGGCAAGGCCGGTAAAGGAGTTGAGCAGCGAGATCACCACCGGGGCATCCGCTCCCCCGATCGGCAGCACAAAGGCCACGCCGAGCACCAGCGACCCCAAAGTGGCTATGGCCAGGGTCAGCGCACCGCCACCGAAGAACGTAGCCACGGCCGATACCACGATCACTGCGGCTATGGCCGCATTGACCGGCTGCTGGGCGGGATAGGTGATGGGCCGGCCGGGCATGAGTTCTTGGAGCTTCGCGAAGGCAATCGCGCTCCCCGAAAAGGAGACTGCGCCGATCACGACGTCGAAGAGGACCGCCCAGAGCGATCCGAGGTGGCTGTGTGCCGAGATCGAGAAGTCATCCAGTGCCACCAGGGCGGCGGCCCCACCACCCACGCCGTTGAAGAGCGCAACCATCTGGGGCATGGCGGTCATCTTCACCTTGCGGGCCGCAGGCACCCCTAAAGCCACCCCTATCGCCAGAGCGACGACCAAAAGAATGGCATGTGACGCCCCCTTTACGGCCAGGGTGTAACCAAAGGCCAAAGCCATGCCCGCCGCACCGATGAGGTTTCCCTGCCTGGCCGTCCTGGGGGAACTCAGTCCCTTCAAGGCCAAGATGAAGCCCACTGCGGTCACCAGGTATGCAAAGCCAATACCGCCGGTCACGACGCCTCCTTGGCTCGGCGTGGTTTCTTGCCCTTGAACATCTCGAGCATCCGGTCGGTCACGACAAAGCCGCCCACCACATTCAAGGTCGCAAAAACCACCGCTATGAAGCCGAGGGTTTCCTGGGTGACCCCGTGTGACTCGCCCAGCACCAGCATCGCCCCGACCAGGATGATGCCGTGTATTGCGTTGCTCCCCGACATGAGGGGGGTGTGCAGGATGCTCGGCACCTTCGAGATCACCTCGAAGCCGACGAACACCGCTAGCACGAAGATGGTGAGAAGCGTCAAGGCGCTCATTGCCAAGACCTCCAGTCTCTAGAGCTGTTGCCACCCAACGTGTGCTGGCGGGGGTGGCGGGGGAATATCACGCTCCGGCCAAGCCAACGCGATCCGCAGTTGGCTGGTGCCGTATCTCGCCGCCGTAGACGACGCAGGATGCCTCGAGAACCTCATCGGTTAGGTCCAGGGAAATCTTCCCCTCGCTCAATACCGCCTGGGCGAAGGTGACGATGTTGCGGGAGTAAAGCTGGGATGCATGCATCGGCATCCCCCCGGGGGGATTGCGCACCCCGATAACCACCGCACCGCCGGGGACCCTCACTTCCTTGCCGACCTGGGTAAGTTCGCAGTTGCCCCCGGTGTCGGCCGCCAAGTCCACAACGACAGAACCGGTCCGCATGGACTGGACCATCTCCGAGGTGACGATCACCGGTGCCCTTCTTCCGGGGATTGCGGCAGTGGTGATGACCACGTCGGAGTTCTCGATCGCCGGGGCCAGCACCTCACGCTGGCGCCGCTGAACCTCTGCGGGCTGGGAAGCTGCATATCCCCCGCTCCCCTCGGTGACATCACCAGCCTCCAGGGACAAGAACTTCGCCCCGAGGCTCTCGACCTCGGTCTGGGACACCGGCCTGACGTCATGGCCGACCACCGCCGCCCCGAGTCGCCTGGCGGTGGCAATCGCCTGAAGGCCCGCCACACCGGCCCCGATCACCAGGACCCGTGCCGGGGGAATGGTGCCAGCCGCAGTCATGAGCATGGGGAAGAACCGTGGCAGTCGGGTCGCGGCAACCAGAGTCCCCCAATAGCCGGTCACCGTCGCCTGGGAGGAAAGGGCGTCCATGGACTGGGCCCGGGTGATGCGGGGCAAAAGCTCCAGGCTGAAAAGCGAAACCCCGGCCTCCGCGGCGCCTACCGCCAGGTCGGGCTCCATCGCGGGACTGAAAAGGCCCACGACCACGGCCCCGGGATTGAGCAACCCGAGCCATTCGGGAGCGGGGGCACGCAGAGAGGCCAGAAAGTCTGCACCCCGCCACGGCTCCTCTTCGATGCTGGCTCCCGCCTCTTCGTAGTCCTGGTCCGAAAAGCCTGCATCGACCCCCGCGCCGGGCTGCACCGCAACGCTAAATCCGCTCTCCAGGAGGGTCTTCACCGATGAGGGAACCAGCGCTACGCGTCGTTCTCCCTTGGGTTCTTGAGGCACAGCGAAACGCACCCGGCGGAGTGTATCGCCCCAGCGCCCAAATCCCCCATGTGTTGCATGGTTCAATCGCCCTTTGCCGAGACCTCGGCTTGGACCCACGCTGCGTAGCTGGGGGCGGCCGACACCTCGTGGAGGAGAATTTCCGGCACCTCATAGCTGTGGCTGGCGGCTATGGAGCTGCTCACCTGCTCCGCCATCCCCGGCGTGGTCTTGAGGGTCGCCACCCATTCCTGGGCGTTCTCGAGCCGGCCCGCCCACCAGTAACGGCTGGAGATGGGCCCAGAAATCTGTGCACACGCCACGAGCCGGCCAGCCAGCAGCACCTCGCAGAGCGAGTTCAGCTCCTCACGGGAGTCCGAGGTCACCACGATGACTGCCACCTTTGTGCTCAACCGCCTGTCACCCCTCCAGGCGAAGCCGGCCGCCTCTGTGGCTTCAGCGACATCCCCGTCATCGTCGGGTGGCCATCCAGACAAAAGCAAAGGACTCTCCATCGATACACAGGCGATCCTCCTCGATGCCAACCCCACCACAAGCGGCAGCCACCTCCCAGCCACCATCACCTTCCAGCGGGGTATCGAAAGAGACACATGCCCGTTCCTGGGAGAAGTTGGCCACCATCATGCTCCGAGCCCTCCTGACGATCAGGACCGAGCCGTCTGCGGTGGCGGTGATGTCTTCAAAGTGGGATGTGGGCTGAAATGCCTCGCTGCGCCGTAGGGCCAGGAGCTGGCGCACCCAGTCCTGGAGTTCTCTCCCAACGGCTTGGTTGGATTGGGACCAATCCAACACCGATGCGGCAAAGCTCCCAGGGTCCTGTGGGTCGGGCACCTCCTCGGGCTGCCACCCAAAGGCGGCAAACTCCCTCCGCCTGCCCATCGACACCGCCTCTGCCAGGCCAGGGTCGGTGTGGTCGGTGAAATAGAGGAAGGGAGTGGTGGCCCCCCACTCCTCCCCCTGGAACAACAACGGCACAAAGGGGCTGCACAAGACCACGCCGAGGGCGACCTTCTGCCGCCTGGGCGTGAGCAGAGATCCCATCCGTTCACCCTTTGCGCGGTTGCCCACCTGATCATGATTCTGCACATAGGCCAAGAATCTCCACGGAGCCAAATCCCCAACGGCACGCCCATGGCGTCGGCCCCTGAAACCGGAGAAGGCGCCGGGGCGGGCAAAGGCCCCCTCGAAGCAGGCCGCCAGATCGCCCAGGTCGCCAAAATCGCGGTAATAGCCGGCCCTCTCGCCGGTAAGGGCGGCCCAGAGCGCGTGGTGGAAGTCGTCGCTCCACTGCGCGTCCATACCAAGACCGGCCGCTTCGACCGGGCGCACCACCCATGGGTCATTGAGGTCCGACTCGGCCACCAACCACAGCTTCCGCCCGAGCCGGGCCCCGAGTTCCGCCACCGCCGTGGAGAGTTCCTCGAGGAAGTGTGCCGCCGAGGAGTCGTAGATGGCGTGCACTGCGTCCAACCGCAAGCCGTCTAAGTGATACTCCTCCAGCCAATAAAGGGCGTTCTCGATCAAAAAGGCCCGCACTCCGTCGCTGTAGGGGCCGTCGAGATTCAACCCAGCCCCCCAGGGGGTGCTGTGGCGGTCGGTGAAGTAGGGGCCGAAGGCGCTCAGATAGTTGCCGTCGGGGCCCAGGTGGTTATAGACGACGTCTAAAAACACACCTATCCCACGACCATGGGCCGCATCCACCAGCCCCGCCAGGCCGACCGGACCGCCATAGCGGTGATGGGGGGCATACAGGTCGACCCCGTCGTATCCCCAACCCCGCAGGCCGGGGAACTCCGCCACCGGCATCAGTTCCAATACATCCACACCCAAATCCGAAAGGTGCCCGAGCCGGTCGGCGACACCGGCAAAGTCGCCGCTTGGTGAAAAGGTCCCGACATGGCATTCGTAGATGGCCGAGGAGGGCAAATACAGGCCGCGCCAGGACTCATCGGTCCATCCAAAGCCCCTGGTGTCGGTCACCTCAGAGGGTCCGTGAGGCCCCTCGGGCTGACTTGTTGAACGAGGATCGGGCAGCAACGGCCCGCCGTCGAGGCTGAACCAGTAGCGGGTTGCCACCCCCGCATCTTCGACCTGGCCGGCCCACCAACCCCCTCGGGTGGGGCCTCTGTGCCAGCGCGCCGAGGGGTCCTGTTGCACCGGATTCATCGCTGAACGCTGCAGGTCACCGGAAGCCAGCTCAATGACTACCTCCACCGACTCCGCCGACGGTGCCCACACCGAGAACAGATGACTCAAGGGATTGCCTCCAATACACACATCGGAAACTCACCCCATACCCCAGATGCCTCTACCCGACCACCCTCAATCATCCTGTTGCTGAGCACGTCCCGGTACTGGCCTCCAGGAATGTCAATGACCGTGGAGGCCAGGGACTGAGCCACGGCCCTGGCCATCGTCCCGATCCGCATGCTCGGCCAGCCATCGATCCCCTCCACATAGGCCTCAGAGCGGCTCAGGGCAGAGAGCACCAGGCGAGGAAGCACCACCACAATCCTCCCCGGCCCGCTGCCCACCCTGGCGTAGCAGAGCAGGTTTTGGGCCCCATCCCCCACCGCCCGCACCGGCAGGTACTGCGCGGAGTCACCAAAGCAGTCGGCACGCCGCTTGCGCAGGCTCGCCAGACGCGAGATCACCGCCAGCTTCGGTGCGCCGGAGGCCAGTGTTTCGGGGTCCTCCCACAACTGGCCCAAGCTTTGTTCGCCAAGGCTTTCCAACAGAGCCTGTCGGGCCGCAAAATCCACAGCTCGGCGGTTGTCGGGATCTACAAGGGAGTCGTCCCATACCTCGCATCCCTGGTAGGTGTCGGGCACACCGGGGAGAGACATCTTTGCCGCGGTCATACCCAGCGATGTCAGCCATCCGGCCTCCCCGAGGCAGGATGCGACCAACCCGGCGCAATCCGCCATGAACGCCTCGTCCCAGAGGCATTCGGCCACATAGGACTCCAGTGCCGCCTCATAGGAAGCGTCCTGATCTATCCAGGACGTGCGCAGCTTTGCCTCCCTGGCGGCCTTCAGCATGTAAGCCGAGAGCCTGCTTGCCAGCTCACTGCGGTATTCGCCGCCGGACTGCAGCGGGGAGAAGACCCCAACCAGGCTCTGGAGGAACAGGTACTGCATCCCAGGGTCGGCATCGGCTCCCCGCCAGTGCCTCGTCAGGCTGGAAAGCCAGCGCCTGGTGGTGCTGGCCCAGGGCCCGGCGGCCTCTGAAAGCACCCCGATCCGGGCACGTACGTCCTCGGAACGCTTGGTGTCGTGAGTGGAGCTGCACACCATCGCAAAGGGCCATCGCTGCCAAGCCGATGCAGCGGCATGGAAGCTCCCCAAATCCAGCCCAAAAGAGCCCGGGTCCGCTCCCACCTCATTCAATGCAACCAGGCGGCTATGGCGATAGAAGGCGCAATCCTCCACGGCCTTGGCGGCAACGGCACCCGAGAGTTGCTGAAAGCGCCGCCGCACCTCAGATCCCCGTTCCCCCGAAAAGGGCTCCCTTCCCAATGCCACGCACCGGATCAGTTCCCAAGTGCCATCATCGGCCCCTGCCAGGCGCCGAGCGGCCTCGCCAAGGGCCGCGTCTATGCGTGCGGTGTCTCGTTCGGAGGCATCGCCATGGCTGGGCACGTAGGTCCTGTAGATGCCAAGGCATGCAAGCACCTCCTCGCATGCCTTGGAAAGTTCGGCAAAGGTGTAGTCCCGCCAGCGAAGTTCGGAACGGGCAAGGTCGGCCAGGCGCCGGGCCACCCTCGACAAATCCGGCCGCAGCGCGGCACCCAGGACCTCGTGTTTTGCCACATGGGCATAGGCCTCGAAGTCTCTATCGTCCCCGGAGATCTCGGCCCACAGGTTGCTCAGGGGCTCCTCGCCTGCGGGGTCGATGAACACCCTTGTGATTGCGGCCGCGACCTCATAACCCGTGGTCCCCGACACCGGCCACTGCTCGGGAAGGGCTTCACCGGGGCCGAGGATCTTTTCCACCACCACCCATGCCCGCTCCCCCGCCTCGCGAAGCCGGTGAAGATAGGTGGTGGGGTCTGCAAGGCCGTCTACGTGATCGATGCGTACGCCGTCGATGCGCCCGCTGCCCAGCCACTCCAACACCAGGGAGTGGCTGTCGGCGAATACCAGTTCATCCTCCACCCGCACCCCTATGAGGGTCCCGATGTCAAAGAATCTCCGGTAGTCCAGCTCATCACTCGCACTGCGCCAGTGAGACAGGCGGTAGTTCTGGGCCTCCAGGAGCCTGTCCAACTCGGCGGGGTCCTCCCGGATGGACTCCAATCTCGCCTCGATGGCCTCCGTTACGGCCGGGTGCTGGTTGCAGAGGCCGGCAAGCCGGCCGCGGAGCCTGTCCTTGGCAAGGTGCCGCTCCCGCACCGCATCGGTATCGGTGACCCACGATGGCGACAACCTGGCCAATGCGGTGGCAATGGCAGAAAGCTCCACAGCCGCAGCTTCCTCCAGATCCGATGCGGCCGCAGCCACCACATCGGCCACCGAGGGGGGCGCCAAGGGCAGTTCCCAGGACTCGTGGCGGAGCAGGAAGGCGCCACTTACAAGGCGCGGATGAAGCCGGGCCTGGCGGACCATGTCCCCATACCTCTCGGCGAGCATGGGCAGCTGAATGCGGTTGTGAGGACCCCGATCCCAGTCCACGTCGAAATAGGAGGCGTAGAGGCTCGAGGGGCCGTTCTCCAAGACGTCCCACCACCAGCGGTTCTCTGGGACCCCGATGGCCATGTGATTGGGCACGATGTCGATGATCTGGGCGATCCCGGCCTTGCCCAGGGCCGAACAAAGCTCAGAAAAGCCCTCCGGGCCGCCGAGTTCCTCTCTCACCCTGGTGGGATCCACCACGTCGTAGCCGTGCTGGCTGTTTGAGACCGCCTCCATCACGGGGGACAAATACAGATGAGACACCCCCAGGGCGCGGAGATAGGGCGCCAGGCGTGCCACTTCGGCAAAGCCGAATCCGGGCCGGAGCTGGATCCGGTAGGTGGCGGTCGGTACGGCCGGGCCGACCATTCAGGCTTTCCGGAATACCTTCATCGACCGGGCCTCCAGCACCACCGTCCCGCCCGCGACCCGCCTCTGGGCGCTGCCGAAGGGCTTTTGGGCAGCAGTGTCCAGGACCTGTACCCAGGCCGGTGCCCAGGACTTGGGCGGCAACCTGAAGCGGACAACTTCCGCCTCGGAGTTGGCAAGGACCAAAAAGGTCTCGTCGGTGACCCTTTCCCCTCTCGATCCCGGGTCTGGGATCGCATCGCCGTTGAGCAGCATGCCCAGGCTCCTCTCGTGCGCCTTGGACCAGTCATCGCCCGACATCGGGGTGCCGTCCGGGCCGAACCACGCTATGTCGTAGGCGCCCTCGCCATAAAGCACCCGGCCCTGGAAGAAGCGCCTACGGCGGAAGACCGGGTGTGCCCTTCGCAGAGCCACCAGTTCACGGGTGAAGGCTACGAGTTGGTCGTCGATGTTCTCCCAGTCGAACCACGAGACCTCGTTGTCCTGGCAGTATGCGTTGTTGTTGCCCCCCTGGGTGCGCCCCATCTCATCGCCGCCCAGCAACATCGGTATCCCCTGGGAGAGCATCAGGGTGGTAAGGAAGTTCCGCTGCTGGCGGCGGCGCAACGAAGTAATGGCCGGGTCGTCGCTGAATCCCTCTGCCCCGCAGTTCCAGGCTCGGTTATCAGGTGAACCGTCCCGGTTTTCCTCCCCGTTGGCCTCGTTGTGCTTGTCGTTGTAGGAAACCAGGTCCGCCAGGGTGAACCCGTCGTGGCAGGTGACGAAGTTCACACTCGCAAAGGGTCGCCGGCCGGTCTGTCCATACAGGTCCGAACTGCCCGTCAGGCGGTAGCCCATCTCGCCCAGGGTCGACTCATTGCCCCGCCAGTAATCCCTTACGGCGTCTCTGTACTTGCCGTTCCACTCCGACCACAGAGGCGGGAAGTTCCCGACCTGGTATCCCCCTTCGCCGACGTCCCAGGGCTCGGCAATCAACTTCACCCTGGATACGACCGGGTCCTGCTGGATGAGGTCGAAGAACGCCGACAGCCGGTCCACGTCATGCAACTCCCTGGCCAGGGTGGCCGCAAGGTCGAAGCGGAAACCGTCGACGTGGCACTCCTCCACCCAGTAGCGCAGCGAGTCCATTATCAACTGCAACACATGTGGGGACCGCATGTTCAGGCTGTTGCCCGTGCCGGTGTAGTCCCGGTAGTAGCGGCGGTCCTCCTCCAGTCGGTAATAAGAGGCGTTGTCGATGCCCTTGAAACAAAGGGTGGGACCCAGGTGGTTGCCTTCGGCGGTGTGGTTGTAGACGACGTCCAACAGAACTTCGAAGCCCTCTTCGTGCAGGGTGCGCACCATGGCTTTGAACTCTTGGACCTGGGATCCCGCTGCGGAAGTGGCATACCCGCCATGGGGGGCGAAGTAACCGATGGAGTTGTAACCCCAGTAGTTCTGCAACCCCAGACGCACCAGGCGCTCGTCGTGCACGAAATGATGCACGGGCATCAGTTCCACCGAGGTGACCCCGAGCTTTTTGAGCCACTCGATCGCCGCCGGGCTGGCCAGGCCCGCATATGTACCCCTTAACTCCTCGGGGATTCCGGGGTGGGTATGTGTGAAGCCTTTCACATGAACTTCGTAGATGACCGTATCTGCCAGTGGTACCCGCGGCGGGCGGTCATCGCCCCAATCGAAGTAGGGGCTGGTGACAATGGAGCGCGGCATGAAGGGGGCGCTGTCGGAGTGATTGGCCCGCTCGGGCTCGCCAAACTCGTATCCGTAGACGGCCGGGTTCCACCTGATATCGCCCGATATCGCCCGCGCATAAGGATCGAGGAGCAACTTCGCCGCATTGTGCCGCTGGCCGGCGGCGGGGTCCCAGGGCCCATGCACCCTGTAGCCGTAACGGGTCCCAGGCCCCACGTTTGGCAGGTAGCCGTGAAAGCAGTAGGCGTCCGCCTCGGACAGCTCCACCCGGCGTTCCTCCCCGTCTTCGAAGAGGCAGAGTTCTACCCCTTCGGCCGATTCGGAGAAGAGCGAGAAGTTGGTCCCGGCCCCATCGAATATGGCACCCAGCGGATAGGGGCTTCCGGGCCAGATGTTCATGGCTCGCCACGCTAGCCAGTGCCGAAGCCCACCGGCACAACCAGGGTCCTCGCAACCCATCTGGCACAACTGTCCGGTTCAACGCTGCAATCAGCCCTGGCGCCCGGGCCGGTAAGGAATGCCCGGGCGGTGAAGGGCGTTTTAGCTAAAAGGATTGCTGTTGGAACCAACGGGCTGCAGTGGTCCGATGCAGCTGACGGCAGTAGCCTGGGACTGAGGAATCGTGAGAACCAGCGTCCGACTTGGCCGAATAAGGGGCATCGAGATCGATGCCAGCTGGTCCTTCTTCGTCATCACGGCCCTGGTAGGCATGGGCTTGGCCTACGGCGTCCTGCCCCATTTGGCCCCCAGGCATGCCAAGTGGGAGTACGGGCTGGCCGGAGCCTTAACGGCGGTCGGGTTCATGGCGACGGTGGCCGCGCACGAACTGGCACATGCAACGGTCGCTCGCAGCCAGCACATCAGGCCCGAACGCATAAGCCTATGGATGTTGGGCGGGGTAACCAAGCTCGAAAAAGAACCGGAGACGGCACGCGCCGAGACCCTCATCTCTGCCTCCGGCCCACTTACGAGCCTCGGCATCGGAGTAGTAGCCGCAGCTACCTCGATTGGTCTTTCGGCGCTTCACGTGGTGTCTCTCCTGGCGGGTTCACTTGCATGGCTGGGCGCCATGAACATTCTTTTGGCGCTATTGAATCTGCTACCGGCAAGCCCCTTAGACGGGGGACACCTGCTTCATGCTTTGGTCTGGAAGCTCACCGGCAAGCAGCTTCGTGCCGCCGCGGTCGCCGCAAGGTCGGGCCAGGTCATAGGTTGGGCAATGGTGATCACAGGGGCATTGGCTTCCCTGTATGGCTTCCTGGCCGGCCTCTGGATCGCTTTGACCGGCTGGATGATCGCGTCGGGCGCTGCAGTTGAGGGAGGAAGGGCCCGGACGGAAAGCGCCCTGTTCGGCCTCACCGCCGCCGACGTGATGATCCCGACCCCCATTGCCATACCCGGTTGGCTCACCGTCGAGGCCGTGATGGAAGATGGCCTTGCCGGCCCGGCCCGGCCCGCCCTCCCGGTGGAGAGGTGGGGAGGAGGATTGGCGGGCGTCGTGGGGCTGGAACAGCTCTATGCCCTCCCCAAGGCGGAGCGTTCCCGCTTCCGGGTCATCGACCTGTCCTGGCCCATTGAAGAGGTTCCCCTTGTGATGGAGGACGATCCCGCATCCGACGTCGTGGTCCGATTTCAGTCACAAAGCCCCTGGGCGGTCGTGCTTGCCCCCGATGGAAGCACGCCGGTGGGGGTTATTTCGGGCCCGGCGCTTTTGGCCAGGGCTGCGATGTGGGGCCACAGGAGGAACAACCACAACTCCTCCTCGGCCACCTACCCCGGCTGAGGAATCCGGCTTGTTGCCTGGCTCCCGCTCAGTTGCCGCCCCTACAGAAGCTCACCTTTCCCCCCTACAGAAGCTCACCTTTCCCCCCTGCAGTTGCCCCCTGCAGTTGCCAGCTGTAGTTGCGGCCTCCATCTTCCCAAGACCATCGGGGCTCCGGGGCAAAGCCCAGCACTTTTCGATAGCGTCTTGGCGTGGCCGAACAACAGATGCACGATGATGCCGGGGGGCCAGGGGCCAAAGCACTGCGCCAGCACCAGTTCCGACCGCCGCCCGGATCCGCGAGGCTCCTCCTGGTCCGCCACGGGGAATCCGAACCCGTGGTACCCGGCATTGCGGTGAGACTTCTCGCCGGCCAGGGTGATCCGGGCCTGGCCGACCTGGGCCGAGCCCAGGCCGAACGGGCCTGTAGGCGGCTTGGGAGAATGGGCCCCCAGGCCATATACCTCTCCGGCTTCCGCCGGGCAGCCGAGACCGCGGCACCCCTGATCGAATCGCTGGATATAGAACCCCACATCGACCCCGATCTCAGGGAGGTCTGCCTCGGTGACTGGGAGGGCGGCATATACCGCCAAAAGGTTGCAGAGGGAGATCCCCTTGCCGTCGAGCTCTTTTCGCGCCAGCGCTGGGACGTGATCCCCGGGGCGGAAGCCGACGAAGCCTTTTCCGAGAGGGTCTCCGCCGCCATTCAACGCATAGCCGATGCCCACCCCGACCAAACCGTCGCCGTGTTCACCCATGCCGGGACCATCGGCCAGGCGCTGTCGATTGCAACCCGGGCCGAGCCGTTCTCCTTCATAGGGGCGGACAACGGGTCCATCTCCGAACTGGTGGTTTGGGGCAAGAGGTGGTTCGTACGCAGCTTCAATGAC
This sequence comes from Actinomycetes bacterium, assembly GCA_021823165.1. Lineage (GTDB taxonomy): Bacteria > Actinomycetota > Acidimicrobiia > Acidimicrobiales > JAKAOS01 > JAKAOS01. Next base: position 15,374 of record JAKAOS010000001.1, on the reverse strand, counting down.
ACCGCACACCTGGGGGATCTCGAAGACCAACTGCCACAGGAGCCGGGATGGCCAGAGCAATCCGCACGCAGATGAGCGCAGTCGCACTGGGCGCGCTAGGTTGGCGGAGCCAATGACCTCCTCCGCTTTTTCACTGGAAATCTCCACCACCGTCCTGGACAACGGTCTGCGGGTCATTGCCGCCCCCGATCATTCGACGCCGCTTTGCGCGGTGGCAGTCGTCTACGACGTCGGGTTCCGCTCCGAGCCCGAATCCAGGACCGGCTTTGCCCACCTCTTCGAACACCTCATGTTCCAGGGCTCGGCCAATGTTGCAAAGGCCGAACATCCTCGCCTGGTCGAGGGTGCCGGGGGTGTCATGAATGGCCACACCCGGCCGGATCTGACCTCTTACTTCGAGGCCCTGCCATCCAACGGCCTGGACCTGGCTCTGTGGCTCGAGGCGGACCGGATGAGTTCCCTCGCGCTCAACGAGGAGAATCTCGCCAACCAGGTTGCCGTGGTCAAAGAGGAAATCCGGGTCAACGTGATGAACCGCCCCTACGGGGGCTTTCCATGGATCAGCCTGCCGCCGGTCGCATTCGACACCTACCCAAACGCCCACAACGGATATGGGGATTTCAGCCACCTGGAGGATGCGACCCTGGATGATGCCGCCGACTTCTACCGGCGCTTCTATACCCCCTCCAATGCAGTCCTGGCGATAGGCGGCGACTGCGAGGCGGAGCGGGCCTTCTCTTTGGCAAGGCGCTTTTTCGGCCACATCGAGCCCCGCGAGGCTCCACCCAGGCCATCTTTTTCCGAACCGCCCATCACCAAAGAACGGCGGGCCACCATTTCCGACCCCCTGGCCCCGACCCCAGCCGTGGCCGTCGCCTACCGCGCCCCAGACCCGGTCAAACAGCCCGAAGAGATGCTTGCATACGCCGTGGCTGCCTCCATCCTGGCCGATGGGGACGCTTCCCGGCTGCGGAAGCGGCTGGTGCACCAGGACCGGAGCGTCACCGACGTCTCTTGCTATCTCGGCACCTTCGGCGACGCCTTTTCCATGCGGGATCCCATTCTCTTTCAGGTCTTGCTCTTTCACCCCGGCACCACCAGCACCGATGAGCTACTGGTGGCCCTGGACGACGAGCTGGGCAAGCTGGCCGCCTCGGGGCCCACGGCCCAGGAACTCGCCCGGGCGGTCGCAAAGGCCTCCGCCTCCTACTGGTCCACCATGGACCAGGTCCTGGAGCGCACCCTTGCTATGGCAGACGCCGAGTTGATCCATGGCGACCCATCTTTGGTCGGAAAGCTGCCCGGCCTCATCGAACAGGTGACTGCCGCTCAGGTTCAGGCGGCCGCGGCGGCTCTGGCGCCCAACACCCGCGCAATCTTGGAACTGGAGCCGGCCCGGCAATGAGCGACACCCAAATCCCCCGCCCACTTCCCGGGGAGGCCGTGGTCCCCTCCGCTCCGGAGTTGTCCTCTGCCAACCTCGGATCCCTCCGGGCCGTCGCAGCACGCCGGCCCGGCGTGCCTATGGCCCACATCCGCCTCGCCTTCGCACTGCGTAGCTCGGATGCAACAAAGCCCCAGGGAGCGATGCTGCTCTCCGAATCGGCTCTGGCCGGAACCAAAAAGATGGATCGCACCGCTTTGGCCGCCGCCATAGACATCCTCGGCGGAAGCCTTGAACTGGCGTTGCGAGACGGATGGCTGTCGGTGAGGGCATCGGTGCTATCGCAAAACCTGGAGGCCATGGCCGGGCTCATCTCCGAGGTTCTCCAGGGTGCCGCCTATCCCGCCAAGGCCGTCCGGGCGGATCGCGCCCGGCTTGCAGACGAGCTGGTGATCGCCAAGAGCCAGCCCTCCACCATTGCAAAAGAAACCATCGCCCGCCGGCTTCATGGCAACCACCCCCTTGCCACCGGGCTCCCCGCCCCCAGCACACTTTCACGGATTGCTGGACCCACCCTGGCGCATCTGCACGCCGATCTGCTCACACCGGCCAATGCCGTCGCCGTTGTGGTAAGTGACCTGAGCCCGGACAAGGCGCTTTCGTCCCTGGGTGCGGGCCTGGGAAGCTGGTGCGACGCCCCGGGCCAGCCGGTGGAGCCGATCAGGCCGCTCCCTCCGGTTGCCCCCGGAGCCCTTGTGTGGCACGAGCGCATGCCCGCGGTGCAGACCAACATCCGCTTCGGGCGCCTCGCCCCGAGGCGCAGCGATCCGGGCTCGGCCGCCGCGTCAATTGCGAACCTCGCCTTTGGGGGGATGTTTGCCTCCCGGCTGGTCGACAATCTCCGGGAGAAGCGGGGCTACACCTACAGCCCCCGCAGCGAGATCCAGCACTTCCCCTCGGGCAGCCGGATGTTGATCTCCCTCGATGTGGCCAACGAGGTGACCGCAGCTTCCTTCGTAGAGCTGCGCTACGAGCTGGGCAGGGCATGCACCACAGGATTTGGGGATGAGGAGATTGACTTTGCCAAGCGATACGCGCTCGGCACATTCGCCTTCTCCACCGCCACCCAAGCGGGCCTGGCCTCGATTCTGGAGGCCTTGTCCTGCCAGGGTGTGGGAATGGAGTACCTGAGCCAGCATCCCCGCCGCATTGCCGACCTGGAGACCGCAGAGGTGAACGCCACGGCCCAGGATCTGCTTGCACCATCGGAGTTTGCAGCCGTTGCCATCGGGGATCCGGGATGCCTAGCTGGCTTGGAAAAGATAGAGGGTCGGATCGCACTGGCCTAGGGCCAACCTGGCTCCGGCCAGCCCATCCTTTGGCCTTCTATCTGGGCTTTCACCACGAGCCACGGTTGGGACCCAAAGGAACTTCACCGCCACCGGTCACCCGGTGGCGACCCGTCAGTGGTGGTCGTGAGCCCCTGACTGGCCATTGCCCGCCTCGGCGGCGGAACGCTCCTCGATCTGGGAGTGCACCTCTGCCATGTCCACGGCCGATGCCGCCTCAATCAACTGCTCCAGGGCAGCTGCGGGAAGCGCACCCGCCTGGGAGTGCAGCACCACCCGCTCACGAAGCACCGCAAGGGTGGGAATGGACTGGATGCCAAAGGCACCGGCCAGCCCGGGCTGGTCCTCGGTGTCCACCTTGGCAAAGGTGATGTCGGGGTACTTGTCGGAGGCCTGCTCGAACACCGGAGCGAACATCTTGCACGGACCGCACCAACCGGCCCAGAAGTCAATGAGAACGAAGGATTCGTCATTGACGATGGACTCGAAGTTTTCCTCTGTCAGGGCCACAGTTGCCACTGCATCGCTCCTTGCAATCGAAGACCGTCAACCGGAGACTTCCGGATTCCACCCGGCCCGGTGCTCTACTGACCGGTCATGATTCCAAACCAATTGCCCAGCTGCGCTATTCCCGGACCCGCAAAAGCCATTGTCAGGACCCATGACCAAGCCAGCCAGGCCGGACATTGGACCGGTGGCCACCGTGGCGAAAGACCGGCATTGCAGACACCCCAGAGTCCCTCGGTGCCACCCATACCGCAGCCGTCGCAGAACTATCCGAGCCCAGTTGGCCTTACCTAGCGGGCCTTCAGGGGAGCCGGCAGGGCGGTCTCTCCCATCAGCCACCGGTCCACCGCCGCCGCCGCAGAACGACCTTCGGCTATGGCCCAGACCACCAGGCTTTGGCCCCTGGACATGTCTCCGCAGCTGAATACGCCCTCGGTGCTGGTCATCCACTCGTCATTTCTAACCACGTTGCCTCGGGGATCGAGTTCGAGGCCCAACTCGCCCACCACGCCGTCTCTTTCGGGTCCCACGAATCCCATGGCCAAAAGGACCAGGTCTGTCGGAATCTCGAACTCGCTGCCTTCCACTTTTGCAAAACTCGGCCTGCCGCCCTCAGTCGTAAGGGCCACCTCGACCACCGATAGCGCACGCAGCCGACCTGACTCATCGGCCAAGAAGCGCTCGGTGCTCACCGCAAACAGCCGCTCGCCACCCTCTTCGTGCGCCGGGGAGGTCCTCAACATGAGGGGCCAGAGCGGCCAGGGCGTAGATGGATCCCGCTCCAGGGGCGGACGCGGCATTATCTCCAGCTGGACCACCGATGCCGCACCTTGGCGATGGGCGGTCCCGATGCAGTCGGCACCGGTGTCCCCACCGCCTATGACCACCACCCGGCGGCCGGCGGCATGGATGGGACTTGTGGCGAAATCTCCCGTCCCGGCCCGGTTGGATGCTTCGAGATACTCCATTGCCTGGTGGATCCCGGCCAGTTCCCTTCCCGGGGCAGGGAGGTCCCTGGCAATGGTGGACCCCATGGCCAACAAAACGGCGTCGAAGTCCTCGCGGAGCGTGTTTCCGTCCACGTCGCTACCTATGGTGACGCCGGGACGGAACTCGGTTCCCTCGGCCTCCATCTGAGCCAGCCGGCGATCCAGGTAGCGCTTTTCGAGTTTGAAGTCGGGGATCCCATACCGCAACAGGCCACCGATGCGGTCGGCTCTTTCGAATACCACCACATGATGACCCGCGCGAGTCAGCTGCTGGGCCGCGGCAAGTCCTGCGGGGCCCGAACCAACGACCGCAACCGAGCGTCCCGTGCGGACGCTGGGCATTTTGGGCTCCACCCAGCCATTCTCGAATGCCCGTTCGGCAATCTCGAACTCGACCTGTTTGATGGTCACCGGATCGTCGCCAATACCCAGCACGCATGCCGGCTCGCAGGGAGCGGGGCACAGCCTCCCGGTGAAGTCGGGGAAGTTGTTCGTAGCGGCCAGACGGTCCGATGCCTGCTTCCAGCGGGAACGGTAGACGAGGTCGTTCCACTCGGGGATCAGGTTGCCAAGGGGGCACCCCTGGTGACAGAAGGGAATCCCGCAGTCCATGCAGCGGGACGCCTGGATCTCCATCTCGACGACCGGGAGCCTTTCATAGACATCGCTCCAGTCCTTCACCCGCTCCGAGACGGCACGGCGCTGAGGAAGCTGGCGCCGATGCTTGATAAAGCCGCGGGGATCAGCCACGGGAAGCCGCCATGATCGCATCCTCTACGGGCATGCCCCTCTCCTCTGCCTCGGCGGCTGCTCGCATCACCCTCTTGTAGTCCTTGGGCATGACCTTCACAAAACGCTCCAGTGATCTCTCCCAGTCGGCCAACAGCCTGGCAGCAACCTCGGACCCGGTCAGATCTGAATGCCGTCCCAGGATCTCCGCCAACCATTTGACATCCAGGTCCTCCAGGGGGTCGAGGTCCACCGTTTCGGTGTTCACCCGGGCCGCTGCGCCATCTTCATCAAAGATGTAGGCCACTCCCCCCGACATGCCGGCCGCAAAGTTGCGCCCCACCGATCCCAGGACCACCACTCGGCCGCCCGTCATGTACTCACAACCATGATCACCGGCGCCCTCCACGACCACGGTGGCACCCGAGTTGCGCACACACAGGCGCTCCCCCACCCTGCCCCGAAGGAATATCTCTCCCGAGGTGGCTCCGTAGGCGACGACGTTGCCCGCAATCACCTGCTCCTCGGCCACAAAGCGAGATCCTCGAGGCGGCATGACAACCACCCGTCCGCCGGAGAGCCCCTTGCCCACATAGTCGTTTGCATCGCCCTCGAGGGTGAGGGTGATGCCCTTTGGCATGAAGGCCCCCAGGCTCTGGCCCGCGGAACCCGAAAGAGACACCAGGATTGTGTCATCGGACAGGCCTTCCCCGCCGTGTTTGCGGCTCAGCTCCGATCCCAACAGGGTGCCCACCGCTCGGTCCGTGTTCTTGATGGTCTCGGTGATCCGGACCCTCTCGGCACGCTCCAGGGCCGCTCCGGCCTGTTCGATGATGCGCCTGTCTATGTGGCGCTCCAGGGCGTGGTCCTGGGTCTTCAAACAACGCACAGGGGTCCCAACTACCTCCGCCGGTTCGGCAAGAATCGGGGAAAGGTCCAATGAAGAGGCCTTCCAGTGTTCGATTGCCGCCGAGGTTTCCAAAAGGTCCATGCGGCCAATCGCCTCCTCGATGGAGCGCAGGCCAAGGCTGGCCAAGTACTCCCGCACCTCCTGGGCGATGAACTCGAAGAAGTTCACCACGAACTCGGCCTTGCCCGTGAAGCGCTCACGCAGAGACGGGTTCTGGGTCGCTATGCCAACCGGGCAGGTGTCCAAGTGGCAGACCCGCATCATGATGCACCCCGATACGACCAACGGAGCCGTTGCAAAGCCATACTCCTCGGCGCCCAAAAGGGCTGCAATGACCACGTCCCTGCCGGTTTTCATCTGGCCGTCGGCCTGCACCACGACCCTATCCCGCAAGCCATTGAGCCGCAGGGTCTGCTGAGTCTCTGCAAGCCCCAGCTCCCATGCCGTCCCGGCGTGCTTGATCGAGCCGAGGGGCGCAGCACCGGTCCCCCCGTCGTGCCCGGAGATCAAAACCACGTCCGCCTTGGCCTTGGCCACCCCGGCGGCGATGGTGCCCACCCCAACCTCGGATACCAGTTTCACATGCACCCGTGCCGCAGGGTTCGCGCACTTGAGGTCGTAGATGAGCTGGGCCAGGTCTTCAATGGAGTAGATGTCGTGATGGGGCGGGGGGGATATGAGGCCCACCCCGGGCGTGGAGTGCCGGGTCGCTGCGATCCAGGGATAGACCTTGTGGCCCGGCAGTTGGCCCCCCTCGCCGGGCTTGGCGCCCTGGGCCATCTTGATCTGGATGTCGTCCGCGTTCACCAGGTAATGGCTGGTGACACCGAAGCGTCCCGACGCCACCTGCTTGATGGCACTACGGCGAAGGTCGCCGTTGGGGTCGGGAAGGAAACGGTCGGGGTCCTCGCCACCTTCTCCGGTGTTCGACTTGGCCCCCAGCCGGTTCATCGCAATGGCGAGGGTCTCGTGTGCCTCTTTGGATATCGAGCCATAGGACATCGCCCCGGTGGAAAACCGCTTCACGATCGAAGAGACCGGCTCCACCTCCTCGATCGGCACCGGTGCAAGCACACCTTTGCGCAACGACAACAGCCCGCGCAATGTCGCCAACTGGAGCGACTGATCGTCTATGGCCTTGGTGTATTCCTTGAAGACCTCGTAACGCCCGGTGCGGGTGGAGTGCTGGAGCCGGTAGACGGTGTCGGGGTTGAACAGGTGGTACTCCCCCTCCCGGCGCCACTGGTATTCGCCGCCGATCTCCCTTGCGCGGTGGGCCAACTCCGAGGGGCGCTTGGGCCAGCCAAGGCCATGCCGATACGCCACCTCCTCCGCCAGTACCTCCAGGCCGACACCGCCGAGGCGGCTGGAGGTCCCACTGAAGTACTCATCGACCAGCTCCTGGGACAACCCCAGTGCCTCGAATACCTGTGCACCGCGGTAGGAGGCGATGGTGGAAATGCCCATCTTGGACATCACCTTGAGGATGCCCTTACCCGCGGCCTTGATGTAGCGACGCAGGGCGGTGGCCTCGTCCAGGTCTCCCAAGGCTCCCGAACGGGACATCGACATGACCGTGTCCAGGGCGAGATAGGGGTTGACCGCAGAGGCCCCATACCCGATCAACAGCGCGAAGTGATGCACCTCATATGCGTCGCCGGCCTCTACGACCAGGCCAACCTTGGACCGGGTGCGCTCCCTTATCAGGTGGTGGTGCACTGCGGCAGTCAAAAGAAGCGACGGGATGGGTGCCAGCTCCTCATTTGAGTGGCGGTCGGACAAAACGATGATGTTCGCACCCTGTTCGATGGCGCGGCTCACCTCTGCCCTGATGCGATCGATGGCCTCGCCCATGGCGCTGCCCCCGCCCGCGACCCGATACAGCCCGTCGATTGCAAAGGAGTGAAAGCCAGGCGTCTCACCGTGGCGGTTCAGGTTCAGCAACTTGCCGAGTTCATTGTTGTCAATGACCGGATATGGCAGTTCTATCTGCCGACAGGATCGGGGACCCGGCTCCAACAGGTTGGCCTCGGGGCCGAGCGTGGAGGAAAGGGCCGTCACCATCTCCTCCCTGATGGCGTCCAGGGGGGGATTTGTGACCTGTGCAAAAAGCTGGGTGAAGTAATCGAAAAGCGACCGGTTGCGCGAGGAAAGCCCCGCCGGGGCCGCGTCGTTGCCCATGGAGCCAACCGGTTCGGCCGCCCCGGTGGCCATCGGTCCGACGATGAGGCGGAGGGCCTCCTCGGTGTATCCGAACAACCGATGCTGGGGAATGAGGGAAGCGTGCTGGGGAAGGAGGACCCGATGGGTTGGGAGGTCCTCGAAACGAATGACGTTCTCGGCCAACCACTGCTCATAGGGATGTTCCGCCGCCAGGGCCGCCTTTATCTCATCGTCCCCGACGATGCGTCCCGCAGCGGTGTCGACCAGGAACATCTTTCCCGGCTCGAGCCGGCCCTTGGCCACAACCCGTTCGGGGGCAATGTCCACTACCCCGACCTCGGAAGCCAGCACCACCAGGTCATCCGATGTCACCCAGTAGCGCCCGGGGCGCAGCCCGTTGCGGTCGAGCACTGCACCCACGACGGTGCCGTCGGTGAAGGCAATGGCCGCAGGTCCGTCCCAGGGCTCCATGAGCGAGGAGTGAAAACGGTAAAAGGCGCGTCGCTTGGGATCCATTCCCTCGTTGCGCTCCCAGGCCTCGGGGATCATCATCAGCACCGCATGCATGATGCTCCGACCACCCAGATGCAAAAGTTCCAGCACTTCGTCGAAGGTCGCCGAGTCGCTGCCGGCGGGGGTGCAGATCGGCATCACCCTTGCCAGGTCCCCCGGGATGCACTCGGCACCCAGCAGCGGCTCTCGGGACGTCATCCAGTTCCGGTTGCCCCTAAGGGTGTTGATCTCCCCGTTGTGAGCGATCAGGCGGTAGGGGTGGGCCCGGGGCCAGGATGGGAAGGTGTTGGTGGAAAACCTCGAATGCACCAGCGCGATTGCGCTTTTGAGTCCGGGCTCTCTCAGATCCAAATAGAACTGTGGCAGTTGGGGCGCGGTCAGCATCCCTTTGTAAACCATCGTCCGGGATGACAGGCTGGGAAAGTAGAGACCGTCGATCTCGTGCTCACAGCGCTTGCGAAGGACAAAGGCTCGCCGATCCAGCTCCAGGCCCCGCGCCTTGCCGGCGCTTATGAACACCTGGCGCATGACCGGCTCTATCGCCCGTGCCCGGTCACCGATCACGCTCTGGTCGACGGGAACCTCCCGCCATCCCAAAACCGTGATGTCCTCACTCGCCGCAAGCTTCTCGACCGCCTCCATGGCGGCCTCCGCCCTCTGGCGTGGCAGGAATGCAATCCCGGTGGCATAGGCGCCCGCTGGAGGAAGCGAGATCCCGCTGGTCGCACGAAGGAACTCATCAGGGACCTGAATGAGGATGCCCGCTCCGTCGCCCACATCGGAGGTCTCCCCCGAGGCCCCGCGATGCTCCAGGTTCGCCAAAGCATCCAACCCAGCCACCACAACGTCGTGGCTGGGTAGGCCCTTCACATTGGCAACCATTGCCACACCACAGGCGTCGTGTTCGTAGCCTGGGTCGTAAAGGCTGGCGGGCGCGTGAGTTTCCATGGGTTGAATCCCCCGTCAGAGTCGAGACCCTGCCGACCCGGGACGACGCTGGCCCGCTCGCAGAGACCGGGCCGAGGCCCGCTTCGTGAGTGAAGTTATGATAACAGCTCCGAGACGGCCGCCTCACGGCCACTGCCCAGCCGGCCCCGGCGGTTTACCCAGCCCCGGCGGTGCCCTTTTGGCTGGCATCCCATCTTTGCTGGGCTTCCCGTTTGGTCTTGTTGATGACAAATCCAAACACAACGAAAGCTGCACCCGGCACCACCAAGACATCCACCAGCGCCAGCACCAGATCCAAAGTCTTCATCGGCTCCCCTTCGCCCATCAGCACCGCTTGGTGGAGCAAAATACCCTCCGCGCCGCGCTTTTGGCCAAGTCACCGAACCGAGTGTCCGCCTCGAGCCACATTGGTGCCCCGGACCCCGCTCACCATTGGTTCCGAAACTCTTGCCGAAACGCCGGTGAGCCCTGGTTCAGATCGCTCATGCCAATGCACACCGGAGCACCGCCGCCCATGGGCTGAGCCAGCTCAGAGCCGGTTAACTGGCCTGTGCCAGGCTTCGCCGGTGAGCATCGGCCAAAAGCCGGAGCACCTCCTCGTCGGAGGTGGCCGAGAAGTCCTCATACCACGACCCGACCGAGGAAAGATCCCTTGGCAGCTGCACACAGACCACCTCGTCGACCAGGGTGGCGATCCTGCGGACGGTTTCGCTTGGACACACGGGCACCGCGAGGATCAGCCTGGCCGGGGCAAGGGTTCGCAATGAACGCAAAGCCGCCTCTGCCGTCACCCCTGTCGCCATCCCGTCGTCGACCAAGACGACCTCCCTGCCCGCAAGCTTCGGCAGGGGTCGCCCGGCTCGGTAGAGAGAGGCGCGCCGTTGTGTTTCCGCCCGGGCCTGTTCAACCAGGGCCTGCATCTGTTCCTCCGAAACACCAAAGGAAGCCACCACCGGGCTTACCACGGGCTCCACCCGGCCCTCTGCCACCGCTCCAATGCCCAGTTCCCTCTGCCTGGGAAGGCCAACCTTGGTTGCAACAAATGCATCGAGGACGCCACCGGTTGCCTTGGCAACCTCGTAGGCGACCGGGACGCCGCCTCTCACGAGTCCCAGCACCACGGGGTGATGGACATGGCCCGCCAACCGCTGCCCGAGAACCTTCCCCGCATCGAATCGGTTCGCGAATATCATCTTCGCCCGCTTTCAGCCGCCTCTACAGGCCGCTAATTCAGGCTATACCCAGCCATGTGTAGATCAAAGAATCTCGCTAAATACTTCACTCCGTTCCGCTTCGGCTCCCCATAGCACCGCCCGGGTCCGCCCGACGGGAGTGTGAGGCTGTGCAAGGTGTCGGGCTGTGCAAGGTGTCGGGCTCTGCAGGGTGTCGGGCTCTGGGGAATATTCAGCCACGGGGTCGGCCGATGCTTGCCCAGGCCAACAGCGAGGCGGTGAAGAGCTGGATGGGGCGGATCGAATCGCCACCCAGTCCTGGACTACTTGGGTGCCCCGGCCGCATCCGGCCGGATCAGCTACCAAGCGGGTCTGTCCCGGCTGGCGCAACAGAGGCTCTAGTGTCCTGAGTTGTTGAATTGGTGAATAAATAGGTTTACGGGGCTTGTGTGGTATTGGGATCGGCGGCGGCGGAGACTTTCTGGCAGTAGCGGGCCAGGGAATCGAGGATCTGGTCGGCGGTCTTGACCCACACGTAGGGGCGGGGGTCGTTGTTCCAGTGGTCGATCCAGTCGCGGATGTCGGCTTGGAGAGCCTTGACGCTGGTGTGAGCACCTCGTTTGATCTTCTTGGTGGTCAACTCAGCGAACCACCGTTCCACCATGTTCAACCACGAGCCCGAGGTAGGCGTGAAGTGCAGGTGGAAGCGGGGGTGGCGCAACAGCCACCGTTGGATCTCGGGTGTCTTGTGGGTGGCGTAGTTATCCAGGATGAGATGAATGTCGAGGCCTTGGGGGACCTCGTCGTCGATGCGGATCAGGAACTTCTTGAACTCGACCGCCCGGTGGCGGCGGTGCAGCGAACCGAACACGGTGCCGGTGGCCATGTTCAAAGCGGCGAACAGGCTGGTGGTGCCGTGACGGACATAGTCGTGGATGGGCCGCTCGGGGGTGCCAGGCATCATGGGCAGGATCGGGGCGTAACGGTTGAGGGCCTGGATCTGGGATTTCTCATCGACACACAAGGCCACCGCCCGCTCGGGAGGGTCGAGATACAAGCCGACCACGTCACGGACCTTCTCAATGAACAGCGGATCGGTGGACAGCTTGAAACTCTCGGCCCTATGCGGCTGCAGCCCGAACGCCCGCCAGATCAGGCTGATCGACGTCTGGGACATGCCCGTCGCCTTGGCCATCGAACGCGTCGACCAATGCGTCGCCCCATCCGCTGGCCGCTCTTCCAAGGTCTTTACGACCACCTCTTCCACCTTGTCATCGGTGACGGTCCGCTTCGCCCCTGGGCGGGGCTCATCCAACAGCCCTTCCAGGCCCTTGGCCACGAACCTGGCCCGCCACTTGCCCACCGTGACCGGATGCACCCTCAGTCGGGCCGCCACCGCCTTGTTCGTCGCCCCTTGTTGTGCGCAGGCCAGCACGATCCGGGCCCTCAACGCCAGCGCCTGGGCCGTCTTGCGACGGTTGGTCAGCCGCTCGAGGGTCTGGCGATCCTCGCCGGAAAGCACCAACGGCTCCTTCGGTCGTCCACGTTCTGTCATGCGCACCTCCATGCTTGCACGACACCAACGCATCCCAACCGACCAAAAATTCCCACATCCCACAAATATTTAGCGAATCAGCAACTCAGGACGCTAGGTGGGCATTACAGCGGTCAAAAAAACGGAGGCGGCGCCGGGAATCGAACCCGGGTACAGGGCTTTGCAGGCCCTTGCCTAAGCCACTCGGCCACGCCGCCGTGCTTGGGTCGCTTCACCCTAGCCCGGGTGCCCACCAGCGTCGGCCTTTCCCAAGCCCACTTTGGTTAGCCTGTGTAACGGTGCCTCTTCGCAAGTGGTTGGCAGTTGCTGCGATATTGGGCGCGTCGGTCGCCACGGCCGCACCGGCCTTCCTCCCAAGCGGCGTCGCCGTCCGGCTTCCCGCGCCCAAAGGCATAGCCGCCGTCTCTGCAAACAGCGCATTTGCGCCACTCAATCGCTCCCAGGTAGTGCCGCCCGTCGTCCTTGGCAGCCTGCCCATCCCCAAAGGGGCCACACCCACCTCCACCAAGAACCTGGACCAGGGTGCGGGATACTTCGACCGTTCCGTAAGCTTTACAACTCCCCTTGCCAACTCCACGCTTTATGCCTTTTTCCCAGCCCAGCTGCAGATGCACCACTGGAGTGTCATCTCTCTTTCCAAAACCGCGGCAGGGGGAAGGGAGATCCTTGCCAAACGGCCTGCACCCGATGGGGACTACTGGGAAGCAGCGGTGCTGCTCCCACCCAGGCCAGGGCATTCCTTTACCCTCGTCCTCCGTCGCCTCCACGAACCCATGTAGCAAAGCAATGGCTCGGGGTGACTGTCCGAAAGCCCCGAGGCATTACAAAGAAGACCATGGAGCGTTTCGACGTGGCCGTCTGTGGCGCGGGACCTGCAGGAAGCATGGCCGCCAGATCTCTGGCGCGTTCGGGGGCCAAAGTCGCCCTCATCGACAAGGCCGCCTTCCCCCGGGACAAGGCATGCGGGGACCTGGTGGGCCCCCAGGGCTTGGCGCTACTGGACCAGGAGCGGCTCGTCCCGGACGGGGCCGTTGTGGTCGGGGACATGGCACTGATGGGACCCGGGGGCAATCGCCGCGTCCTTCCGGCCGTGGCGGGCACCGACCATCCCGGCAGGGCACTGTCAATGCCACGCTCCAGCTTCGATGCCCACCTGCACCAAGCGGCACTGGAGATGGGGGCAATGGACATCACCGGACAGGTCGTAGGGCTAGACGGCAATAGCGGAGCACGCGAAATTGCCCTTGCCGGCGGAGCCAGCCTGCTGGCCGACTGGGTGATAGGCGCCGATGGCGCCAGCTCCGCGGTTGGATCCGCTGCTCACCTGTCAGATGCCAACGACTCCATGTTCGGATTTGCCATCAGGCGCTATGTCAAAGCCGACCTCGCCCTCCCCATCATCTTCTTCTGGTCCGACTCCGCGCTCAGCCATCTCCCCGGTTATGGCTGGGCATTCCCGGGGCCCGACGGGACCGTCAATGCCGGGCTGGGCGTGGCGGTGGGGGCAAACCGACGAGCGGCGGCGGTGGCCGCCAAGCGCCTCGATCCCTTCATCGATTCCCTCTCGGCCTCCGGCGTGCTGGCCGGCTACGACCCAGGTTCCTCCTCGCGTCCCCTGGGCGGTTGGCTGAGAATGGGCCTGGCCGGAATCAGGCCGGCCCGCGGCCGCGTCCTGCTGGTCGGGGATGCGGCTGGTCTGGTCAACCCCATGCAGGGCGAGGGCATTGCCCAGGCCATGCACAGTGGCATCGCCGCCTCACGGTCAATAGTCGCAAGCCCGGCCAACGCAGCGGGCAACTACACCGCATGGATAAGGGACAACCATGCCGGATTCCACGGCTCCACCGCCGCTCTCCAGCGACTGGTGCTGGAGCATCCCTCGACCATGGGCCTGTTCGGCGCCGTGCTCACCGGCCCCTGGATGAAGGGACCGGTCGCACAGGCTTGGGGCATGTACTGGAACGAACTCCTCGCCGGTGCCACACCAGGAACGGCGAAGTCCCTGGCAATGGCACTGGATGGGGCCGTGCGCCTTTCCACCTCTCTCACCAGGACAAGGCGCCAGATGCGCCGGGCCCTGCGCTGGGCCTGAAGCCAAATCAAGCACGGCCCAAGAGCCTTGCACCCGACCCCACTTCGGCTTTACGGCCTGATGTATGCCCAACCCTCCATTTGGCGCATTGCCACGTGCTCCATCCCCGAAGCCACCACCACGGCGCCTTGCACCAGCGACCGGGGCAGTACTCCATGGATGACCAGGCTCTTGTGACACACCCGGATCCCTACACCCCTTGAGGCAAGCCAACCCGCCGTCCCGGCGAGGTGATGGCCCTGAACCAGGGCGCGAACCGCCGGGCCGTACGCGACGAGTTCGATTTTGGAGTTCTCACCGACGCTCTCGCAAAGATCCACACACGCCCGGAGCTGCGCTTCCTGGCCCGAGACGCTTGCTTCAGAGAGCTGCACCACCACTTTTGCAAGCCCCTGGAAGGAAGCCTCCTCCCGGCCAGGCGTGACCGCGTCCCTAGAAGTTTCCGAAGTTGCCTCTTTGACTGACACCGATCCCCCCTTTTCCCCCGGCGGGCAGCGGCACCTGTCCGCCTCCTCCATCCTCGCGCTCACGAGAGGGCATTGGTGGTGCAAATATGCACTTCTGTGGCCGCCCCTGATGAGAGGTGGCATAGGCCGGTGCGAGCCGGAGAGAGGAGCGTTGGATGCTTTCTGGAAAAAGGGACGACGAAGGTGCGCTTTCCCCGGCCTATGGGTCCCGAGAGCTTCGCTCGCCCGTTCCACGTAACCGCATGCCGGAGGCGGGCATGCCCCCCAGCTTGGCCCGCCAACTCATCCATGACGAGATGCAACTCGACGGCAATCCCGCTTTGAACCTGGCCAGCTTCGTTACGACCTGGATGGAGCCCGAGGCCGATTCTTTGATCCTGGAGTCCCTCAACCGCAACTACGTCGATGCCGATGAATACCCACGCACCACCGAGATCCAGAACCGCTGTGTCAGCATCCTGGCCGACCTCTACCACTCCCCCGACGGTGTGGGTTGCGCTACGGTCGGGTCCTCTGAGGCAATCCACCTCTGCGCCCTAGCGGCCAAATGGCGCTGGCGGAAGAGGCGGGAGGCCGCCGGATTGGCTGCAGACAAG